>NC_015161.1:550000-915000 GCF_000190555.1 Deinococcus proteolyticus MRP
ACTCCTGATACCTGCCGCATTGCTGGGTGGGTATATGTGGCAGGCGGGCCTGGATTTGCAACCTGGGCAGAACTTGCGGCACTACCTGGAACTCTGCCGGCGCGGGCGGGAAGACATCGCCTGTAAAGCCTTCCACGCAGAGGCCAGGCGTTATGACGGCCCCCTAACTCTAGTCTTTCCTAACAGCACGGGCGACCGTGAACTGACCGCCCGCCTAACTGCCTACCTGGTGCGGCATGGCTACCAGCCCGCTGACCTTTACCAGAATGCTGAGCTGCGCCGCCGCTTCTTTGAAGCTCATGCCTTTGCTGAGGCCGATTTGTCGGTGGGAACGCTGCGGACGCTAGACAGCCAGCCACACGAAATCACGTGTCCCAAGGATGCCAGAGGAGTCTGTGAAATGCGGCTGGATGGTGAGTTCATCTACAACTATTTCGCTGCGTGGCCTGAGCGGCAGCAGCAAGGCAGCCTCTACATGTTCGGCGGCCCGCTGAATGGGCGGCTGGGCTTCGTAGCGTTTCTAGATTAGCGCTCCACCCGCCAGCGCAGCCGCGCAAAATCCCCATTCATCCGCGCTTCTAGCAGCTTGAGCCGAGGCCAGCGCACCTCACGCGGCAGCAGAGGCATGCCCGCAGTCAAGGCGACGGGGGCCACGTCCAGCGCGATTTCGTCCAGTGCGCCTGCATCCAGAAACTGTCCTGCCAGGTCTCCGCTGCCTTGAATCCAGACGTTGCTGCTTCCCGCTGCCTGTCTGATGGCAGGCAGATGCTCCACCACACTGCCCCGCAACAAGCGCACATCGGCCCCCGCTGGCACGGGTAGGTCACGGCTGCTGAACACGAATACGGGTTTATCGCCGTAAAGCGTGGCCCATTTCTGCGGCTCAGCCAGCAGGCTTTCATGCGTCAGCACCCATTCATAGGTGTGTGCGCCCATCACCAGAGCGGTGTACTCGAACCCTGCCATATCTACCCCGTCAGCGGGAATGTCGAACAGCCAGTCCAGCGAATGCTCAGGCGTGGAGAGGTGGCCGTTCAGCGTGGTGGCGGTGTAGTAGATGAAGGGCATGGGCCGATGTTACAGCCGCTGCTCTCGCCCACCGCCCTGGAAGTACAGGCCCCGCTTGCCTGTAAGAGTTCTTTGCATGCTCACCCTCTCCCTTACGTTCAGAGCGTAAACTGTGGAGATGTGTTCCGCCCCTTCTGCCCATACTCGCGCCCCAAGGAGCCGTCATGTCTGAACGTAATCAGCGCCCGCTCAAAGTTCACTCCGAATTCCAGCCGTCGGGCGACCAGCCCACGGCCATTAGGACGCTGGTAGATGGTCTGGAAAGCGGGCTGAGGTTTCAAACGCTATTGGGGGCGACCGGCACGGGGAAAACCTACTCCATGGCGAAAGTCATCGAGGAAACCCAGCGCCCGGCCCTCATCATGGCTCCCAACAAGGTGCTGACGGCGCAGCTCGCTGCCGAGTTCCGCGAATTCTTCCCCGACAACGCCGTCGAGTTTTTCATCTCCTACTACGACTACTACCAGCCCGAAGCGTACGTACCTGGCAAAGACCTGTTTATCGAAAAGGATGCCAGCATCAACCAGGAAATCGAGCGCCTGCGCCACTCCACCACCCGCAGCCTGCTGACCCGCCGCGACGTGATTGTGGTGGCCTCGGTCAGCGCGATTTACGGCCTGGGCGACCCCGCCGAGTACACCGCGCTGAATCTGGTGCTCAAGGTGGGCGAGGAGGTGGGCCGCGAAGCCATCATCGAGCGGCTGGTGGGCATGCAGTACGAGCGCAACGACATCGAGCTGCTGCCAGGGCGTTTCCGCGCCAAAGGGGAGATGGTGGAAGTCTGGGCCGCCTACGACGAGCAGCCCACCCGCATCGAGCTGTGGGGCGATGAAGTCGAGCGCATCAGCCTGGTAGACCCGCTGACGGGGGACCGCATCACCGATATGGACGGCACCGTGGTTTATCCCGCCAAGCACTATGTCTCGGGCGCGGGCAACATTGAGCGGGCGATTGGCGGCATCGAAAAGGAGCTGGAAGAGCGGCTGGAGTATTTCATGTCCACGGGCAAGCTGCTGGAAGCGCAGCGCCTCAAGGAGCGCACCCTGTACGACCTCGAAATGCTGCGGGTACTGGGCCACTGCTCGGGCATCGAGAACTACTCGCGGCATATTGACGGACGCCGCCCTGGTGAGACGCCCTACACCATGCTGGATTACTTCCCGGACGACTTTATTACTTTTATTGACGAGTCGCACGTCACCGTGTCGCAGATTGGCGGCATGGCGAACGGGGACCGCGCCCGCAAACAGACGCTGGTCGACCACGGCTTCCGCCTACCGAGCGCGATGGACAACCGCCCGCTGAACCTGGACGAGTTCTGGGCCAAAACGGGGCAAGTGGTGTTCGTGAGCGCCACGCCTGGGCCGTTCGAGCGCGAGCACTCCGACCAAATTGCCGACCAAATTATTCGCCCCACAGGCCTGGTCGACCCGCCCGTGACCGTGCGCCCGATTCAGGGGCAGGTGGACGACCTGCTGGGCCGCGTGCGCGAGCGGGCCGCTGCGGGTGAGCGCACCCTGGTCACCACGCTCACCAAGCGGATGGCTGAAGACCTCACCGAATATCTGCTGGAAAAAGGCGTGCGGGCGCGGTACATGCACTCGGACATTGACTCGGTAGAGCGGCAAGTCATCATCCGCGACCTGCGGCTGGGGCACTATGACGTGCTGGTGGGCATCAACCTGCTGCGCGAGGGCCTCGACCTGCCCGAAGTGTCGCTGGTGGCGATTCTGGACGCTGACAAGCCCGGGTTCCTGCGCTCCGAGCGCTCGCTGATTCAGACGATTGGCCGCGCCGCCCGCAACGTGAACGGCGAAGTGATTCTGTACGGTGACAATGTCACCCCCGCCATGCAGTTTGCGATGGATGAGACCCTGCGCCGCCGCGAGAAGCAACTCGCCTACAACGAGGAGCACGGCATTACCCCGCGCACCGTGAGCAAGAGCGTGCGCGACGTGATTCGCGGCGAAGAAGTCGAGGGTGAAATCAGCTCCGAGAATGTCGGAGATGACCGCGAAGCCCTGACCGCCCAACTGACCGAGCTGGAACTGAGCATGTGGCAGGCGTCTGAAGACCTCGACTTCGAACTGGCCGCCAGCCTGCGTGACCAGATTCGCGCGATTGAGGCGAAGTTGCAGGGCAAGGAGTTCAAACAGGCGACCATTCCAGGGCAGAAGGTACGGAGAAAGGGGCGGCGGTGAGGTGAGGGTCGCCGTCATCAGCGATACTCACGGCAACGCCTTCGCCCTTCGCGCTGTGCTGGCCGATATTCGCGCCACCGCGCCTGACCTGATGCTCAATCTGGGGGACCAGGTGTACGGCAAGGCCGACCCGCGCACCGCTTACGAGTTGCAAGCCGAACTCGGCGCAGTGGAGGTGCACGGCAATACCGAAGAAATCCTGTCAGGTAGCGGTGAATTGCGTGACTGGCTGCGTGCTCAACTGCCTGCCGAAGCGGGGTGCTTGCCGCAGACTCCGCTCACGCAAACCGCAGCGGAAGGGTAGGTCCTCGCCTGTCACGGTTCCCTGGCAGATACGCGGGGGCATTTGCTGTGGCGGTGGCAACGCGGGCCATAGCCATACCTGGCGGCGAGTGTGGCAGAGCTGCGGGAGACGCTGGCGAGCGTCAGAGCCGACGTGGTGCTGTGCGGCCATACCCAGCACGAACCCCGACAACGGCATCTGTGCCAGCCGCGAAGCGTAGGTGAATGGGCACTGTTCCTCCACCGCTGCATTCAGATTGACTGCCACACAGGTCAGCATCGGCCCAATGCCCCAGCGAAGTCAGAGCAGCAAAAAAAGCCCGCCCCATAGAGGCAGGCTCTCCGGCATAGCTGACGCCTCAGACCACGATGCGTTTGAATTCGCCGCTGTCGTCGCGGGCAGGCAGCTGACCGTAAGCGAGTTCCTGCTCAACCACCTGCGCGGCAGCCTGGCCGTAGTCCTGGGCGGTGCGCTCGTCGCTATCGGTGGGCATGACGACCACATCGAAGCCACGCAGTTCGCCGTCGGCGTCCTGGTGACGGACTTCAATCCGCAGCTGGCCTTCCTCGCTGCTGTGGTGAATGGTCAGGCCGTCGCGGGGGTCTTTGGTGTAGGCGGCGTCGAAAGCCTGCTCAATCTCGGTCATGTTCATGGGCTCCAGTTTAGGCAAGGGCAGCCCATGCCGGATGCGAAAATTGCGCCGCGCCTTTACACTCGGTCCATGCACGCCGCCGCATTTCTGGCCGCCAGCCTGGACGGTTGCATTGCCCGCGAGAAAGTGGCGAGGACTGAGGCCAAGCTGAGTTTTTTGGCGGCATGGACGCCCCAGTTATGGGCCGTCGTACGTTTGAGCCGGTGCGTGGATTCAGGCCCTGACCGTGCGGTGACCGGCCGGCGGTGGTTCTGAGCCGCACCCTCACACCTGCCAACCTGCCTGCGCACTTGCCGCAGCGGCAAGTGCGCAGGGGTGCGCCGCATTTACGCCGACGGTGGGCAAGTGGTGCAGGACTTCATCCGGGCCCGGCTGCTGGACGAACTTACGCTAGCTACGGTGCTGCTGAACTTGCTGAGCAGCCAGAGCGTTGCTGGGGGGATTGGTGCAGAGCCGTGATCGGCTGGAAAAAGGCGTGATGGACGGAGTGTAGTTGACTCTGGTGCGGACGCTTCGCTGAAGGTTCAGGAGTCCTGCAGGATGTCGTCCTTAGGCTCCAAAATCAGCTCTATTTCTTCCCGGTCAGGTGCGCCGCTTTCCCGAATCCAGCGGGCTGCCGCCTGATAGTCGTAAGCCACCCGGCGGTGCTCGGCGTGCCACATGCCCCCGCGGCGCTCCAGCAGCAGCCAGGCAGCGCGGGGGTCGCCATCATTCGGCCAGTTGACCGGGCCGACATTGACCAGCAGCGTGTCCCCAATCGTGCGGGTGTCGGCACGGTGCATATGCCCGACCAGATAGACCCGATACCCGCCAAAATCTTGCAGTCGCCCGGCAATCTCATCTTCGGTCCGTCTTCTGGCCCGCTGGGTGGAGGAGTCGTAGTGGATAAGCAAGCTATTCCAAGGAGAAGCAGGCGTGCCGTGTGATGCCAAGACTTCCCCATCCGCCAGCACGGCCCTGAGCGGCAATGCGGCCAGCCGTTTCCGTTCGGCCAGCGGAAGCTGCTCGGTCAGCCACGCGCCTACCGCTCGCTTGTGAGAAGGCAATTCATCCGCAGGCAGAGCCAAAACCTCATCATTGTTGCCGCGCACCTCTAGCGCGTTCAGCCCGCGCTGAAGCTCCAGCGCCCGCAGGGGGTCGGCCTGTCCCCAGACCTGATCGCCCAGGTTGACGGTCAGGTCTGGACTGCACTGCTGCATGTCGCGCAACACCGCTTCGGCGGCGAAAGCGTTGCCGTGCACGTCGCTCAGTACCGCGATACGCAGGTCAGACCCGGTCAATGCCCCACCGCCTCCGCTTCCTCACGCTGGGCCGGTAGCAGCAGATTTGCCACAATGCCCACCAGCGCGGCCAGCGCCATGCCCGAGAGTTCCAGGTCAGTGCCGCCCACGTGCACCGGAAAAGCGGCCCCGCCCAGGCCCAGCACCAGAATCAGGCTGACCACAATCAGGTTGCGCGAGTGCGCGAAATCAATCTGCGCCTCGCTGAGGGTACGAATCCCCACGCTGGCAATCATGCCGAACAGCAGGATGGACACCCCGCCCAGCACCGCCGCTGGAAAGCTTTGCAGCACGGCGGCCAGTTTGGGCGAGCAGCCGAACAGGATGGCGAATGCGGCGGCGATGCGGATGATGGCCGGGTCGTAGACCTTGGTCAGGGCCAGGACGCCAGTGTTCTCGGCGTAGGTGGTGGCTGCCGGACCGCCCATCGCCGCACTGGTCATATTGGCGATACCGTCGGCAAACAGCGTGCGGGACAGCCCCGGCTTTTCCAGAAAGTTCTGCCCCACTACGCGGCCATTCACCACCACGTCTCCGATGTGCTCGATAAAGGTGACGATGGCGACGGGGGCGATGATGGCGACGGCCTGCCAGTTCAGCTCGGGCGCGTGAAAGGCGGGTAAGCCCAGCCAGGCCGCCCCGCGGATATTTTGCAGGGCCGCCGAGTCCACCGCGCCCAGTGCCAGCGCCGCCGCGTAGCCGGTGAGAATGCCCACCAGAATCGGAATCATGCGGAACAGCCCGCGCCCATAGATGCTGGCGACCACGGCGGCCAGCAGGGTGATAAGCGCCAGCGGCCAGTTGGTCTTGGCCTGGTCTACGGCCACGTGGCTCAGGCCCAGGCCAATGACCATAATGACCGGCCCGGTCACGATGGGCGGGAAAATACCCATGATGCGCCGGGTGCCAAACACGGAAACCAGCGCCGAGAACAGCAGGTACATGGCCCCCGCTGCGATCAGGCCGCCGGCGGCTGCGCCCACACCCAGTTCCTTGACCACCAGCGCTGTCGGGGCAATAAACGCAAACGAGCTGCCCAGGAAGATGGGCACCCGCCAGCCGCTCAGGGCATGAAAAATCAGGGTGGCGACCCCGGCGGCAAACAGGGCCACACTAGGCGGCAGGCCCACCAGAATCGGCACCAGCACGGTGGCCCCGAACATGGCGATGGAGTGCTGCACGCCCAGCACCAGCTTGCGCGTGAGTGGCAGCTCGGCGGAAGGATGCGGGGCCGGGGCGGAAGCGGGTGCAGGAGGCTGGGTCATGTCAGCCCTGAGTCTAGGGCAGGCCGTGTAGCGAGCGGGCCAGACGGCAAGCGGGCCGCTTGGGCAGTGCCTGGACAGACAGAGCGCCGTCCCGCGCTATCCTGAAACGTAATCTTATGGACACTGCCACTTCCGTTCCGGTCCGTTCCGGTGCGCGGCCGCTGCTGCTGGCGGCCGGCCGAGTTCTGCGCGGCGTGATGGCTGCCCTGTTCGCCCTGCTGGGGCTGTGCCTGGCGGCGCTGTGCGTGGGCCGCTTCGCCGCTCTGGGGGCCGGCGCGCCGCTGTGGCTGGACACCCTCTCGGCGGCCGAGCTGCTGGCCGGGCAGCTGCTGTTCGGGGCCGAGTACGCCGGCTGGGACGAGTTTGCCCGCGCGCTGGGTCTGGCCGTGCTGGGCAGCTTCGGCCTGGGTGCAGCGGGCTGGGCCTGGCCGCGCCGGCGGCGGGTACGTGCGGGAAGTGCGCCGTATGCGTTCTCGTATCAGGTCGAGGACAGGGGCAGCGTAAACTGAGAGGTATGACGGATTCTGTTCCCCCCGCTGCGCCCCTGATGATTCAGGAAGTCCTGGCGACCTTGCCGCACCGCTATCCCTTCGTGCTGGTGGACCGGGTGCTGTCGGTCGAAAACGGCGAAGTGCACGCGCTAAAGAACGTGACCATCAACGAGCCGTTTTTCGTGGGCCACTTTCCCCAGGAGCCGGTGATGCCCGGCGTGCTGATTACCGAAGCGCTGGCGCAGGCCAGCATGTTCTGTCTGCACGGCCAGATGCCGGCCGGTACGGTGGGCTACCTCGCCGGTGTGGAAGGTGCCCGCTTCAAGCGCAAGGTGGTGCCGGGCGACCAGCTGCACCTGTACGCCCGGCTGGAGTTCCTGCGCCGGGGCCTGGGCAAGACAGTCTGCCGCGCCGAGGTGGACGGCGAGGTGGCCGCCGAAGCCACGATTCTGTTCGCGGTCGCCAAATAAGTGTCGCGGATCAACCGTTACATCCTCTCCGAGCTGATTCCGCCGCTGCTGGCGGGCGTGCTGCTGTTCACGGCTCTGCTGTCGTTCGGGTACTTCTTCGTCAGCAGCCAGTGGCTGCAGGGCGTGGCGCCGGGGCTGGTGGCGCAGTGGATCGGGTATCAGGTGCCCGACACGCTGGTCAAGGTACTGCCGATGGCCGCCGTGCTGATGACCATCGTGGCGTTCGGGCGGCTGAACACCGAGCGCGAGCTGGTGGCGCTGCAGTCGGGCGGGATTGGGCTGGGGCAGGCGGGGCGGCCGGTGGCGCTGATTGGGTTGCTGCTGGCGCTGCTCTCGCTGTGGCTGAGCCTGTGGGTCGCCCCCAAAGCCAACGTGGAAACCCGCAGCCTGTACTGGGACGTGATGACCGGCTCGGGCCTGAGCAGCATGGCGGGCCGCACCCTGGACCTGGGAGGCGGCCTGAACGTGTACTGGGCCGGCTACGACCCCGCCACCCGCAAGTTGCAGAACGTGCGGGCCGAGCGCTGGAGCAAGGACGACCCCAAGCGGGTAGAACTGGTCTTCGCACGCGAAGGCACCTTCGAGGACAACCTTCTGCGCCTGACGGACTACCAGGCCTTTACCGTGAATTACGCCGCCGCTGCCGAGCTGGCTGCCGGGGCGCAGCAAAAACAGCCTGACCTGCCGCAGGCCGCCGACCCAGGCGCCAACCTGCTGGCGCTGCGGCAACAGGCCGAGGGCGTGAACAACCAGATTATGTCGGTGTTCCCGGTGATCGCCCTGGAAGACGACCCGCAAAAGCCGCTGGAACTCCAGTCCGGCACCTCGCGCAAGGAAGCGCTGGCCCGCTTTGCCGACGCTATTGGCGCCGATGACCAGGGCTGGGATCAGCTGACCGCCACCCTCAACGACCCGCAGGCGCACGCCACCGAGCGCCAGGACGCCGCGCTGACCCTCAGCCGCAAGGTGGCGCTGCCGTTCGGCAATCTGGTGCTGGCCCTGGCCGCGCTGCCGTTCGCGCTGCGCTTCGGGCGCAGCCTGGGCGTGAGCCTGGGCCTGGCGCTGCTGGCCTCGCTGGCCTACTACCTGCTGACCGCACTGGGCCTGACCCTGGCCGGTTCTGCTTCCGGGCCGCTGGCCCTGGCCTGGCCCTGGCTGGGCAACGTGGCGGTGTTGCTGGCCGGCCTGCTGCTGCTGAGGCGCACATGAGCGGGGCGGAGAGGAGAGGAGAGGAGGTGCCGCCTGAAGCGCGGCCACCTTCTTCAGCGCTCCACTCCGCCCTGATGATTTCGGCGTCTTTTGGGGGTGGGCACCATCAGGCGAGCAGTGCGGTGGCACAGGCCCTGGCCGAGCGCGTGCGGCTGCGGCTGGCCCAGGTGGACGCGGTGGAGATGCTGACCCCTGCCGAGCGGGCCTTGATTGTGGGCGTATACGGCTTTTGGCTGCGGCACCTGCCGGCCGCCTACCACGCTTTTTACCGCTGGACTGACCAGCCCAGCGAACCGCGCATCGTGACCTCGTCGTTCGAGTGGCTGGGCATTGGGGGGCTGCGCCGCGAACTGCTGGCGCAGCGGCCTGAGCTGGTGGTCAGCACGTTCCCTACGTCCGTTGCGCTGGCCGACACGGTCCGGCGGCGGGAGGGGCTGCACTTTCTGAATGCCCTGGTGCTGACCGATTACCGCGTGCATCACCACTGGGCCCGCCCGCAGGCCGACTTGCTGCTGCTGCCCACGGAAAGCACCCGCCGCGAGATGCTGGGCTGGGGCATGGCTCCGGAGCGGCTGGCAGTCACCGGGTTACCCGTATCGCTGGAGGTGGAGCGCCTCAGCCGTCTGGGCCGCCTGGAGCGCCGCCGCGAGATGCTGGCTGCCCTGGGCTGGGATGAAGACCCACCGGAGCCGCTGATTCTGCTTTCGGGCGGCAGCGGTGTGTACGGTGCATTCATGGAGATACTGGAAGTGCTGGGCAACCTGGGCGAGCGGGTCCGGGTCCTGGTGGTGGCGGGGCCGTGCCCTCCCGGTGTTCAGCAGCTGGGCGGCGCGGCGGTACACCACCTGGGTTACCGCGCCGACTTTGCCGCGTTGCTGGCCGGCGTAGACCTGCTGGTGGGTAAGGCAGGCGGTATGACCGTGGCCGAGACGACCGCGCTGGGGGTGCCGCTGGTGGTGTACCGCCCGATTCCCGGCCAGGAGGAGCACAACGCCGAGTACCTGCTGGAACACGGGGCCGCCCTCTGGCCGCGTTCACCGCACGAGCTGCGCCGGGCGGTGCTGACCCTGCTGGACCCGCAGGCCCGTGCCCGCACCGCCGCTGCCGCCCGCGCTCTGGGCTGTCCGGACGCCGCCCGGCAGGTGGCCGGCGAACTGCTGACCCGCCTGGGCTGGGAGGCGTGATGGGGCGGCGGCGTGGAGGGCAGCGCTGGACCGGGCCGGGCCTTTTGGCGGCTGGCCTGCTCGCCTATATCGGGCTGCCCTATCTGCTGGTGCAGCGCCTGGGCCTGGGCACCGTGCGCCAGGGCCGGCCCAGCGGCGAGCGGGTGGCCCTCACCTTCGATGACGGTCCCGACCCGCAGCACACCCCCGCTGTTCTGGACGCCTTGAAGGCAGCCGACATGCGGGCCACCTTCTTCCTGCTGTCAGGCGCGGCCCGGCGGCACCCGGAACTGGTGCGGCGCATTCAGGCCGAAGGGCACGAAATAGGGGTGCATGCGGCGCGGCACCGCCATGCCTGGGTCCGCCCGCCCTGGGAGGCGTACCACGACCCTGTTCAGGCCCGCCGTGACCTGGAAAGACTGAGTGGTACGCCTGTCCGCTGGGGCCGCCCCCCGCATGGGGCGTACAGTCTGGCGAACCTGCTGGGCCTGCGCCGGGCCGGGCTGACGCCGGTCCAGTGGAGCATTGAAGGCGGTGACTGGGAGCGCGGGGCTGCGCCGCAGGGGGTAAAGGGCCGGGTGCTGCGTGAGCTGCACGGCGGGGCGGTCATCGTGCTGCACGACAGCGGCCCTGGGGCGCAGGTCACACCAGCGGCTTTGCCGGGGCTGCTGCGGGGGCTGGCGGAGCGGGGTTTCTATTCCGTCACGCTGAGCGAGCTGGACGCTGCGCCGGTCACGCGGCAACACCTGCCCGCCCGGCTGATGGCGGGGCTGGACCGCCGCCTGGACCGCTGGCTGGGCATCCGCCCGGCTCTGGGGCGGCAGGGGGGCCTGTTCCGGCTGCAACCGCTGGGCTTTCCGCTGGGGGGGCTGCGTTGGCCGGACGGCACTCCTATTCCCAGGGGCACGCCGGCGCTGGAATTTCATGTCAACAACCCGCTGCTGGTGGATTTGGGGCTGCGCCGCTTTCCGCCGCGTGCCCGGCGCGAGTTCGGCTGGGTCGCGCAGGACTGGCGCGGGCGTCCCGAGTTGGAGCAGGCCGAGTTCATCTACTGTCTCAGCGTGCACGGGCCGGTGCTGGAGCGCCTGGGCTTCCTGAGCGTGCCGCTCGCACCCCATGACCAGAAGCGGCTCAAGCTCTGGTCGGACCTGATGCACCGGGCCTACGGGACCCAGCCGCGCAAGGCCCAGCCAGTGCTAAGCATCATGAGCCGGGACGAGTTCCTGAACCGCTTTGGCCGAACTGTGACTGAGCCGGGATAGGGGGCAGCCCCCGCGCCTTTTAACCCTAATGTTGACTGGGCAGGAATACAGTGGACCTGACAGCGGGCTGTCTCTGGCCCGCTAGACTGGAGAGACTATGCCATTTGGCCCACTCGAACTACTGATTATCGCCGCCGTCATTCTGGTGCTGTTCGGTGCCAGCAAGCTGCCGCAGCTGGGCAAAGGCCTGGGGCGCGGCATCAAGGAATTCAAGGAAGAAACCCGCGACCTGAACCGCCCCGGTCCGGACGCCGTGCCGCTCAATTCCGAGCTGCGCCGTGACGTGACCGACGTGCAGGCCACCGAGCTGCCCCGCGTAGAGATTCGTGACGCTGTGGGCGCCGAGCCGCGTGACCGTCAGGGCTGAGCAGGTGCCCCCTGAACCCCCGGCGTCCGGGCCCGTGACCCCTCCCGTATCTCCCCAGGAAGAACTCCAGAGCGCCACGCTGCTGGAGCACCTCGGTGAACTGCGTACCCGCCTGATCTGGTCGGCGGCTTTCCTGGCTATCGGTATGGGGCTGGCGTTCTGGGTGCACCAGCCGCTGCTGGGGCTGCTGCAGGCCCCGCTGAACGCCTCGGAGCAGTTTCAGGCCGGCGAGGTCAAGCTGATCAGCACCAGCCTGACCGGGCAATTCATGGCCGCGCTCAACCTCAGCTTCTGGGCGGGTATGGCCATCGCCCTGCCACTGATTCTGACGCAGGTGTGGGCCTTTATCGCGCCGGGCCTGTATGCCCACGAGCGGCGCTGGGGCGTGCCGTTCATCGTGGGGGCGGGGGTCGCCTTTGCGGCAGGTGTCACCTTCGGGTATTTCTTCGTGCTGCCGGCGATGGTGCGCTTTTTTCTGGATTTCCTGGCCGGGCAGGTGCAGGCCATGCCGGATGTCGCGCAGTACATCGGCATGGTGGTCACGTTCCTGGTGGCCTTCGGGCTGGCCTTCGAGCTGCCGATTCTGGCGGTGCTGCTCACGCGCATCGGCCTGATCAACCATCACCTGCTGCGTTCCGGCTGGCGCATCGCGCTGGTGGGCATCCTGATTCTGGCGGCGCTGATTACCCCGACGCCCGACCCCGGCACCATGCTGCTGGTGGCCGGGCCGCTGTACGTGCTGTACGAGCTGAGCATCCTTCTCTCGCGGGTGTTTCAGGTGCGCGTGCCGGACGACGACGAGCCGGTGCGGATTTAGCGGGCGGCAGTTGCCTTAACTGTTCGCCCCTATCCTTGCGCCATGCGCCGCTCCCGCCTGCTGACAGCCTGGGCCGCACTCACCGTGCTGGCCGCGCTGTTGCTGTGGGGCGTCACTTTTCTGGATTTATTTTTTGCCGGGCAAAGCGTGTCGGAGGTTGACCCCTGCCCCTATCAGCCGGCTGACCATGTGGCCTACGACCTCCAAGGCCTGAGGTTCTTCTGTGACGGGCAACTGCTTGGCCCTGGCTCCGGCAACCCGAGTTATCCCATTGTCCTCGGTGCCCTGGCCTTGAACGTACTTGTGTTGTGGCTGATGCAGGCAAGGGGCAGGCAGGCGCGGCAGATGCTGCGCGTCAACCTCTGGACGCTGGCAATTACGCTGGCGCTGGGCTGGCCCGTGCTGGAAGTGGGCGAGCGGGTACAGAACGCCTTTTTGGCGCGGGGCGACGTGATGACCGTGCAGGCTGGTCCGGCGCTGATTTATTCGCGGCGCTGCGAGGAGCGAGCGGAGGAGAACGGTCTCTGCCTGCGGCAAAGTGGGCTGCTGTGGCCCAATCCGACGGCGTGGGGCATTGCCGGGCTGGCGCTGACAGGCCTTGCGGGGTTGCGGCGGGAATGCCCTGAGCGGGGCAGAGCGGCTGCCCTTGCAGCGTTACCGGGTGGCTTTCAGAGCTGCGCTTCAGCCTTGCGGGCGGCGCTGAGGGCGGTCAAGAGGCGGGAAAAGTGGTAGAGGAGATAGGCCACAATCAGCAGCCCTGTCCAGCCTCTTTCCCAGAGGAGGCGACCTGCCTCGTGCCACCCTTCTGCGCCCCGGCTTGCCAGTACAGCGCAGGACATCGCCATGAGAACCGTAGGAAAGGACAGCAGCCAGTAGAGTGTGGCTCGTCCGCGAGCCGCCAGCATCTGCCGGGAGAGAACAAGCCATCTCAGGAGGGCAGCGGCCACTATCGCGAGTAGGAGAGCAAGCGTGATGGCTGTTTCTCCACTCCGCAGCTCGGCCAGTGCTGTCAGCGCAAAGAGCAGCAGAGGTACCGCATCCTCGCCAAGTGCCCGGCCCAGTCCTGCCCACGTCGGCGCGTACCCGGCGGGCAAATACCGCGCTTCCCGCGTGGTCAGGTGAGCCTTGCTCAGTTCCCGGTTGGCAGTGTGCGGGTCGCCCCATTCGCGCAGGACAGCCTCGGCGCTTTCCCCCGCTTCCAGGGCGTCTTCCAGGTGGGCCAGGTACTCGGCCCGCACCCGTGCTGCCGCTTCCAGGGCCAGACCGTGCGTGGCGATGTTCAGCCAGTGCTCCGGTGTCATGTCACTGCCCTCCCAGTACGGCGCCCACCGCCTGTGTCTGGCGCTGCCACTCGCCCCGTGATTCGGCCAGTGCGCCGCGCCCCGCTTCGGTCAGGCGGTACTCACGGCGGGTGCGGCCCTTCACGTCCACTTCGCTGCTCTGCACCAGCCCTTCTTTTTCCAGCAGGTGTAGGGCGGGGTAGAGGCTGCCTTCCTTGGCGCTCAGCACGCCCCCTGAGCGGGCCTTGATGGCCTGGGCGATGGCGTAGCCGTGTTCGGGCTGGCGGTCCAACACGGCCAGAATCAGCAGGCGGAGCTGCGCTTTGGTGTTCATGGAGAGAGTATACCTTGAATCTAAATGCATATGTATCGGATGCATCTGAGCATACCGCTGGCTCCGGCTTCCGGTGCAGCATTCATCCCCGCCCCGTCCCGAACCCGTACACTGCTCATGACTTATGGACCCAATCTTCCTGAATATCGGGGGCTTTACTATTGCCTGGTACGGCGTGCTGATGACCCTGGGCATCGTGGCCGGCATTTCTATTGGGTTGAAGCTGGCCCGTGAACGCGGCCTGGACGCTGACCTGTTCGAGCGGATGATCTACACCATGCTGCTGTGGGGCTTTATCGGGGCGCGGCTGGTGTTCGTGGCGACCTCGTGGGACCTGTTTGCCGATACGCCGATGCCGCAGCGGCTGCTGGACATCATCAACCTGCGCCAGGGTGGGATTTCCATTCACGGCGGGTTGCTGGGCGGCATCCTGGCCGCCATCTGGTTTACCCGCAAGCACCGGATGAACTTCTACCGCTACCTGGACCTCGCCGCGCCGGGGGTGGCCCTGGGCATCATCGGTGGGCGCTTGGGCAACATCATGAACGGCACCGACACCGTAGGCCGCGTGACCGGCTGGCCGATCGGCTTTCCCTGGCCCCACTCAGCCCGCGCCTTTCACGACGGCATGTGCATTCCCAACCCCGACCCCACGATGGACCTCTCGCAGTATTGCCAGACCATCGCCGGCCAGCAGGTGATGACGGCCCCGGTCCACTTCACGCAGCTGTACGGCGTGCTGATTGGGGTAGCGCTCCTCATCGCGTCTTTCTTCTGGCTCAAGAGCAAGAAACCCGGCTGGGCCTTTTGGCAGTTCTGGCTGTGGTACTCGCTGCTGCGGGCCGGGGTAGAGGAGACCTTCCGCCTCAATCCGCTGATGTTCAACACCTACCTCAATCAGGGACTGGATGCGCCGGGAATCGGCCTGTGGACCATGACCCAGGTGTTCAGCGTGCCCATCGTGCTGGTTAGCCTGTACATGCTGTGGCGGCTGGCCGCGCAGCCTGAGCCGCAGCCGGTGCCGGTGGCAGGCGGACAGGTCATGACGCACGCCGAGGCCCGCGCCCAGGGCGGCGAATAGGTCGCCCGCACAGCCCCCTCCCTTCCTGCTACCGCCTGCCCTGACGAAGAGGTCACCGGCAGGCGGTTACAATTGGGGGCATCCCCCCACGGCCCAGCTTCGGCGCAAGCAAAGGAGGCGTCTTCCGGGACGTTTCACTCTGCCAGAAGCGGCGCTGCACGGTAAAGTTCTGAACATTCTCTATATTTCCCACGGCGGCCCACTGCGGCCAAGCTCAGACATTTGATTCAAGGAGAATTCCTATGACCCCAACACAAGACCCCGCCCCATCTGCTCTGGCCCGCCCGCTGGACGTGATCGTTTTGGCCGCCGGCGCCGGCACCCGCATGAAGTCCGACCTGCCCAAAGTGCTGCACCCGGTGGCCGGCCGCCCGATGGTGGGCTGGGCCGTGAAAGCTGCCCAGGACCTGGGAGCCCGCAGCATCGTCGTGGTGACCGGCCACGGTGCCGAGCGGGTAGAGGCGGCGCTGGGCGGCGAGGGTGGCGTGACCTTCGCCCGCCAGGACCAGCAGCTGGGCACCGGCCACGCTTTCCTGTGCGGCGCCGAGGGCCTCAGTGGCGACGGCGACGTGCTGGTGCTGTACGGCGACACCCCGCTGCTGTCCGAGGCGACCCTGCGTGACCTGCTGGCGGACCACCGCGCCGAGGGCAGCGCCATGACCGTGCTGACCGGCGAGCTGCCCGACGCCACCGGCTACGGCCGGATTATCCGGGGCGAGAACGGCGAAGTGCAGCGCATTGTGGAAGAAAAGGCCGCCAGCGCCGAGGAAAAGGCCGTGCGTGAGTTCAACTCCGGCGTGTACGTGATGGACCGCCGCGCCCCCGAGCTGGCCCGCCGCATCGGCAACGACAACCCTGCGCAGGAGTACTACCTGACCGACCTGCTGGAGCTGTACCGCGCTGAGGGCGGGGCCGTGCGCGCCTTCAAGCTGTCGGACCCCGACGAGGTGATGGGGGCCAACGACCGCCGCCAGCTGGCCGACGCCGAAGCTGTCATGCGCCGCCGGATTACCCAGGGCCTGATGAAAGAGGGCGTGACCATTCAGGCCCCCGACACTGTGCGAATCGAGGACACCGTGCAGATTGCCCGCGACGTGCTGCTTGAGCCCGGCGTGATTCTGACCGGCCAGACCGTGATTGAGTCCGGCGCGGTGATCGGTGCCTACTCGGTGATCGGAGACAGCCGCATCGGGGCCGGGGCCGCCGTCAAGCCGCACAGCGTGCTGGAGGGCGCCGAGGTGGGAGCCGGGGCGGACGTGGGGCCGTTTGCCCGCCTGCGCCCCGGCACCGTGCTGGGCGAAGGGGTCCACATCGGCAACTTCGTGGAGACCAAGAACGCCCGGCTGGATAAGGGGGTCAAGGCCGGGCACCTGGCCTACCTGGGCGACGTGACCATCGGCACCGAAACCAACGTGGGTGCCGGCACCATCGTCGCCAACTTTGATGGGGTCAACAAGCACCAGTCGCAGGTGGGCGCGGGCGTGTTCATCGGGTCCAACTCCACCCTGATCGCTCCGCGTACCGTGGGCGACGCCGCCTTCATCGCCGCCGGCAGCGCTGTGCACGAGGATGTGCCCGAAGGTGCTATGGCCGTGGCACGCGGCAAGCAGCGCAACGTGGAAGGCTGGAGCCGGCGCTACTGGGGCGGCCTGCGCGAGAAGGTAGACGCGAAGCTGCCCTGGCTGTCGGGCTGGCTGAAGAAAGAGGGCTGATGGTGGGTAGGGGGAGCGGGTTGCTCCCCAGCTGCCGAGCAGGAGGCCAAACCTTCTGCTCTTTTTCTTACCCCCGGAACATGACCAGCGCGACGACCACCACGATCACCGCGTAAATTACCTTGACGAAGCCGCTGCCCTTCAGCATCGCCATTTTGGCTCCGGTGCGGGCACCCAGTGCATTGGCGAGGCCCATGCTCAGGCCCAGCCACCACACGATGTTGCCGGCGGCCAGAAACAGCCCCAGCGCCCCCAGGTTGGTGGCAAAGTTCACGGCGCGGGCGTTGCCGCTGGAGCTGACCAGATTCATGCCGGTCAGGGCGAACAGCAGCATCAGGAAGGTGCCGGTGCCCGGTCCCAGAAAGCCGTCGTAGATGCCGATGACCAGCACGCCCGGCAGCGCGAGGGCCAGGGTCCGCGCCGTGAGGCCCGGATAGGTGGATTCCAGCCCGAAGCGCTTGTTGGCGATGACCAGGGCGCCCACTGCCAGAATCACCACACCGACCAGGGCGCGGAAAGAATCCGGGTCC
Source organism: Deinococcus proteolyticus MRP (assembly GCF_000190555.1). Classification (GTDB taxonomy): domain Bacteria; phylum Deinococcota; class Deinococci; order Deinococcales; family Deinococcaceae; genus Deinococcus; species Deinococcus proteolyticus. The sequence goes on from NC_015161.1 coordinate 567,466, forward strand.
ACGAAGCGCACCAGGTAAGCCCCCAGCGCACTGCCGATCAGGGCCAGCGGTACGGTCCGCAGCAGCAGGTCGCGGTCCAGGTGCCCGCCGCGCCAGTACTGATAGGTGGACGTGGCCGACCCGAAGATAGCCAGCAGCTTGTTGGTCGCCACGGCCTGCACCGGGCTGAGCCCCATGAAAAAGAGCGCAGGCAGCGAAATGGTGCCCCCGCCGCCCGCGACCGCATCGATAAATCCGGCCAAAAAGGCCAGCGGTAGACCATACAGCAGCACTTCCGGGCCGACGCCGCCCATATCCAGACCGAACATCCTGCCAGTGTAGCGGCCCGGCCTGCTCTGGCCCCCGGGCACGGGGAGCGGTGCATACGCCTCCCCGCCGCGCACTACCTTTGGCGCCTACACCCTTTGTTATCCTCCCCTGTATGACTCAAGCGACCCAAGCAGAGCAGGTGCTCCTTCCCCTGACCACCCCCGAAGAAGTGCAGACGTTCCTGGCCGAGTATCCGCTGGCCGCCGTGTTCAAGGCCGGCACCTGCCACAAGACCATGCAGGGCTTTGGCGTGCTGGAAACCTTTTTGCAGCGCCACGAACTGCCGGTGGGCTTTATCCGCGTGGTGGACTGGCGGCCTGCTTCCAACTTCGTGGCCGAGATGACCGGCATTCAGCACCACAGCCCTCAGCTGATCATCTTCCAGGAGGGCCAGCCCCGCTTTGAGGTGAACAACTGGGACATCACCCCTGAGGCACTCGCGCCGGTATTTGAGGCACTGGTGCCCGCCCGCGCCGGCGGCAATGTGGAAACTGAAGGTAACATCCAGCCGTACCTGGACCTGATGGACGCCTACCTGGGCGGCCAGCTGAACGATTTCGAGTTCCAGGACCGCTGGGTGCCGCTGTTCCGCGACGACGCCAGCCTGCGCTCGCAGCACGAATTCGAGCTGCTGTCGCGCCTGTTCGGTGACCCCGACGCCTACCACGGCGGCCTGCACCAGCTGGGTGCGCCTGCGTCGCGCGGCGACCTGCGCCCCCGCGTAGAGCAGCTGCGCACCGAGCTGCTGGCCCTGCGTGGGCAGAGCGCCTGACAGCCCTCCAGTCACCTTGTGACGAGCGCCGGGAGCCTCTGCCCGGCGCTTCTGTTTGGTAGGTCGTGCGCTTGCACGGCCAGACAAAAGTGCGTCTGGAACCTTCATTTTCTCATGTAAATGTCATTTGTAGGAGGTCGCACTTTATACTGGCTTCAGAACCATGAGCGACCCTACCCCCCCAGCGGCTCAGACCGGCGGCCAGTCCCAGATGGGGCGTGGCGTGCTCTCTCCGCCGGTCTACCACCACCTTTCGACCGACTTCTACCCGTGGGATGAGGTTATTGCGGACCTGAAGGCCCGCTCACAGGCCGGCCAGAGCCTGCTGTTTCAGGCCCACTCGGAGGCGGTGTGTGCCCACTTCGTGTGGCAGGCTGGGCAGTTGCTGGGCGGGTACAGCGGCCCGCGTGACCTGAACTTCGCGGCGCTGATGCGGGGGCTGCCGCGTGCCCGCGTGTCGCTGATGCCGCTGAGCGAGGGCACGGCTGCTGCCATCTGGGCCCAGCGTGCGGCGCCGGGGCAGGCGCTGCGGGGCACGGCTGAGCAGGTGTCCGGGCAGCTGGCCGGACAGATCGGCGTGCTGACCAGCATGGGGACCGCTCCCCGCAGCGTGTCCTACTGGGAGAACGGCCAACCGCAGTACGGCAGCTGGAATAAGGACGGCGCCGAGCAGGACTGGCAGTTCGTGTCGCTGCGCCGGGTGCCGGACACTGGCGAGCTGGTGCACTTCTGGCAGCAGGTGCTGGCCGTAACCCACCGCCGCGCCGCGCTGGACGAGGTCTGGCGGCAAGTGGCGCTGGGGCTGGCGCCCCACCATCCGGTGCTGGACCCCTTTACCCGCGAGCTGACCGTGCGGGCCGGCGAACTGCAGGTGGACCCCGGTGTCCAGGTAGAGGAGCTGCAGCCGGCGCTGTTGGCCGCCTACCGCGCTGTGCTGGACCGGCTGGGCCTGCGCCTGAGCGACCTGCCGCTGGACGCCCTGCGCCGCCATGAGCTGTGGAGTGTCAGCGGCCTGGGCACGCTGGACGGGAGCCGGGCATGACCCGCGCCCTGGTCTGGCCCGAGGGCCTGAGCGACGACACCCCACTGCCCTACCGCACCTGGAAAGTGCTGGACCTGATAGACGGGCACCTGTCCGCCGCAGAGGTGGCCCGCCTGGCTGGAGTGAGTGAGGACGAGGTGTTCGGGGCGCTGTCCGAAGCGGCCAGCCGCGCCCAGAGCCACCAGCGCCTGATGCGGCCGGTGGACCCGGCCCTGCAGCAGGACATTACCCGGCTGCTGGGCGCCCTGATGGGACCTATCGCAGGTGTCATCGTGGAAGAGGTGATGGAGGAGCTGGGGCCGCAGCCGTATGCGGGCACGGTCTTTCAGCGGATTTCGCAGGAGCTGGAGCCGCAGCAGCGCAGCACTTTTGCCCATCTGGCCCGCGAGCAGGGGCTGGCCTGAGGCGGGGTCTGGGTGCCCGCAAGGGGCGCGGCGGTTCCAGCCCTGCCCCCCTGTGGGCTGTGCCTAAGTGGTCAGACTTGGACCCCTAAGCTGGGTCCACTGTGTTTGATGGAGCCCAGAGTTGGCCGGGCGTAAGGTTTCCTAGGTTCAGGTTGTGCCGGATAAAGGAAGGAAAGCATGAAGTACACCGTAGTCATTCAGCACCCCGTTCAGGATGAGGTCCGCGCTGAGCTGGAGCAGCAGCTTTCGCAGCGGCTGGGACTGGGCGCTTCTGCCGCCGCCAAGCTGGCGGGCCGCCGCTCGGGGCGGCTGCTCAAGCCCACCACCCGGCCCAAGGCTGAAAAGCTGCTGGGAATCTTCAGTGCTGTAGGCGCCGCCGTCACCCTGGAAGAAGTGCCCGAGGAAGGCGAGCTGGTGGGTCTGGCGGCGGCGCCCGTGCCGGCCACGCCCGCAGCCGGCGCGGCCCAGCCGGCAGCCTCTGGGCGGCCAGCGTCCGGGTCCGGTGCCGACTCTTCCGCGGCCAACCCGTTCGGGATGGACGCTGCCGGGGGCTCTGCCAGCGCGGACCCGTTCGGGGCAGCTCCATTCAGCGCGGACCCCTTTGGTGCTGACCCCTTCCGTGCCGACCCGTTCGGCGCCGACCCGTTCGGGACAGCTCCGTTCGGCACGGCGGCTGAGCCCCCCTCTGCGGCCGGGCTCTCCGTAGCCGGGCCTTCTGCGCCGGGCCCCTTCGCCGCGTCCCAGCCGGTTGCCGGCCGGGCGGCTGTGGGCCAAACGCAGGTGTTCAGTGCTGCGCCAGGCGGGGTGACCGCTGCGCCGGCCAGCAAGGGCAGCGCAGGAGCCGGCCAGACGGACGACGAATGGGCCAGCTTCACCCAGGGGATGGGCGGCGCCGATGCAGCTGCGGACAGCCGGCGTGCGGATGAGAGCGAGGACATCTGGGCCGACTTCGCCGACGCGCTGAAAGTGGACGTGCCCGCGCAGCCGGGTGCCCCAGCCGCCCCGGCCCCCCTGGCCTCCAGCTTCATGGACGTGGCCGAAGGCGACGCCGCGCAGCCGGTGGTCACGGGCCCTCGCCGCAGCCTGGAACGCCAGCTGCTGCTGACCTCGCTGCTGCCCACGGCGGCTCTGTCGCTGCTGTCGCTGCTGCTGCTGTCGTTGCTGCTCCCGGCCAGTAAGCGGGAGGACACCGCTGTGCAGGCCGGAACCCTGGCCCAGAGCTTGAGCGCCACCTGGTCTGCGGCGGGCGCGGCCGCCGTGCAAAACCAGCTGCGGACGCTGGTGTCCAACGATGAAATCGCCTTTGTGCAGGTCCGCCTGCCTGGTGGGCCGGCCTATTTCGCCAGCGACGCCGAGGACGCGCAGTCGCAGGCCATGCAGCAGGCGTTCGCCCAGTGGCAAGAAGGCGGTAAGCAGGACGTGTTCCGCAGCGGCGGAACCTATGTGGTGGGTCAGTCGGGAGGGGGCGACACTGCCCCAGCGGCCCCCCAGGTGGCGGTGGGGGTGCCCTATCAGGTCAACCTGAGCGGCGTGCTGGTGCCCTGGCTTCTGACCTCGCTGGTCCTGCTGAGCCTGGCTGCCCTGTGGGCCCGCCGCGCCGCGCAGGCCCTGCTGAACCCCATTCAGCGCCTGGTGCGTGCTGCCGATGCCATCAGCTCCGGAGACCTGAGCCAGCCGGTGCAGGCCGAGGCCAACGACGAGGTGGGCGACCTGGCCCAGGCCCTGGAACGCATGCGCCTGAGCCTGAGCGCGGCGATGGACCGCCTGCGTAAGCGCAAACGCTGACCCACGCAATTACCGCACGTCAGTCGGAGCGCCGCCCAGAAGGCTGGGACGGCGCTCCGATTTTCTGCCGGGAACGGCTGGAAGGGCGCGGGGCCCTATTCGTACAGCGCGGTCTGCCCGAAGCCGCGTGTGCGGCGGATTTCCTCCACGCCCCTCACGGTACGCAGTTCTTCCAGCAGGCTGTTCATCTCCGGATTGCTGCCAAAGCCCAGGCGCAGGCAGATGTGGGCGGCCTCGCCCGCGTCCACGAATGCCTCGAAGCGCAGCGGGCTCTGGCGGTTGCGGGCCAGAATACCCAGGATGTCGGCCAGCAGGCCGTCGCGGTCGGGGGCCATCACGTCCAGGTTCACCTCGAAGCGCTCCTCTGAACGGGTATTCCACGACGCCGACACGCAGCGTTCTGGCTCGTCGGCCAGCAACCGGATCATGTTGGGACAGTCGATGCGGTGAATACTGACCCCGCGCCCACGGGTCAGGTAGCCCATAATCTGGTCGCCCCGGATCGGCTGGCAGCACTGGCTCAGCTTGGTGGCGGTGCTCATGCCGTCCACGTACACGGTGGGGGGGCCGCTTTCCGGCCTACCCTGGCTGCGCGGCGGCTGCTCCGGCGCGGCGGTCCCCTTCTTGACCGCCAGCGCCGGGTCCAGCGTGCGGGCGGCCTGGGCGGTGGTCACCTTGCCAGCGTGCAGGGCCAGAAACAGCTCGTCGGGGTTGCGGCTGCCGGCCAGCTTCTGCGCGGCGTCTTCCAGCTTTTTGACGCTCATCAGCTTGCGCACCGGCAGCTGGCGCTTACGCAAGTAGCGTTCCAGCATCTGCTGGCCGTGTGCCAGCGCACCGAGGCGCTCGTCCTGGCGGAAAAAATAGCGAATCTTGGTGCGCGCCGAGCGGGTGCCGGCAAAGTTCAGCCAGTCCTTGCTGGGCTTGCCGTTCTTGCTGGTCAGGATTTCCACCATGTCGCCGTTTTGCAGTTTCTGGCTGAGCGGCACGATTTTGCCGTTGACCCGCGCTCCCACCATCGTTTCCCCGATGCGGGTGTGGATATGGTACGCAAAGTCCACCGGCGTGCTGCCGGCCGTCAGGCTGATGGCCAGGCCCTTGGGCGTGAACACCCGCACCCGCTGCGACAGGAAATCGTTCTTGACGGTATCCATGTACTCGGTGGCGTCGCCCACCTCGTTTTGCAGCTCGCGCAGCTGGTCTATCCACTGGTCGCGCTCGCGCTGGTTCAGCTGCCCACCTTGCTTGTACATCCAGTGCGCGGCCACGCCGTATTCGGCCACCTCGTGCATCCGTGAGGAGCGAATCTGAATTTCTATCGGTTGCCCGCTTTTGCCGATCACCGTGGTGTGCAGCGACTGGTAGCCGTTGGGCTTGGGCACCGCGATGTAATCCTTGAAGCGGCCCGGCAGCGGCGTCCACAGCGAGTGAACGATAGAAATGGTGTGGTAGCAGATCCGCTTCTCGCGCATTTCCTCGGCGCGGGCCAGCCGCTCGGGGTCGGTGCCTTCGCGGGCTTCCACCCGCCGGGGGGTCAGAATCACCCGCAGCGCCATCAGGTCAAAAATCTGTTCCAGCGCCTTGCCCTCGCGGCGCATCTTGCCGAAGATGCTCCACAGGTGCTTGGAGCGGCCCGAGATATCGATGGCGGCGACCCAGTCGGGCAGCTCCAGGTCGTCCTCCAGGGCCGAGCGCAGGCTTTCCTCGGCCTGCTTGACGATGCCGTCGCGTTCGTCCAGCTGCATCCGCAGCCGTGAGCGCAGTTCGGCGTACTCCTCGGGGTAGAGGTAGCGGAAGCTGAGGTCTTCCAGCTCCCACTTGACCTGCCCGATGCCCAGGCGGTGCGCCAGCGGGGCGAACACCTCCATCGTCTCGCGCGAGATGCGCTTTTGCTTCTCGGGGGGCATGGCGTCCATCGTGCGCATGTTGTGCAGCCGGTCGGCCAGCTTGACCACGATAATCCGCAGGTCATCGGTCATGGCAATCAGCATCTGGCGCAGGTTTTCGGCCTGCATGTCGCGGCCGTCGTCGCTCACCTCGGCGGTCTGCGAGCCGGCCTTGCTCAGCTTGCTGACCTTGGTTTCGCCTTCCACAATCCGGCTCACCTCGGGACCGAACTGGGCGGTAATCACCTCGAAAGTCACGCCGTCCACGTCCTCGACCGTATCGTGCAGCAGCCCGGCGGCGATGCTGGTGGTGTCCATGCCCAGCTCGGCCAGAATGGTCGCCACGGCCACCGGGTGGGTGATGTATTCCTCGCCGCTCTTGCGGACCACGCCCGCGTGGGCTTCGCGGGCGAAGTCGTAGGCGCGCTCTATCAGGTCGCGTTCGGCCTCGGGCCGCTCCGCTACCAGTCCGCGCAAATGTTCCATGCCGTGCACGTTTCTGAGCATAGCGCCCGGGGGGAAGCTTGATGGGTGATGGCAGGGCTGGAGCGCTCTGGGTAACCACGCTCTGTGCCCCTATCCTTCTGTGTCCCTGTGTCGCTATATCCCTGTGTCCCTGGCTTCTGGCTTATGCTAGGCCGCATGACCCACTGCGCGCTGCCTGCCGTCACCCCCGACTGGTCGCTGGAACGCCAGCACTGGGTGCGCGGCTATTTCCGCGTGGCGGGTGTGGACGAGGCAGGGCGCGGGGCCTGGGCGGGGCCAGTGACCGTGGCCGCCGTGATTCTGCCCAACACGGGCGCGGAGTTGCCTTTTGCCGACAGCAAAACCCTGACGGCACGGCAGCGGGAAATGCTAGCGGAGGAAGTGCGCCGTGTGGCTGTCGCCTGGGCGGTGGAGTACGCCTGGCCCGACGAAATCGAACGGCTGAACATTCTGGGCGCGACTCACGCGGCGGCCGCCCGCGCCCTGGCAGCCCTGGACCCCGAGCCACAGGCGCTGGTCACCGATTACCTGCGGCTGCGAACCCCGCTGCCCATCCTGGCCCCACCCCGCGCCGATGCCCTCAGCTACAGCGTGGCGGCGGCCAGCCTGCTTGCCAAGACCGAGCGCGACGCGCTGATGACTCGGCTGGACGCGCAGTACCCTGGCTACGGCTTCGCGGCGCACAAGGGCTACGGCGCACCGCAGCACCGCGCCGCGTTGGACGAACTGGGGGTGAGTGCGGTGCACCGCCGCAGCTTCAGGCCGATTGCCCAGCGGTTGCAAGCCCGCTTACTGGATGGCTGAATTGCCCTGAAGGCCAGTGGTTCACTGCAGCAGCGCCGCCGTGCGGAAGCGCCGCTCAGTCACCCGGAACATCGCCAGCGATAGATAGGGCCGCCAGGCCTACCAGCCCACCCAGCAGCAGCGGCCCGAGATGCTGACTTGCCAGAACCATGGCGGGCATCAGCAGCACGCTGGGAGCCAGCGCGAGCAAGCGGGCGGGGCTGCCGCCTACCCCTGCGCTGCCGTCGAGGGTGCGCGGGTACAGCAACGCACCGCCCAGCATGACGGCGGCGGACCAGAGCGTCATGCTCAGGGGAAGCGCCGTCAGAATCCAGGCCAGGGTAGGCGAAAGACTCAGGCCGAGGCCCAGCGGCAGCAGGTGGGTCAGGGCTGCCCAGGTCAGCAGCAATGCCAGGCTGCACAGGCCCCAGCACAGGCCCGTGAGCAGCAGCGCCGCCCCCAGGTACGCGCTGAAAATCTGCGCCTTGGCCAGGGGTGTGCTGAGCAGCACTTCCAGCAGGCCGCCGCGCAGGTCCTCACTCACCACACTCGGCGTGATGATGGTCGCCAGCAGGGCGCACAGCAGCGTCAGCAGCACGGGACTGAAGGCCACCATAAATGTATTGACCTGCACCACTTCGCCGCGCTGCGTGACCTGCGCCAGTGTGAGGCAAGTAGGGATATGTCATAGGCTGGAACCTGCCATTGATGCCCTCCTGACAAACTCCCTACATCCTTTCAGACATGAGAAAAATGACCCTGACAGCCCTGCTCGCCCTGAGCGCTTCTGCTTCCGCTGCGGTGACGGGCGGCGGCGTCCCTGCCCCCGCGCCTGCTGCGACTATGAGCCAGCCCACCCTGGTCGGTTACGCCGAACTGCCTGCCGACACCTTTGCCGCTGGCCCCGCCAGTGGAGCCTGGAACGGTGAAGGGGTGCGCGGTGAGGCCCGCTTTTCCCGCCAGCCTGTGCAGGGATTCAGCGGCGTGCAGCGCTTGGCCGGCGGCTCGTTCATGTTCCTGAGCGACAACGGCTTCGGCTCCAAGGCCAACTCGGCGGATTATCTGCTGCGGCTGTACCGCGTGAGCTTCAAGGGGCAGCAGCAGGCCGGCAGCGTGCCGCAGGTGGGAAGCTTCGTGCAACTGCGCGACCCCGACAAGCGCGTCCCTTTCCGCATCGTCAACGAGAACAGCGCCGAGCGCCTGCTGACGGGCGCGGACTTTGACCCCGAAGGCTTCGTGGTGGCCCCCGACGGCACCCTGTGGGTGGGCGACGAATTCGGTCCCTACCTGCTGCACTTCAGCGCGGACGGCGTGCTGCTCGAAGCGCCCATCGCTACGCCCAACCTGGCGGGACTGCCCACCCTGAACGGCGGCAAGCCCGTGGTGGTGGGTCACCGTGGCAGCTCGGGCACCCGCCCTGAGCACACCCTGGCGTCCTACCGCGAAGCGATTGCGGCAGGGGCCGACTTTATCGAGCCTGACCTGGTGGTCACCAAAGACGGCGTGCTGGTGGCCCGCCACGAACCCGTGATTGCGGTGGTGGGCGCGGACGACAAAGTCATTGAAGCCACCGCCGATGTTCACAGCCGCCCTGAGTTCCGTGACCGCCTGACCACCAAGACGCTGGACGGCGTGCAGGTGCGCGGCTACTTCGTGGAAGACTTTACCCTGGCCGAGCTGAAGACCCTGCGGGCCGTAGAGCGCCTGCCCAAGCTGCGCGGCACCGCCTACGACGGTCAGTTCGAGATTCCCACCCTCGCGGAAGTGATTGCGCTGGTGCGTGAAACCGAAGCCAAGACGGGCCGCAAGGTAGGCATTTACCCCGAGACCAAGCACCCCACCTACATGCAGCAGGTGGCGGGCTTCAATACCAGCCAACTCCTGATAGACACGCTGGTGCGGGAAAAATTCACCGACCCCAGCCGCATCTATATCCAGTCGTTCGAGGTGGGCAACCTCAAGGAACTGAACAGCACCATCATGCCGAAAGCGGGCGTGAACATTCCGCTGGTGCAACTGGTGAGCAGCCCTGACGAACCTGCCTATGACCTCAAGGCCGCGGGCGATACACGCACCCCCGCCGACATGCTCTCCGACGCGGGCCTGCGCGAGATTGCCAGCTACGCCGACGCGGTTGGCCCCTACAAGCGCTGGGTGATCGACGACCAGTGCCAGGTGACCGACTTCGTGAGCCGTGCCCACGCCGCTGGTCTGCCGCTGCACCCCTGGACCTTTCGCAACGAACCCACCTACCTGCTGCCCTGCTACGGCGGCGACCCCAAAGCCGAGATGCGTCAGGCGCTGTGGGCCGGGGTAGACGGCTTCTTTACCGATTTCCCCGCCACGGGCGCAGAAGTGGTGCGCGAGTTCACCACCGCCGAAGTGCGCAGCCCGCAGAACCCCGCTTTTGCGAACGGCCAGCCGAACGTGTCCAACTTGCCCTCCAGTGGTGGTTATGAGGGCCTCGCCATCAGCCCCGACGGCAAGACCATTTACGCGCTGCTGGAAAAAACCGTGCAGGGCGACCCGAAAGGCACCCTGCGCCTGCACGCTTTTGACCTGGCGACCCGTCAGTGGTCCCTGGCAGGCCGCCTGGCGCTGGACAGCGACGCCGAAGCGATTGGTGACCTGACCGCCGTGAACGCCACGCAATACCTGGTCATTGAGCGCGACAACAAGCAGGGAGCCGAAGCCCGCGCCAAGCGCATCTACCTGTTGGACCTGGCCCGCAAGAACGCGGATGGCACCTTCCAGAAAACCCTGGTGGCCGACCTGATGAACCTGGCCGACCCGCAGCGCCTCTCGCCCAACAGCGTGAACGGCGTCCTGGGCTTCCCCTTCTTCACCATCGAAAACGTGCTGGTGCTGGATAAGAACACCATCCTGGTCGCCAACGACAACAACTACCCGGCGACGGGCGGGCGCGGCGCAGACGTGAAAGACGACACCGAAGTGCTGTGGATTCGCCTGCCGCAGCCGCTGAATCTGGCCCGCTGAGAGAGGGCCGTGTCAGGGGCAGGCTGCGCGTGGACGTGGCCCGCCCTTTATACGCTGCGCCGCAGACCCGGCGCCCGCCTGGGCCTGGGCCTAAGCGTGCTGCTGGTATTGGGCATGCTGGCTGTGATGGCGCTGTTCCAAATCCCTTAGCTTGGCCGCTGCTGCTCCTGCCTTTTGGCCGCCGCCCGGCAGCGGTCCGAGCAGTAGCGCACGTTGTCCCAGTCGCGCTCCCACTTGCGCCGCCACGAAAACGGCAGCCCGCACACCGGGCATACCTTGCTGTCCCGCTCGGCAGGAGGGCGGGCGGCCTTGCCGTTGACATGCTTTCTGGGCATAGACAGAAGATAGGGCCTGCGGTGTGCATCTTCCCGCAGGCCCTATCTCGGCTGCGAGTGCTTAGGGCGTGCCCACCTGGGCGCTGACTTTTTCTTTGCCCATGCCCGCTTCAATCATGTTGATGACCCGCAGCCAGGCGCGGGCGCTGGCTTCCACGATGTCGGTGGCGACCCCCACCCCGCTGAGGTACTGTTCGCCGTGCCGCACGGTGATGCTCACCTCGCCCAGTGCGTCGTCGCCCTGCGTGACCGACTGAATGCGGTATTTCTCCAGCTCCGGCTGCACGCCTGTGATGTCGCTGATGGCCTGAAAAGCCGCGTCGACCGGGCCGTCGCCGTGGGCGGTGGCGCTGCGGCTGCCCCCAGGCGTGTGCAGGCGCACAAAGGCCACCGGCTCCACGTTCATCCCGGACGTAATCTGGAACGCTTCCAGCTGGTAGGTTTGCGGCACGTCGGTGCGCGAGTCTGCCAGGGCGCGGATGTCCTCGGCGTAAATCTGGCCCTTGCGGTCGGCCAGGTCCTTGAAGCGCCCGAACAGCCCCTGCACCTTTTCCTCGCTCAGGTCGCCGTAGCCCAGGTCGGCCAGCGCCTGGCGGAATGCGGCGCGGCCCGAGTGCTTGCCCATCACCATCACGGCGGCCTCGCGGCCCACCAGCTCGGCGTTCATGATTTCGTAGGTCTCGCGGGCCTTGAGCACGCCGTCTTGGTGGATGCCCGATTCGTGGGCAAAGGCGTTGTCGCCCACCACCGCCTTGTTGGGCTGCACTGGCATTCCGCTCAGGCGGCTGACCAGCCGCGAGGCGCGGTAGAGTTCGCGGGTCTGGACGCCGGTGCTCAGGCCGTACCGGTCTGCGCGGGTGTGAAACGCCATCACGATTTCTTCCAGGCTGGCGTTGCCGGCCCGCTCCCCGATGCCGTTGACCGTGCATTCGATCTGCCGCGCTCCGCCCTCGGCCGCCGCGATGGAGTTGGCGACCGCCATGCCCAGGTCGTCGTGGCAGTGCGCCGAGAGGACGACATGCTCGGGCAGCTCGGCCCGCAGCCGGGAGAACAGGGCGCGGATTTCCTCGGGGGTGGTGTAGCCCACCGTGTCGGGCACGTTGATGGTGGTCGCGCCTGCCTGGGCCGCGGCCCGGAAAATCCGAATCATGAACTCCGTATCCGAGCGGGTGGCGTCCTCGGCGCTGAATTCCACGTCGTCCACGAAAGTGCGGGCATACTGCACCGCCTGCACGGCTTTTTCGACCACCGCTTCGGGCGGCAGCCGCAGCTTCTTTTCCATGTGGATGGGGCTGGTGGCGATAAAGGTGTGGATGCGGGGCCGTGCCGCCGCTTCCACCCCGCGTGCCGCCGCTTCGATGTCGGCGCGGCCGGCGCGGGCCAGGGCGGCAATCACCGGCCCATGGACCTCGCGGGCGATGCGCTGCACCCCGGCGAGGTCGCCCGCACTGGCCACCGGAAACCCGGCTTCGATGATGTCCACACCCAGACGGGCCAGCTGGTGCCCGATTTCCAGCTTCTGGGCGTGGTTCAGCGCCACGCCGGGGCTCTGTTCGCCGTCGCGCAGCGTAGTGTCGAAGATGCGGACGTAGTGGGGGTCGGCCGGGAAACCGGGCTGGGTACTGGCAGCGTTGGAAGAGGTCATGGCTGAGGCTCCTTGGGGTGCAAGAAATTGGCGAACAGAGAACAAAAAAAGGCCCCTCGGAGGAACGGGGGGTGTTCTCCGAGGGGACAGGGGAGGCGCGTCACTGCTGCGCTGCCGAGTTCTCTAGGGAGAACAGCAGCGTAGTAGGCGGGAAGCGGTGTGCGGCATGCGGGCATCCTAAACGAACGTCAGTCTTTTGGCAACCCCTGTGCTTCACTTGCCAAAAGACAGGGGCATGGATATAGTCTCTGCATGCCTAATAGACCCGGAAACCGAACAGTTGTCCCATGCGGCCTACTGCTGCTTTCCGGGTCCTAGTGCTTCTTCGCGCCTGGGCCCCAGCCTGACGTTGCTGGGGCCCTTTTTCATTTCCCTGTTTCTCTGGCCCAGTTTTTCTACCCCGCAAGGAGGCTCCCCACATGGGTATGACCATTGCCGAAAAGATTCTCGCCGCACACGCCGGCAAGGACGCCGTGACCCCCGGAGAACTGCTGGAATGCACCACCGACCTCGTGCTGTGCCACGAAATCACCACCCCCGCTGCCCTGCGGATGCTGGAAGAGCGCGGCATGGACCGCGTGTTCGACCCGGAGAAAATCGTGGCTGTGCCGGACCACTCGGTGCCGGCCATGAACATCAAAGCGGCGCAGATGTACCAGAAGCTGAAAAGCTGGGTACACGAAAAAGGCATCCGGCACTTTTACGATGTCGGGCGCGGCGGTATCGCCCACGTGGTGCTGGAAAACACCGGCCTGCTGAAGCCGGGGCAGACGCTGGTGTCGGGCGACAGCCACACTTGCAACGGCGGCGCACTGGGCGCCTTCGCCACCGGCGTGGGCAGCACCGACCTGGCCGGCGCCATCTACGCGGGCCGGGTGTGGTTCAAGGTGCCCGAAACCATGCTGATTCGCGTGACGGGCGAGGCCGGTCCCGGCGTGACGCCCAAAGACATCGTGCTGGAGGTGATCCGGCAAATCGGGGCGGACGGCGCCAACTACATGGTGATGGAGTGGGTGGGCGACTACATCGACAACCTCGACATGGAAGGCCGCTTTACCCTGACCAACATGGCGATTGAGGCCGGTGGCAAGACCGGCATCGTGGCGGTGGACGGCACCACCCGCGAGTACCTGCGGGTGCGCGGGGTGGAGCCGGGCGAGTACACCGAGTACCGGTCCGACCCCGACGCGCAGTACCGCGTGGTGCTTGACATTGACGCCTCGCAGGTGGAGCCGACCGTGGCCTACCCGCACATTCCCAGCAACGGCCGGGTGGCCGGCAGCGACGCCATTGCGGTGACGCATGCCTACGTGGGCAGCTGCACCAACGGCCGCATCAGCGACCTGCGCGAGGTGGCGCGGATTCTGCGTGGCCGCCGGGTGGCCGACGGCGTGCAGATGACCATCGTGCCCGCCACCCAGGCAGTGTGGAAGCAGGCGGCCGTAGAAGGGCTGATGGAGATTTTCGTGGACGCGGGAGCCACCGTGTCCTACCCCAGCTGCGGCGCCTGCCTGGGCATGCACACCGGCGTGCTGGGGCCGAACGACGTGTGTATCAGCAGTTCCAACCGCAACTTCGTAGGCCGCATGGGCGACCCCACCGCGCAGATTTACCTGGCCAGCCCCGCCACGGTGGCCGCCAGCGCCGTGACCGGCATGATTACCGACCCGCGCACCATGCAGGGCGCAGAAGCCGCCGACTGATACTGCCCGCCGTCCTCTTTTAAGGAGTGTTTCCCCATGACCGACCCCCAGCGTTCCACCCGTCCCGCGCCGGCCCGCGGCACCCAGACGCGGACCCATACCCTCCAGCCGATGACGGCCCGCACGGCCCGCGTGCATGTGTTCGGGCGCGACCACATCAATACCGACGAGATTATTCCCGCCCGTTACCTCACCACCGACCGCGAGGAAGAACTGGCCCCCTACGCCATGCAGGACTACGACCCGCAGTTCGTGCAGCGGGTGGGCCAGGGAGACATCGTGATTGCCGGGGCCGATTTCGGCTGCGGGTCCAGCCGCGAACACGCCGTGTGGGCGCTGCGCGGCGCCGGCGTCAGCGCGGTGCTGGCGCCCAACTTCGCCCGTATCTTTTACCGCAATGCCATCAACAACGGCTTTCCGGCGCTGGAGTGCGCAGGAATAGAGGAGCTGTTCAGCGACGGCGACGAGGCCACGCTGGACCTGGAAGCCGGCACCATCCGCAACGAAACGACCGGCCGGGAGCTGCGGTTCACGCCGCTGCCCGACTTCGCGCTGGCGGTCAAAGCTGCAGGCGGCTGGCTGGAATACATGCGTGACCAGGACGCGGCGGCCCAGGCAGGCAGCGCAGCGTCGTTGCCGGACGGAGGGGGAGAGCAGCCGGGCGGAACGCTGAACACGGCCAGCACCGAGGGCGGCTACGGCCACGCCGGACGGCCGCAAGGTGACGGAGCCAGCTTCGAGACTCCAGCGGGCGCAGCGGAGCCGGGCCGTGGCTAGGGTCGTGGTGCTGCCCGGCGACGGGATCGGCCCTGAGGTGGTGGGCGCGGCGCTGCAGGTGCTGCGTGAGGTGGCTCCGGACGTGACGTTGGAAGAACACCCCATCGGCGGGGCAGCTTTTGAGGCGGCAGGTGACCCCTTTCCGCCGGGCACCCGTGACGCCCTGGCCGGCGCTGACGCCGCGCTGCTGGGTACAGTGGGCGGCGCACCGGACAGCGCCTGGAACCACCTGCCCCGGCCTCAGCGCCCCGAAAGCGGGTTGCTGAGGCTGCGCCAGCACCTGGGCGTGTTCGCCAACCTGCGCCCAGTGCAGGTGATGCCGGGGCTGGAACATCTCAGCCCGCTGCGGCCCGAAATTGCCGCCGGGGTGGACCTGCTCATCGTGCGCGAGCTGCTGGGCGGGGCCTACTTCGACCCGCGCCGTGGGCGGGGTGAGGACGCTGCGTTCAACACCATCGGCTATAGCCGCGCCGAAATCGAGCGCGTGGGCGAGCATGCTTTCCGGGCCGCGCAGGAGCGCCGGGGCGTACTGACCAGCGTGGACAAGGCCAATGTGCTGGAAGTCAGTGAGCTGTGGCGCGACACCGTGACGGCGCAGGCGCAGGCTTACCCCCGCGTGACCCTGAACCACGAGTATGTGGACAGCGTGGCGACCTTGCTGGTCACCCGTCCGCAGCGCTACGACGTGCTGCTGACCGAGAACCTGTTCGGCGACATTCTCAGCGACCTGGCCGCCGTGCTGCCCGGCTCACTGGGGCTGATGCCCTCGGCCAGCCTGGGCGCACGCACGGGCCTGTACGAACCGGTTCACGGCAGCGCGCCCGACATTGCCGGGCAGGGCGTGGCCAATCCGGCCGGCACCATTCTCAGCGCGGCGCTGCTGCTGCGCTACAGCCTGGGCCGGGGCAGCGAGGCCGACCGGGTGGAAGCGGCCGTGCGCACGGCCCTGGCCGCCGTCCCCACCCGCGACCTGGGCGGCACCGCGACCACCGCCGAGCTGACGGCCGCGGTGCTGCGGGCGCTGTAACTGGGCCTACCCTGCCTGCACCGCCCTGGCCAGCGTCCACGCTGCTGCCCCCAGTCCAAGCGCCAGCCCTAGCATCAGCGTGGGTGTGGATAGGGCCGAAGCTGCCAGCGCCGCGCCGAGGGTTAGGCCCAGTGCATTCAGGCCAATGAGTGCACCCATGGTGCGGCCCCGCTCAGCCGTGGGCACCAGTTGCTGCGAGCGGGTGGTGGTGGCCACGCTGACGAGGCCGAGACCCACGCCAAAGCACACGGCCCCCGCCCACCATGCCTCTGCCGCCGCCGATAGCATTGGCAGCAGCCCCAGCGTCACGAGCGCTGCGCCCAGCACGGCAAAGCGGTGCAACTGGGGCACGCTGCGGCCCCGACTGGCCCACGTGATGCCCGCCAAAATACTGCCCGCCACCAGCACTTCGAAGACGACGTAGGCGTGAATGTCGCCGCCAGCGCCACGCAGCGCAAGAGGCGCACGGGCATTCATCACATTTAGCCCAATATTCAGGCCAAAAGAAAACCCAAACGACGCTGTCAGAAAGGTCTGCCCAAAAATGGTCCGCAGGCCGTGCCGCAGGTCGTGCCACAGGCCCAGCACGCTCGCTTTTCCAGCCTCAGCGGCGGCTAGCTTGGGCAGAAAGAAAGCCGCCAGCGGAGCCAATGCCAGCAGCGGCACGGCGCAGAGATACACGCTGGCGGGTGTCAGCAGCCCCAGCAGCACCCCGCCGAGGCCGAGGCCCACCAGCGGCAGGCCCATCATCACTCCGCTGTTGAGGGCATTGGCGCGGGCCAGCAGCTCATCGGGCACCAGGCGCGGCACCAATGCACTTCCAGCCGCAAAAATCAGTGTGTTGAGCAGCGCGTTGGCGGCGGCGAGGGCCAGCAAGCCCCAATACGGCAGCATTCCAGCCAGTGCCAACCCAGCCACCGACAGCACCGCCGCCGCACGTAGGCCGCTCGCCACGCCAATGGCCGCACGGGGCGTGAGGCGGTCAGCCACGCTGCCCAGCAGCGGCGCGGCAAAACGCGGCAGACTTCCAGCCAAGAACACCAGCGCCACCGCCCGCTCGTCGGGGACAGTGCTTAGGCGCAGCGCTAAAAATGGCATAGCAAGGCTGAGCAGCGCGTCGCCTAGCGACATGCCCGCCATGCCCGCAAGGTACGTCCAGAAGCCGCGTGGTAAATGGTTGGAACTGGCCCTCGTCATGCCTTCCAGCGTGTGGGCTACGCTACCGAAAATGCCGCAGACAATTTTGGGTAGCTATACGGGCCAGTGGTTTACGGTGCAGACGCCAGAGCAGGCGCGCTTGCTGAGCGACAGCGCGGCGGTGCAGATGTTGCAGCCATTTCTGGGGCGCAAACTGGGTGCAGCTGAGGCTGCCCGCGAGGCAGGCGTGAGCGTAGAGCGGCTAAGCTACCGCATTCGGCAATTTGTGGCGGCGGGTTTGCTGGAATATATGGGCGAGCAGCCGAGACGCGGGCGGCCCGTGCGACTCTACCAGGCGGCAGGCGGTATATTTTTACCTTTTCAGCACACGCCGTTTGAGGACCTTGAAGCCCAAATTTCGGGCAACCTCCAACCCATTCAGGCTGCCAAAGCCCGCGCATTGGCCCGCGTGCTGACCGAGGTGCATTCTGATGGTCGGGTGCTGTACCGTGACGACACCAGCGGCAAAGTGTACAGTGAGGCCGCGTCTTCTGGGAGCGCTTCTATGCAGCGGAGTAGAGGCAGCAACCGCATTGGCCGGCTTTGGCTGGATGAGACGCAGTGGGCGGAGTTGCAGGCCGCCTACGATGTGCTAAGCGTGCAGGTTCAGGCTTTAGAAACGGGGCCACGTGAGGGCGCGAAGCCTTACTTGTTAGAGCTGACGCTAGTGCCGCTGGAGGAAACCGACGCCTGAACTTCCAGCGCCCGAATCCCTGCGTACAGCCGCTCATTCACCGGTGTAGGCACGCCGTACTCCCGCCCCAGCCGGATGACCGTGCCAGCGAACAGTTCCAGCTCGGTGGGGCGGCCCGCTTCCAAATCCTGCGCCAGCGACGGCTTGGCGGCGGGGTCCAGGCCGTCCATCACCCGCAGCCAGTAGCGGAAGTCGTCTTTGGTCAGGCCGGTGCCTGCGTGGGCTGAGAGCGCCAGCACCTCGCGCATGGCGGCCTTGAAGGTGTCGCGGGCCTCGCCCTCGGCCTGCACGGTGGCGAAGGTGCCCCGGTACAGCGCCACCGTCTGATTCACGCCCACATTCAGCATCCATTTGCCCCACAGGCGGCGCGGCATGTCGTCCACCACCGTATGCGGAAAGTGGGTACGGCGGAAGAGTTCGGCCACCCGCTCCACCCGCTCGGTTTCGGCTTTGTCCTGTGTCATCGCGCCAATCACCAGTTGGCCCCGGTCCCGGTAAATCAGGCGGCGGCCTTCCTTGCGGGCGTCCATCTCCTGCGCCACGGCGTACACCAGGCGCTCAGGCCCGAACCACTCCGCCAGCACGCTCTCGCTGGAAATGCCGTTGAGCGCCGAAACGATAAGTGTGTCTGGCCCCAACTGACTGGCAATCAGCGGGCGCACGGCTTCCAGCTGGTGAAACTTGACGCACACCAGCACCAGGTCGGCGGGCGCGGGGGTGTCCTCGGGCGTGAGGTACGTGAACGGCACCGTTGCCCCGTCCATCTCCACGCCCTCCTGGCGGTAGCGCTCGGCCCGCGCTGCGCCTGCCACCACCCGCACCTGCTCAGGCCCGAGCGCCTGCGCCAGCTGGCCACCGAACAGAATGCCCAGTGCGCCCAGGCCCACGATAGAAACGGTCTGAAGGTCACGTGGCTGGGTCATGCCAGAAACTGTAGCGCGTGGCCGCCCAGAGCCGCACACGGGGCAGAACGCAGGCCAGTTGATGGGCCTGGTGAACAGGCCAGACGCTCTTCTCGCCTGCGGGTGGCAGACCGTGAGCGGCGCAGCGGTGCGCTGCAGCTGGGGAGAAGTGGTTGGCGTCCTTCGCCCCGCACCCCAACCGTGCCGCAGTGCTGGTCACCGGGCCGCCGGGCGGATAGAGTCGGCGCTGTTATGCCGACTGCTGACCAGACCCGTTCCCTGACCTTCGATGTGCTCCAGGATGATTTTGGCCCCGCGCTGGACGAGGTGGCCCGCCTGCGCCTGGAGCTGTTCCGCGAGTTTCCCTACCTGTACGAAGGCACCGCCGAGTCCGAAGCCGAGTACCTGCGGACCTACGCCCTGGCCCCCGGTGCCCTGCTGGTGCTGGCCCGCGACGGTGAGCGGGTGGTGGGCGCCTGCACCGCCGTGCCGCTGGAGCATGAAGTCGAGGAATTGCAGGCCCCGTTCCGCGCCGCCGGGCTGGACCCCGCGCAGGTGCTGTACATCGGTGAGGCCCTGCTGGAGACGGAGTACCAGAGCCGGGGCCTGGGCGGCGAGCTGCTGGACCGCGCCGAGGCTCAGGCGGCAGCCCTGAACCTGCCGCTGATTGCCGCCGCGATGGTGCAGCGCCCGGCCGACCACCCGCTGATGCCGGCCGGCTGGCGCTCGCCGCGCAAGTTCGTGGAGCGGCGCGGCTATGTGATGCGCCCGGAGCTGGACACCACGCTGACCTGGCAGGAGGTGGGCGAGGCGCAGCCCAGCCCCAAGCCGATGCGTTTTTGGGTGCTGGAGCGGGGGCGCGGGAGCGCCGTCTGAGAGTCTGAGGGTCTAAGAGTCGAAAGGTCTAAGGACAGAGAATCTTTGCCCCTAGACCTTTTGACCCTTAGACGAGGAGCCAGCCTCGCTCCTCACCCCTTACCGCCAGCCCAACCCTGGAGCCACGTGCTGCACGAAGCTTTCCAGCACATGGGCACAGTAGTCCACGCCCAGCTGATTGGGCACGGTGAGCAGCAGCGTGTCGGCCTCGGCAACCGCTTCGTCGGCTTTCAGTTGCTCAATCAGGCGGTCGGGTTCGGCGGCGTAGGAGCGGCCAAATACGGCGCGGTAGTTGTCGATGTGGCCGAACTGGTCGTGGTTGTCGTCATGGCCGCCGAAGTAGGCGCGGTCCTGGTCATTCACGATAGGGAAGATGCTGCGGCTGACCGAGGTGCGGCCCGCGTAGCTGTGGCCTGCTTCCGCCCACGCCTGCTTAAACGCGCGAATCTGCTCGGCCTGCTGCACGTGCAGCGACTGGCCGTTCTCGTCCTGCTTGAGGGTTGAAGTCTGCATGTGCATGCCCAGCCCAGCCGCCCACTGCGCGGTGGCGACGCTGCCTGCGCCCCACCAGATGCGCTCGCGCAGGCCTTCCGAGTGCGGCTCGATACGCAGCAGCCCTGGGGGATTGGGGAACATCGGGCGTGGGTTGGGCTGAGCGAAGCCGCGCCCTTCCAGCACGTCCAGAAAGACCTGGGTGTGGCGGCGGGCCATGTCCTGCTCGGTTTCGCCCTCGGCAGGCTGGTAGCCGAAGTAGCGCCAGCCGTCTATCACCTGCTCGGGTGAGCCACGGCTGAGGCCCAGTTGCAGCCGCCCGCCCGCAATCAGGTCGGCTGCGCCGGCGTCTTCGGCCATGTACAGCGGGTTTTCGTAGCGCATGTCAATCACACCCGTGCCGATTTCGATGCGGCCGGTCTTGGCCCCGATGGCCGAGAGCAGCGGGAAAGGCGAGGCCAGTTGCCGCGCAAAGTGGTGGACCCGGAAATAGGCGCCGTCCGCTCCGATTTCTTCGGCGGCCTGCGCCAGGTCGATGGATTGCAGCAGCACGTCGCTGGCCGAGCGGGTCTGCGACTGGGGCGAGGGCGTCCAGTGGCCGAACGAGAGAAAACCGATGTGCTTCTTCATGGCTGCACCCTAGCGCTTTTGGTTTAGAAAGTAAATCGGTTAGTTTTTCACTCCTAACTTTCGTCCAACTTCGTAGGCGGTGTCCTGCGTCCTGCGGCGGCGCTGCGGCTGCGGCGGGACGGCCCCGGCCTGACACCCGCATGAACACCAGGCGGCAGCTTAAGAAAACAATGAAAAAGTTTGCTCTGCTGTCTCTGCCGTTGCTGGTGGCCTCCTGCGGTCTGCTGGGAGGCCCCGAGGAAAAGACCCGTGCCCTGCACACCGAAGCCACGCTGACCCGCTTCGACAGCCAAAAGCTGGAAACCCGCGCAGGCAAGAGTGCCCTGTTTTCCAAAGACGCCGAACCCGAGTACATCACGGTCAGCCCCGACGGCAAGACTGCCTATGTCTCGCTGCAAGAAAGCAACGCGCTGGCCGTGCTGGACATCGCCAGCGGCGAGTTCACGGCGGTGCGTCCGCTGGGCTTCAAGGATTGGAGTAAGTCAGCGCTGGACGCCAGTGACCGCGACGGGGCCGATAAAAAAGGCCGCATCAACATCCAGGCCTGGCCGGTGCTGGGCGCGTACATGCCCGACAGCATCGCCAGCTACAGCGTGAACGGTCAGACCTACATCCTCAGCGCCAACGAGGGCGATGGCCGCGAGTACGAGGGCTTCGGGGACGAGGTGCGCGTCAAAGACCTCAAGCTGGACAGCGCCGCTTTTCCTAACGCCACCGAGCTGCAAAAAGACGCCGCGCTGGGCCGCCTGACCGTGAGCCGGGTAGATGCCGACACCGACGGCGACGGCGACGCGGACCGCCTGGTGACCTTCGGTGGCCGCAGCCTGAGCGTGTGGAAGGCCGCAGGCGGGCTGGTGAGCGACACGGGCGACCTGTTCGAGCGCACGGTGGCCGCGCAGCGCCCGAGCACCTTCAACTCCGAGGGCACTGCTGAGACGTTTGATACCCGCAGCGACAACAAAGGCCCCGAACCCGAAGCGCTGACCGTGGCCCAACTGGGCGGGCGGCACTTCGCCTATGTGGGCCTGGAGCGGACGGGCGGCATCATGGTGCTGGACGTGAGCAACCCCGCGCAGCCTGCACTGGTGCAGTACTTCAACGACATTGACGCGAGCGCTGTAGCCAAGGATGGCGCGGCGGGTGACCTGGCCCCCGAGGGGCTGCTGTTTATTCCCGCGGCCAGCAGCCCCAGCGGTCAGCCGCTGCTGGTCAGCTCCAACGAGGTCAGCGGCAGCGTGAGCCTGTACACCGTGGCAAGCGATGGCCGCCTGACCCGCGCAGGCCGCTATCAGGCCGCGCCGTTCCAGTTCGAGGAAGGCGTGGCCGAAATCAGCGCCTATGACCCGGCCACCAAGCGCCTGTTTACCGTGAACGGTGCGACGGGCGGCCTGGATATGCTGGATATCTCCAACGTGTCTGCGCCGCGCCTGGTGGGGTCGGTGGACCTGAGCCGCTACGGCAGCGGGGCCAACTCGGTGGCGGCTTACGGCGGCGTGGTGGCGGTGGCGGTACAGGCGAAGACCAAGACCGACGCTGGCTCGGTGGTGCTGCTGGATGCCATGGGCAAGGAGCTGGCCCAGCCGGTGCAGGTAGGTGCGCTGCCCGACATGCTCACCTTTACCCCGGACGGCAAGACCATTCTGGTGGCGAACGAGGGCGAGCCGAACGCGGACTACAGCGTGGACCCGGCCGGCAGCGTGAGCATCATTGACGTGAAGCAGGCCCTGGCCCGCCGCTGATAGCGCCTATGAAAGGGGGGGCGGGGACGGCCCGGAAGGCATACGCCATTTGCCGGATGCCGGGGCAGGGGCCGGCCGTTTAGGTTGGGGACATGCAAGAGGCTGCACGTTCCCTGGGCTACCAGACCGATTTGGCGGTGCTGCGGCACCAGGGGGCAGTCATGGCGGCGCGGCAGGGCTACGCCGCCGTCCATACCCCCGGCAATCCCGACTTCTGGTGGGGCAATTTCCTGCTGCTGCCGGGGCTGGACAGTGCCGTGCCGGCCCAGGAGTGGCTGGCCCGTTTCGCTGCCGAATTCCCGTCGGCGCGGCATGCGGCCTTTGGGCTGGACATCACGCAGCCGCCGGAGCTGCAGCGGGTGGCAGAGTTTGCAGCGCTGGGCTTCGCGCTGGAGCGGTCCACCGTGCTGACCGCGCAGCAGACCGCGCCCTGCCGGCCCCTGCCGCCCGGCGGAGAGCTGCGCCCGCTGCATTCCGGCGACGACTGGCATCAGGCGCTGAACCTGCGGCTGGCCCTCAATGCGGCCGGAGGGGAACCGCTCCCCGGTCACCTGCCGTTCGTCCGTGACCGGCTGCGGCTGCTGCGTCAGGCCCAGGAGCGCGGCGAGGGTGCCGCCTGGGGCGCGTTTGTAGGCCGGCAGCTGCGGGCCTCGCTGGGCATCTACCGGGCCGGGCAGTGGAATGGCGAAGTGCTGGCCCGCTATCAGGACGTGGAAACCCACCCGGACTGGCGCTCGCGGGGGCTGGCGGGCGGGCTGGTGCATGCAGCCGGCGAGTGGGCGCAGCGTGAACTGGGCGCACAGACGCTGGTCATCGTGGCCGACCCGGAGCACCACGCGCAGGCCCTGTACCAGCGGCTGGGGTTCAGTGTCCGGGAGGAAGCCTGGGGGCTGGTGCGCCCGCCCGGCCCAGTCTCACCGGGCCGCTGACCTGAGCTTTACGTTCGCCGGCGCCCGGGCCGCGTTCGCCTACTCTGGTCCCATGACCGATGGACCCCGTCTCGTGATGTTCCTGGGTGCGCTGCTGCTGGTGCTGGGGCTGCTGTGGGCTTTTGCCCCCGGCACCCTGAAGGCCCTTTTCGGCTGGTTCGGGCACTTGCCCGGCGATATCAACCACCGCAGCGGCAACACCTTCGTCTTTATTCCCTGGGTCAGCATGCTGGCCCTCAGTCTGGGCCTGTCGCTGCTCAGTGCCCTGCTGAGAATGTTCCGCTGAATACTGGGCCGCGCCCCACTTGCCCTACACTGGCGGTATGTCTCAGCAACCCATCACCATGTACACCACCAGCTGGTGCCCCGACTGCATGATTGCCAAAAAGGCACTGGCCGCCAAGGGCATCCCTTTTACCGAGGTGAACATCGAACACGACGAGAACGCCGCCGAGCGCGTAATGCAGATCAACGGCGGCAAGCGCAGTGTGCCCACGCTGGTCTACGGCGACGTGGCCCATAGTCTCAGCGGCTTCCGCCCGCAGAAGCTGGACGCCTTCTTGGCCGCAGCCGGCCTCTGAAGAACGGTAAGAGGGCCCCCGCCAGTTGTCCAGGCGGGGGCCCTTTTCATTGGGTTGGGCGGTAGCGCGTACCATCTTCTACCCGCTCTGCCGAGGGATTGCCGCGGCCGGTTCAGGCCGCAGGCCGCGTCAGATAAAGCTGCCCAGGTTCAGCGGCACGCTGTAGCCGCATTCGCTGCGCTCGTTCATGAACTGCAGGTTCACCTGTCCGGCAGGGTCAAAGCGCAGGCCGCTCTGGCCTTCGGCGGGGCTGGCGTCGAAGTAGTAGACCACCGTACCGGACCACAGGCCGGCGCTGTCCTGTTTCCAGTCGGCCACGTAGCTCTGGCGGACCGGGTTCACGAAGGTTTCACCGGCCTGCAGGCGCACCCGGTAAGCGCGGCGGGTCTGCTCGCTGGCAGCGCCGCTCACCTTGACGTCTATCCGCAGCAGGTTGTCGGCCATGCGGCCAGCGCGGGCTTCTTCGGTCAGCACGTCGGCGGCTTTCAGGTTCTTCCAGTCCTTGTAGGCT
This sequence comes from Deinococcus proteolyticus MRP, assembly GCF_000190555.1. GTDB lineage: Bacteria > Deinococcota > Deinococci > Deinococcales > Deinococcaceae > Deinococcus > Deinococcus proteolyticus. The sequence continues at coordinate 591,965 of NC_015161.1, forward strand.
TTGGTGGCCTGCCAGTACACACTGTCGGCCTGCCCGCTGGCGGTCACGCTCTGTATGCGGCTGCCACCGGCAAAGTTGCCCGGTTCGGTCTGCCAGCTGCTCAAGCAGGTGTCGGGGCCGGAGAACTGGGTCACGGCGCCGGGAACCTTGAAGGTGCCGTTCTCCACAGCCAGATTCACCGTCTGAAAAGTGGGTCTGGCGTCCGTCGCCGGGCGCTGGAAGGCTGTGTCAATCACCTGCTGAGCGGTGGCTTCGTCCAGGGAGGGACTCCAGGCCAGGGCAGGCGGCGTGAGCAGGGGCAGGGCAAGCAGAGTAAGCAGAGATTTGCGCATGGGATTCCTCCTGAATGAATGGGGGCTGATTTCCTAGAAATAACAGCCTAGAGATAACAGCCGAAGCTGAACGGAACCTGAAGGGGCGGGCGCTGGAAGCGGGGAAGGGGATTAGTACAGATAGGCCAGCCGGCACTCCGCGCCGATCTGCTGGAACTGCGCTGCCGCCGCCGGCCCCAGCTGCGACGAGCTGAGAATTTCGCGGGCGGTGGCGTCGGGATTGCGGGCCAGCGACGCTGCTTTGATCACGGTGTAGCTGCCGAAAGCCGCCGCGATATCGCCTTCGGAGCGGAAATAGGTCAGCAGGCCTTCATTGGCCAGCTGGCCGTCTACGTTGGCGGCCTGCTGCGGGGTGGGCCACAGCCGCTCGCCGCCAGGGCCGTAGACATAGCTGAACTGGTCGCGCTCGAACCGTCCCAGGCCGCGTACATCCACCACCACCGTGCAGAGTTCGCCGCCGCGCCTGCCGGTCTGGTCCAGCTCGCTGCCGGCCGGGGCGGCGGGGGCTTCGGACGTGGGCGGGGCCGCTGGCAGGGGAGCTGCACCCACCGGGGCGGCGATGCCGGGCAGTTCGCCTGCCGGGGGGGCTGCGGTCTCGGGGCCACGGCCCGCCCCCTCTGTACCCTGGTCGTTGCCTCCGGCGCCTGCCACAGGGGCTTCAGCCTGTCCGGCTCCGCTCGTGTCCTCACCTGCGCTGCCGGCCCCGCTCACGGGAGCCTGCTCGGGGGTGGTCGCTGCGGCCTCTGCTGTGCTGGCAGGGGTTGCGGCTCCTGCGCCGGCTGCCGTGTCCGGGGTTGCGGCCGCGCCAGCTGCAGGGCCTGTGGCGGGGCCAGCTGCACCGGCTGCTGCCGGCACCGGGGCTTCACCGCTGTCACTGCTGCCTGTGTCTGGTGTGCTGCCTGTCCCAGCTGCGCCGGCGACCGGACTTTCTTCGGTCGGGCCACCCTGTGTGCCGGGTGCGTCCTGGCCGGCGGGCCGCTCCGCGCTGGCTTCCTGTGCTGGGCTGGCTTCCTGTGCTGGGCCGGCTGCTTCGCTTGACCCGGCCGCAGGCACAGGAGCTTCCGGGTTCTGGGCCAGGGGAGACTCGCTGGCGCCTCCCTGACCGGCGCTGCCGGCCGGAGCGGCGGCCTCAGCAGTTTCCTCGGGGGAGGTGGCGGCTGGGGCCGGGTCCGTGCGGGCGACTGGGCTGGCGGCTTCGGCTGTTTCGGGTGTAGGAGTCGCTGCATCCTCCACGCCGGAAGACGGCGCAGCGGCGACCGGCGAGCTGCTGGGCTCCTGGGCAGCTGGCGTAGCGGTGCCGGCGGCAGCGGCAGGCACGGCCGGAGCCTCTGCGAGCGTGCCGGGGGCCTGCCCGCTGACCGCAGGGGCCGGCTGCCTTTCCCCGGTAGGCTGAGCTTCCCCGGCCAGCTGGGGCGGCGTGCTCACTGGAACCTCGCTGCGGGCCTCAGCAGGGACCTCGGGAGCAGAGCTGGCGGGCGCATCGGCCGGGCGTGGGGCACTGGCAGCCGGAGCTGTGGCCACCACCTCAGCAGCGCGGGGCGGAGCAGTTGGGGCGGGCGTGCTGCTGGTCACCGGTTCGCCGGCTGCCGGCTCAGTGCTCACCGGTTCGCTAGGTACTGGTTCACTCGTCACTGGTTCAGTGGGCGGCGCTGCGGCCACCACGGTGGCAGGAGGAGAGGCCGGCGTGGCCGGTGCGGGCGCAGCGGCTGCCGTGTCTGCTGGCTGTGAGGCCGGCTCGGCACTGGGTGCCGTGGCTGCGCTGGGTACTGGGGCCGCGCTGGGCGCCGTGATAGGGGTGGGTCCTGCGGCTGGGGTCGGTGCCTGGGCCACCGGCTGGGGCGTCTCGGGGGTGGGAGCGGCAGCCACCGGCTCCGGCGCCGTCTGGGGCGGCACCTCTGGCTCAGATGTCGCTGGCTCGGGCGCTGCCGGTGCCTCTGCTGGTGGCGTCTCTGCTGCTGGCGCCTGGGCTGCCGGTGCCTGGGCTGCCGGTGCCTGGGCCACGACTGGGCCTGCGGCAGGGGCTGGGGCAGGAGCAGGAAGCGGCGTGGCAGGCGCCTGCGCGGCGGGCGTGGGCTGCGCGGCTGGAGCTGGGGCAGTGTCCGGCCGGGGCACAGTGGTTGGCGTCTGCGCCTCCGGTGCCGGGTTGGTTGGCGCCCGGGTTTCCGGCGCCTGGGTGACAGGTATTTGGGGTACAGGTGTCTGGGGTGCCGGGGCGGCCGCCTGTGGAGCGGCTGCCTGTGGAGCGGCTGCCTGTGGAGTGGCGGCGGGAGCCTGCGCCACTGCGGGAGCGGTGGCCTGATTCTGAACTGGCGCTGCAACAACGGGAGCTGGGCTGACAGGAGCCGAGTTGACAGGAGCTGGTGCGGCTGGGGCGGAGCCTGCTGGTCCAGCCGGAGCTGCTGCGGGTGCCGCTGGCTCAGATGCAGTGCTTGCGCCGAAGCTCTCCCGGCGCGGCAGGTCCTGCAGCTGGCGCGCTCTGGCGGCTGTCCCGGCAGGACTACCGTCCGTTGCCGGGGGACTGACCGCCTCGCCTGCCGAGCGGCCTGCACTCCCCGCTGCGCTGCTGCCCTGCGCCGGCTGCCCCGGGGCCAGGGCCACGATTTCCAGCGGGGCATCCTTGGGGTTGCGGACCGTGTTGTCCTGCCCCCCGCCTTCCGCTCCTCCCGGAACCGTGACCGAGGCGGCCGGCGGGACGATCAGGGTGGCGTTCCACAGGTCCGGGGCCACCTGCCGAATCAGCATCAGCCCCAGCAGCAGCCCGCCGTGGACCAGCAGGCTCAGGGCGGCGGCGCGGGCGTCTTCCGTGCGCTGCCTTTCCTGGTGCTTCCAGGTGGTCACGGCCCGCCTCCTGCGGCGTTTCCGGTTCCCGCTGCTTCGGTACTCAGCGCCAGGCGCTCACCGCCGGCTGCCTTGATGGTGTCCATCACCTTCACCACGGTGCCGTAGTTGCCGCTCTGGTCGGCGCGCAGGCCCACCAGCCCGCCCGACGCCTGCACCAGCGGGGGCAGCTGCTGGGCCAGGCCCTCCAGGGTAATAGGCTCGCCGGCCAGGTAAATCTTGCCCGCCGCGTCCACACTCACGACCGGCAGGTCGGGGGTTTCCTGCACGGTCATGCTGGCACGCGGCAGGTCCAGTGGCAGGGCCTGCTTGGCCGCGCCATCTTGCAGCGAACTGGTCAGAAAGAAAAAGATCAGCAGCAGCATCACCACGTCCACCATCGGCGCGAAGTCGAAGGTTACCGGGGTGTCTTCCCGCAGCCGGCGGCGGGCGGGGCGGCTCACCGCACGGCCCCTTCGGCCCCCGTCAGCGGCACGTAGACCGTGTCGGGCTCGGTGTGGGCGGGGCGCGGGGTGGCCGGCACAGGTGCAGGGGTCCGGGTCAGCCAGCTGGGCACTTCCTCGCGCACCCGCTCGGCAGCGGTCGCAATCCGGTCCGCCTGGGCACGCAGGGCGTTGCGGGCCAGATAGGCGAGAATGGCCACCACCAGACCGCCCGCCGTGTTGATCAGCGCTTCGCTGATGCCCTGGCCCAGTTCGGCCGGGGTGGGGTTGGACGCTGCCGAGAACACCAAAAAGGACCGCACCATCCCGATCACCGTGCCCAGCAGTCCCAGCAGCGGCGCAATCTGTGCGGCGGTGCCCAGGGCGTTCAGGCCGGCGTAGATGCGGCTGTCCTCGGCCAGCAGCGCCGAGTTCATGGCGGCCTCGGCGGCCTGCGGTCCGCGTTCGGCCCGCGACAGCCCGGCCCGCATCACGTTGGCGGCCGGCGACCCGTGCCCGGCGTAGTCCAGCTCGGCCAGGGCGGCGGCCGGCCCCGATTCGGCGGTGGTGGCCCGCGCTCGCTCAATCAGGGCAGTGGGGTCCTGCCCCAGCCGGGCCAGTGTCTGCGCCCGCGCGAAGGTCAGAAACAGCACATAGACCGAAAGGGCGACGATGACGTAAAAGACGGGCCCGGCCGCCTGAATCAGCTGCAAGATAGTCACGTCCTACCACTACCACGCCCGGCGGTGGCAAGCGTGAAGCGAAACTGACTGCCGGATGAGAGCCGCCAAATGAAAGCGCAGCTCGTGTGCTGCGCCGTGCCGGCCCTCGCCTAAGTTTTTTTCAAAGGCAGGCTTCTCCAGGCCGCGCTAATCTAAGCCCATGACCGACCACAACGAACAGGAAATCAGCAACGTGGACCTGCAGTTCCAGCGTACCCGCAGCGAGGAGCCGGGCCGCAACGACGAGCTGGACGCCGAAATCAACGCCGAGAACGCCCGCGCCGGACAGGGTGAATTCCGCGAGCAGGGCATGGACCGCCACGATGTAGGCGTGGAAGACACCATGGATGCCAGCGACCCGCCCAGCACCAACATGGGCCAGGACGAGAACGACTACGGCGAGAAGTAACCATATTCCCCGGCGCCAGGTTCGGGGCCAAGTTTAGGAGCAGAGGCAGGCTGATTCGGCCTGCCTTACTTCTTTTTGGGCCGGTTCTTCGCTTTGCGTTCCTCTTTGTCGCGGGCCAAGCGCTCGTAAAAAGCCTGATGCGTACCGGCGGGCAAGAGGAGATTCTCGCCTTCGTGCGCTCCACTTACACCTGCGCGGGGCATCCCCTCCGGGTGCGCGGGGTTGCCAGTGGCTGGCTCAGGGGCAGGCAGTGGCCCGCTCGGCGGGGTGTACAGGGGGGCAGGCCGGTCACTCATGGGCCAATCATGCCACCAGGTATAAGGTGGCGGCAATGGCGTGTGCCACGTAAGCCATGCGCCTGCGGCACGCTCACGTGAAGAGCCTGGAAGAGGGTCAGCCGGTTCTTCTCCCCGCTTTTTTCGCCCGGTCGGGTCAGTTGCTTCATGCTCTAATGCCGCCATGACCGAACACGTCTTTACGGCCGCCGGCATCCGGGCGCTGGACGTCCGCCTGGACGCGGCGGGGCTGCTGGAGCTGGCGATGGAGGAAGCGGGCCGGGCGTCGGCGGCCGCCCTGCTGGACCTGGCGGCGGGGCGCCCGGGACCGCTGGCGCTGCTGGCCGGCGGCGGAGCCAACGGGGGAGACGCGTTGGTGGCTGCCCGGCATCTGCATGCGGCAGGCCGGGAGGTGCAGGTGCTGGCCGCGCCGGGCACACACCCGCTGACGCAGCGGAACCGCGAGCGGCTGGCTGCCGTGGGTGTGGAGGTGCAGCGGCTGAGCGCCGCAGCGGTCAGGGCGCTGCCCCCGGTCGCCGCCTGGGCCGACGGCCTGCTAGGCACCGGCGTCAGCGGCGAGCTGCGCGGCGAACTGGCCGGCGCCGTTCAGGCGCTGAATGCCCGCGCCGGCCAGGGCAGCGGTGAGCCGGTGCTCGCTCTTGACCTGCCCAGCGGCCTGCCTGCGGACCGGGCGTCGGCCCCGCCCCTGACCGTGCAGGCCACCCGCACGCTGGCCCTGAGCGGCTACAAGCCGGCCCATCTGTTCGGTGAGGCGGCGGAGCGCTGCGGCCCTGTGGCCCTGGCCCGGCTGGCCGTGCCGCCTGCCTGGGCCGACGCCGAGGCGAAGGCCACTCGCCCGAGTGACACCGAACTGGGGGCCTGGCTGCCCCGGCGCACTGCCAGCACCCACAAGGGCACGGCGGGCCGGGTGTGGGTTGTCGGCGGTTCGGCCGGCATGGAGGGCGCCCCGGCGATGGCGGGCGTAGGAGCGCTGCGTGCGGGCGCCGGGCTGGTCACACTGCACTCGGAAGCGGAGTTGCCGCTGCCCATGCCCGAGCTGATGCGTACCCGTCACGCCGACCTGGGGGCCTGGCTGGCCCGCGAGCAGCCGCGTCCGGACGCCCTGGCCCTGGCCCTGGGCATGGGCCTGGGACCACAGGCGCCGGCTTTGGCCCGCGTGGCGCTGTCCTGGAATATTCCCACCGTGTTGGACGCCGACGCCCTGCAACCCGAGCTGAGCGGCCTGGGCCACAGCCGCTGCCTCTGGACCCCGCACCCCGGCGAGGCGGCGCGGCTGCTGGAATGCACGGTGGCCGAAGTCACCGCTGACCCGCTGAGCGCGGCCGCAACGTTGCAGCAGCGCTACGGCGGCGTAGTGGTGCTTAAAGGTGGCCCCAGCGTGGTGGCCTGGGCGGGTGGCCTGAGCGTGTCGCGGGGCGGGCACCCCGGCATGGCGAGTGCCGGAATGGGCGACACGCTGGCCGGCATCCTGGCGGCGTTGCTGGCCGCTGGCATGGACTCCCGGCAGGCCGCACAGGCCGGCGTGCGTCTGCACGCCCGCGCCGGTGAACGGGCTGCACAGCGCTTCGGCTACGGCCTGAGCGCCTCCGACGTGGCCGCCGAGCTGGGCGGGGCCTGGGCCGACTTGAGTGGCCCGGTCTAAGCTCCTGGCTGGCCTGGGCTCCTGGCTGTCCTGGGCCGGGCTTAGACTGGGGCCGTGACCTCCCCGTCCTCTTCTGCCGACCTGGCCCTCACGCCGACCCTGGGCGGTGACCTGCTGGAACAGGCGCTGCTGCAGGCCCGCGCCGACGGGGACATGGAGGGGGCCGCCGTGCTGGACACCTGGCTGGAGCTGCGGAACCTGCTGCGCAGCAAACGCCCGGAGCAGGCCCTGACCGCGCTGGAGGGCTGGCTGACCGACCTGGAGTTGCCGGAGGGCGCGCCGCCCCCCGCTGCCGTGCCCCAGTACCTGCCCCACACGGCCGCCGGAGTCCAAGCCGTTCTCCGTGACCCCCAATTGCCGGCCCACCTGCGGGCGCTGGGAACGCTCAAGCGCTGGCAGACTCCAGCCGAGGCCGAAGCGGCGCTGACCGGGGCGCTGGCCCACCCGCTCACCCGCGCTGAGGCCCTGAACCTGCTGGGCGTGCTGGCCGCCGAGACGGGCGACGCCGGGCGGGCCGCGCAGGCGTTCGCCCAGGCGCTGGCCGCCGACCCTGGCCACTACCGCGCCCTGACCAACCGTGCCGGGCTGGCGGCCGAGCGCGGCGACGACGCCAGCGCCGAAGCCGACCTGCGCCGTGCCCTGGAACTGAACCCGGACCACCACGCCGCCCATCAGAATCTGGCGGTGGTGTTGCGCCGCCAGGGCAAGCGCGGCGAGGCGGTGCGGGCACTCCGGCGGGCGCAGCGACTGGATTACCGCCAGTCGGGCAAGCGCAGCAGTGACCAGGCCCGCCGTGAACTGGCAGGCCTGCCCCGCATACCGCGTGCCGCGTGGCTGGCACTGGGCCTGCTGCTGTTTTTCGGCTGGCTGTGGTTCTCGGGTGGTGTGCAGCCAGCCTGATCATCGGTCCGCCGGGCGAGAGGAGACACCGGCAGCTGGGCGCACAGGCGTTTTTCCCTTTCTGTTCCGTAGAAATCTTTTGAACCGTTCCACGCCGACCATGTGAGGTGGCCGTGCCTGAGCACCCCTTAGGATGTGGAAGATGAGGAAGGACAGGGGGAATCCGGTGGGCGGCGAGCAGCTGGGACTGCGGGCCGCGCTGTGGCAGGTGCCGCTGACTGCAGTGCTGGAACTGGTCCACGCCACCCAGCGGACCGGCCTGCTGCGTGCGGAAGCCGAGCTGGATGGCGGCACTCTGCCGCTGGAAATCCAGTTCGTGCGCGGTGAGGTGACCGCCGCCGCCATCCTGGACTGGCAGGGCTTGGAGGCGCTGTACAGCTTTCCGCAGGCCACGCCGGCAGGCTGGGCCGAGTTCTGGCAGGCTCCGGCCCAACCTGCGCCGCCGCTGGCCCCCTTCCAGAATCTGCTGGCCGAATGGGCCCGCCTCAGCGACGAGTGGCCGCGTTGCTGCGAGCAGATTCGGAGCCCGTCACAGCGCTTTTACGGCGAGGCGGCGCCGTTCAACCGTCCGGGCGGCGCCAGCGCTCGCTGGGTGGCTGCGGCCAGCGGGCAGCCGCTGCACGAAGTGTGTACCCAGCTGGCCGCGCTGCAGCAGGCCGGGTTTATCCAGCCTATCCAGGGTAGTTTCGAGTGGGACACCCTGGTCGTTCCCGCCTGTCAGGACTCCCAGGCCCTGCGCCGCAGTCCGGTGCTGCGCCTGCTGGACGGCCGCAAATCGCTGCACCGCCTGCTGGAACGTGGCCTGAGTCCCGACGAATTGCGGAGCGAGCTGCTCAGCCACCTGGGCTCGTCTGCGCCTTTTCCAGGCAGCGGCCGTGCCCTGCGCGACTGGCTGTGGGAGCAGGGCCATGCGGAGCGCGACCTGCTGCTGACCTAACACCGCTGACTCCGGCAACGAAGTTTCAACGAACGCAGGCCTGGGGCGGCGGCCGTCCCAGGCCATGACCGGAGCACAGCGTCAGCCCTTCTCCCTGAAACCGTCTGCCGGGGCGGGCGGGGGCTGACCTGCTTCCCGTGCTCTCGCCCTCAGTTCGGGAGGAGGCCGGCACGCTGGCTGCCCTATTTGCCCGTCTGACCCCGCGCTAGACTGCCCCTCATGTTGCGTACCCTCACCCGCCTGGCCGTGCCCGCTGCGGCCTTTGTCGTAGGCAGCCTGCCGCTGGGGCATCTGCTGCTGGCCCGCCGCCGCAAGGACACCCGCCTGCACAGCGCCCACAACCTGGGCGTGGAAAATGTCTGGCGGGAGCTGGGCCCCGAGCTGGCGCTGGGCACCGCCGGGCTGGACGCTGCCAAGGGAGCCGCCGCTGTGGCCCTGGCCCCCACGCCGGCCTCGGCGCTAGCGGCAGGTGTGGCCGCCTACCTGGGCCACCTGAACCCGCCGCCCGCGCTGTACCGCGACCTTTCTCCGGAGTACGGCCTGCCGCGTGGCCGGGGCAATCTGGTGCTGCTGGGCGTGCTGCTGGCGCTGAGCCGCCAGGGCTACGGGGGCCGGGCGCTGCTGCCGCTGGGAGTCTACGCGGGGACGCTGGCAGGGACCCGTTACGTGAGCGCAGCGACCCTGGCCGGCCTGGGGGCCTTCGCCCTCAGCCTGCGTGACCGCCCCGCCCGCGAGCAGGCGCTGGCCTACGCCCTGCTGCTGAGTGCGGCGTGGCGCTTCAAGGAGAACATCGGCCGCATTCTGGACGACACCGAGCCGAAAGTGGGAGACAGTGTGCCCCTCGCCGGTAAGCGCGACGACCAGGTGGTGACGGCGTTCATGATTCACCCGCTGCGCACCAGCGACCTGTGGACTTCCAGCGCCCGCTTCGCCTGGATGGCGCCGCTGTACCGGGCCGGGCTGATTTCCGACGACTTCGTCAAGTCGGTGACGGCCCGCTTCCGCCCCATGAAGGTGGGCGAGCTGCGCGGTATCCAGACCGAGCAGGGCAAGGAAATCCACTGCTACCTGCTGAGCGCTCCGCTGCTGCCCGACCAGTTCCGCGACGACCCCGAGCTGGCGACCCGCAAGGCCATCGAGGGGGCCCGGCTGGCGCAGGAGCTGGGCGCCGAGGTGTTCGGCCTGGGCGCATTCTGGAGCGTGGTGGGCAACAAAGGCCAGGACGTGCAGGACGCTGTCCCCGAGCTGACCGTGACCAACGGCGGGGCGTACACCTCCGGCACCATCAAGGCCGCTATTCCGGGCATTCTGGAACACTTCGCTGCGCAGGGGCGCGACCTGAAGGGAGCCACGGCCGCCGTGGTGGGTGCCAACGGTGTGGTGGCGTTCGGTATCGCCCGCACCATCGCCCCGCAGGTGGGCCGCGTCATCATGGTGGGGCGCAACCTGGAGCGGCTGGAGCGCAGCGCCCAGACCCTGCGCCGCGCCAATCCGCAGACCGATATCGTGACCACCACGTCCTACGACCTGCTCAGGGATGCCGAGCTGATTTTCACCGCCACCTCCGACCCCGACCCGGTGATTTTTGCCGAGCACGTGCGCCCCGGCACCTGGATTTTCGACGAGGGCCGCCCTGCCGACGTGGACGAGAGCGTGCGCGGCGTGCCCGGCGTGCGGGTGATTCCCGGCGGCGTGGTGCTGCCGCCCGGTCAGATGACCAGCCGCATCGACCTGCAGTTCGGCGAAGGCGCGGTGCCCGCCTGCCTGGCCGAGACACTGATTATTGCGGCCACCGGCGAGCATGACCGCCGGAGCCTGGGGGCAGGCACCAAGACCGAGAACATCAATTTCTTTGTGGACAAGGCGCAGGAGCTGGGCTTTACCGTGCTGGACTGAGCGCCTCAGGCCGGGGCGGTGCTGAAGGCTGGGCCCATGTTGAAGGTGGAGCCGGGCTGGCACACCGAACTGCACTGGGGCGGGCAACTGCCGGTCCGCTGCTGTCCGATTCGCGTCAGGTGGCCGCTCTACACTGGAAATACTGTGTCTGTGCCCCTTTCCCTCCGCTTCCTGCTGGCTTGTTGCGGCTTTGCCGCCGGCTTCCCGGCAGCGGCGCAAACGCTGGAAGTGCCGCTGTACCTGTCCCGGCCGGTGCAGCCGCAGCTGGAGGCGGGAGCCTACCACTGTGAGCCGCCCCAGCAGCCGGCGGTGCGGGCCGCCTGGGAGGCACTGCGCGCATACGGCGAGACCGATTTCTCCTGTGGTAACGCGTTCGTGGACTATCTCGAAACGTCCAGCCCGCTGCCCGGCGCCGGCCCCGACGCCTTCGCCAAGGCGAACCGCCAGATTCTGGCCGCCCGCGCCGAGGTGCTGCTGACCAACATGGACTTTTATCCGGAGGCGGGCGCTCCAACCTGGGCGCTGCTGGACACGCTGGCCGAGCTGTACCGCCGCGTGCAGGCCGGGGGCCGGGCCGCCTACCCTCAGGGCATGAACGTGCGGCTGCACCTGGGCGGCTACCCGCTGCCGCAGCGCCCGCCGCGCTGGATTGCCGCCGAGCTGGCCGAGGGGCTGCTGGCCCGTGGGGTGCCGCTGCAAGACGCCGCGCTGGGATGGGACCTGCGGCTGGCCCACTACCGCCTGACGCCCTACAGCCACATCAAAATGCAGGTGGTGGACGGCCGCGAGGTGACGGCAGCCGGCTACGGCTACGGCCGCAACTGGCTGCCCGCCTCGGCAGCCGTGCCGCAGGGTGGAGGGGTCAGCGACCTGGGCCTGACCCTGCGCGGCCCGGTGGCGCAGAATGCTGCGGCCGCTTTCGCGGACCTCTGGTCGCTGTCCGACGAACTGAGCTGCCCACCGGAAGTGCAGCCCGGCGGGGTGCGGGAACGCTGCCGCTGGCGCCCCGCCGGGCCGCTGACCCGTTCCGCGCTGGCACGCGGGGTGGTGCCGGCCGGCGACTCGGCGGCATTGCTGCTGTATCGCCGCAGCGGCTACCTGCAGGCGGACGCTGCTCAGCTGGCGCTGTTGGGCGCGGCCCGGCGCGAAATCGACCTGCTGCACACCTCGCTCAGCACCCAGCTGAACTGCGTGGCCCTGCAGCCCTGGGCGGATATTTGCCGGGGCATGCCGCTGCCGCCCTACTTCACTGCCCTGCTGGACGCGATGGAGCGGGGCGTGCGGGTACGGGTGCTCACCATGGGCGGCAAGGCCGAGGGCCTGCAAAACCGCACCGGCGTGCTGATTCTGCGCCGCGCTGCCCAGGAACGCGGCCTGGAGCACCTGCTGGACGTGCGGGCCACCACCTACTCCATGCACTCCAAGACCCTGCTGGTGGACGGCGAAGCGGCCCTGACCGGCAGCATCAACCTGCACTTTTCTTCCTGGGGCCACGCCGGACTGGCCGAAGCGGCGCTGCTGACCGACGACCCGGCCGCGGCCGCCTGGTTGCAGCAGCGCTTCGATAGCGACTGGCAGAAGCGCAGCCGTCCGTTCGACTCCAATCTGACCGCGGCCGATCTGAAATAGTAACCGGCATGATTGAGCGCATTCACCTTGCCAAACCCCGTGGCTTTTGCGCCGGGGTGGTTATGGCGATTCAGGCCGTAGAGCAGGCTGCCGACCATGAGCGCCAGCCTGTGACCGTGTACCACTCCATCGTCCACAACCACACGGTGGTGGACCGGCTGGAGCGCGGCAAGGGCGTGAGCTTCGTAGAGGACTTGCAGGAGATTCCGCTGCTGCCGCACAGCACCGACACGGTGGTCTTCAGTGCCCACGGGGTCAGCCCGGCCATCCGTGAGCAAGCCCGCACCCTGGGCCTGGCCACGGTGGACGCCACCTGCCCGCTGGTCACCAAAGTGCATACCGAAGCCAAGAAGTACGCCGCCGAGGGCTACACCATCCTCCTGATTGGCGACAGCGCCAGGCATCAGGAAGTGATTGGCACCCAGGGCGAAGCGCCCGAGCAAACCATATTGATCGGGGTGCAGGGCAAGGTGGGCGGCGGCCTGCACGACCCGCGCACGGTACAGGTGCCCGACCCGGAGCGGCTGGTGGTGCTGACCCAGACCACGCTGAATGTAGACGACACCCGCGAGACCGTCGCCATTCTCAAACGGCGCTTTCCCGCGCTGGTGGTGCCCCCGAGCGAAGACCTCTGCTACGCCACCAAGAACCGCCAGGACGCCGTCAAGGCGATTGCGCCGCAGGTGGACGCCTTTTTGGTGCTGACCAGCACGCACTCCAGCAACGGGATGCGGCTGCTGGAATTGAGCCGTGACCTGTGCGGCCGCGCCGAGCGGCTGGAAACCGCCGCCGACCTGGCCCACATCGACCTGACCGGCGTGACCAGCATCGGTATCACCAGCGCGGCCAGCACCCCCGACGACCTGGTGCAGGAGGTGGTGGCCCACTTCCGCGCCCTGAACCCCGCGCTGGAAGTGATAGAGCAGGGCGAGTGGGAAAACATCAAATTCCGCCCCGCCAAAAAGGTGAACCTCGACGGGTCGCAGGAGGCGCTCAGCTGAATCAGGGCTGAGCTGAGCTGGACGGCGCTGACGTGGTGACGGGAGCAGCGTTCTCTCTGGAGTCTTCTACGGGTTGTGACAGGAACCACATCCCCGCCCCCAGCAGCAACAGCAGCAGCAGGCCGAGCAGCAGCGCGGCTACGCTTCTGCCCAGGCCACGTTCGCTGCTGTTTCGCGGCAATTCGGTCCGCACCTGCGCCCGGTACTCCTCCTCGGCGCGGATGCGGGCTCTAGTCTGGTCGTCCAGCAACTTGTCCGGTGGGGTCATGGAGCCAGCATAGACCGCCGGAATGTTTACGGCTGGTCATTGGAGCCAACCGGGGGCGCTGCTGGACCGCCTGCACCCCTCCGCCCGGCCGCAGTGCCCGTCTGGACCGGCGGCGCCAGACCTAATTCAGCGTGCCGACCAGCTCGCGCACCAGTCCCAGGCCCAGCGTATCCACGCCGCCCCGTGTGCGGCTGCCGCCCAGCAGCAGCCAGACGCCGTCCGCCACTGCTTCCGCCAGGGGCGCGTGGGTAGGGCCGCCGTGCGGGAGGCCCAGCCAGGCCCCTTCCACATCGGCCAGGCTGCGGCCCACGCCCAGGGCGGCGGTGGCCAGCACCGGCAGCGCGTCCATACGCGGCAGCAGGCTGCACAGCAGTTCGCGGCGCAGGCCCACCTGCACGCCGGTCAGGCGGCCAGCGGTGGGCTGGTAGCCGTGCGGGTCGGCGCTGACGGGCGGCAGGTACAGGGCGTACTCGCCGTTCAGTGGGCGCAGCAGCAGGTCGCCGGCGCGCAGCAGGGGAGAGGCGGCCGGGTCGCTCGGCTGCCGCAGCCGGGGCCGCTGCACAAAGGCCCGCCCGTGTGGGGTGTGCAGGCCCAGCCCCTGTTCCAGCAGTTCAGGGCCGGCGGCTCCAGCTGCCACGATGACCGTTCCGGCCCGCACCTCCCGCGTTTCGTGAACCACGATTTCGTGGCGGTTGGTCACGGTCAGGCGGTGCAGGCGCACGCCGCCCGGCACAAGTTCGGCGCGGGTGTTGAGCAGCAGGTCGGCTCCTGCGGCCACGGCCGCTTGCCCCAGCCGCAGCGTCAGCTCGCCGGGGCGGTAGGTCAGCACTTCACGGCGCTCGGCGCGGGGCAGGGCCGCCGGGTCCACCCAGCCGGCCAGCGCGGGAAAGTCAGCCAGCAGTTCAGCGGTGTCTTCAGGCCCCTGTGCGCCGAAGTCCAGCAGCGGCAGCGGGGTCAGTCCGCCCGGCAGCAGGCGCTCCAGCTCACGGCGGGTGGTTGCGGCCAGGTCAGCTTCCGCGCCGCTCAGCCCCGCCGCGTCCCACACTCCCGCGCCCAGCAGCGTGGCCCCGTCCTCGCTGGGCAGGCCGCCCTCGTCCAGCAGCAGCACCCGCCGCTGCGGCCACAGCCCGCGCAGATACAGGGCCGCCGCCGTACCCAGCAGCCCTGCTCCGACCACGGCCACGTCGTACTCCTGTTCCTTGAACGCCTGCCCCACATGCGCCCAGACTTGCCCCCGCTCGCTGCTCCGTGTCGCTTCCTGCATCCTTTCAGGATAGGGGTGGCCGGCCCGCCCAGTCTGGTTCAGGCCGTCTGCTCCCCCGGCGGCCTGGTCCAGGCTGCCCGTGCCCGTCTCCCCGTGCCCGTCTCATGCAGGACTGAACCGCTTCATAAATCCTCAAAGCTATACTCAGGCCCATGCTGCACCGTCCATTTCGGCCCCTGTTCGCTGTTCTCGCTGCCCTGTCCGTGGGCTCGGCGCAGGGGCTGGATGTACGCGTGCTGGTCGAGCAGGGAAGCACAGTTCCGGTCCGCTTGCTGGGCACGGAGGCGGCGCCCCAGCCTGCCCCGCAGACCTGGACGGTGGGCCTGCGGAGCGGCGAGCTGACCCTGGGCGGCAAAGCGGCCGGCAGCCCCACGCTGTACGTGCCGCCCACGCCTGGCAGCCGGGTCCAGATCGGGCGCAAGACCTACCGGGGCGGCGTGCTGCTGCGTGTCAAAGGCAACCAGGTCCAGGGCATCAACGTGGTGAATGTCGAGGATTATCTGCGCGGTGTGGTCCCCGCCGAAATGCCGGCGCTGTGGCCCGAAGCCGCGCTGGAAGCCCAGGCCGTGGTGGCCCGCACCTACGTGTCCCGCCGCGTGAATCCGGCCCAGCCCTACGACATCTGCGCCACCACCAATTGCCAGATGTACCCTGGCGTGGCCGGCGAACATGAGCGGACCAACAGCGCCATCGACGCCACCCTCGGGGAGGTGCTCACCTTTGGGGGCGAGCTGGCCGACACCTACTTCTCGGCCAACTCGGGCGGCTACACCGCCAGCGCCGCCGAGGTATGGGGCAAGAACCTGCCCTACCTGATTGCCAAGCCCGACCCCCAGTCGGTCGCGGCCAGCGGGGACAGGGGCCGCTGGCAGCTGAATGTCAGCCAGAGCCGGGTGCAGTCGGCGGCGAACTCGTACCGGCTGAACGTGGGTACGGTCCGCCGGGTGGCCTTTACCCGCGTCAGCACGTCAGGGCGCGTGGAAGAGGTGACCGTGACCGGCAGCAACCGCACCGCCCGGCTGAGCGGGGCGAATGCCGGCGGGTTCGTGCGCGACCTGGGCGCCAGTTCCAGCCGCGCCCGGATTGAGGGAGGCGGTACGGTGAGTGCCTCGCAGCCGCTGCGCGTGAGCGGCCAGGGCTCGGGCCACGGTGTGGGGCTCTCGCAGTACGGGGCGCTGGGCTTTGCGCGTGAAGGCAAGGGGCACCGCGACGTGCTGGGATTTTACTATCCCGGCACCGCCGTGCAGGCCCTGAGCTACGCCGGGCTGCAGGCAGAGGCCCGGCCCGGCGCCCCCCTGCCCGATACGGCCCGGCCCGATACAGTCCTGCCCGGCACGGCCCTTTCGCTGACGGCCCCGCTGGCCTCCAGCCAAGCTGGGCCTGGGCTACTGGCGGCAGGGTCCGGCGGGGCAGCCGAGTGAACCTCCCCAGGCGGAGGGGACGGCTGAGCCGTTGGCGCTGGCTGACCGCCCTCGGCCTGGGCCTGGCTGCCCTGGGAGGCGGAGCGCAGGCGGCCACCGTCAAGATTGTGGACGCCGGCACGCTGGAGCTGCGCCGTATCGGTGAGCAGGAACTGGTGGTCATCGGCGCAGATGCGGACTCGCCGGATGACCTGGTGGAAGTGCAGCTGGACGGCGAGGTGCTGCGTGCACGCCGCATCGAGTTCAACCGCACCGCCCGCACGCTGACGCTGGTTGGCGGCGCCCGCTACGCCACCGGCGAGGGCCAGACCCTCAGCGGCGACGACCTGGTGATTGACCTGAGCACCAACTCGCTGAGTGGAGAAGACGTGCTAGTCAGCCAGGGCCGCTTGCTGATTCGCGGCGAGGAGCTGGAGCGGGTGCCGGGGCAGCTGCGGGCGATGGGCAGCTACTTTACCCCGTGTGGCGGCTGCGGCCAGACCCCCAACGACTACGCGTTTCAGGCCGAGCAGCTGCTGCTGTACCCCGGCGACCGGCTGGTGGCCTACCGGGTGCAGGTGCTACTGGCCGACCATCCGGTGCTGTACCTGCCGGCGCTGGTGCTGCCGCTGAACGAACCCTCGCGCCAGCCCCGGCTGGAGCTGAGCCGGGGCGAGCGCGACGGCCTGACCGCCCTGGCCGACCTGCCGTTCGCCGTCGGGGACCATACCCTGGGCACCACGCTGCTGCGCTTTTATCAGAACCGCCCTGCCCGCTTCGGGGCCGGCGTGGACCTGCGCTCGTACTCGCCGCTGCCCTACGTGGACCGCGCCGACCTGTACCTGCTGGCCGACCCCAAACCCTTTAGCGGCACCACGCCGCAAGAAGGCCGCGACCTGGATGTGGATTTCAGTGTGCGGGGCCGCGTACCGCTGGAAGAAGCCGTCAGTCCCCTTGACTACGACCTGCAGGTGGTGCGCCGTGATATCGGGCGCAGCGCTACGGACCCGCTGCGTGGCGTGACCAGTGTGAAATTCGGAGCGCGGGTGGACTATCCGCTGTTTACCGGGCAGCTCAACCTGTACAACCTGCTGGGCGGCGACCCTACCCGCAGCCAGTACACGCCGCTCAAGTGGCCCGAAGTGGTGATTGACCCCAAGCCCTACCGCAGCGGTGGCCTGAGCGCCGACATGCGGCTGACCGCCGGGCAGTACACCGCCGCCCCCAACCCCGATTCGCCCAGCGCCGTTCGCCAGGGGCCGAACATCACCACCAGCCGCCTGGAAGAGCAGCATGACATCAGCTACAGCCGCCCGCTGTGGGACGGGGCGGAGTTCAGTGTCCGTAACCGCTTTACCGGCCGCTATTACGGCACCGGCGCCCGCACGGTGGACCTGAGCATAGAAGGCCGGCTGAGTCAGCGCTTCGGGGCCGAGGACCAGCACAGCCTCAGCCTGACTTCCGGCTACCTGCGCTACGAGGGCACCAGCCCCTTTGCCTTCGACCGGCTGTCGGGCCGGCGCCTGAGCGCCCCGCAGACGGTCGCGCTGACCTTCGTTCCTGCCGATGGGGCGGCCTTCAGCGTGTCGCATACCCACGACCTGCTGGCGGAGCGGGACCGGCAGGCCGCCACGGCGTTCGGGGTGCGGGTTGACCGCTATCCGCTGCAGCTGAGCAGCGACCTCAGCCACAACTTCTACACCGGCACGCTGGAGCGCTGGACGCTAAATTCGACCCTGGGCGGCAGCTTCGTGCCGGTGCGTACGCCTACGCCGGAGCGCCCGCTGACCCCCGAAGAAGCCGAACAGCTGCGGGTCCAGCAGGCCTACGCCTGGCTGGAACGCCTAGCCCTCAGCACCAACTGGGGCTACACCGACCGGGGCGGATTTCAGCCGCTGACCGTGCGGGCCACGGTGACCGGCGATTACCGCACCGACAACATCAGCGTGTACGCCACCCACAACGTGGTGACGCCGCAGCTGCGCGAAATCGGCCTGAACGCCACCATGACCAAGAGCTACGATACGGTGCTCAACCCCGTTACGTTCAGCACGGCGCAGCGTCTGAACCTGATCACCGACCTGTGGACCGGCAACACGAGGGTGCTGTGGCGCGGGCAGTACGCCTTCGAGGCCAGCCACTCGCTGAATATGAACCCCTTGCCCACAGCCAAGGACACGGGCCGCGTGACTTTCAGCGTGGGCACCCAGGGCTCGGGCCGCGCCGACAACTGGGAGGTGGCCTACGGCGGTCCCTTCGACCTGCGCCGTGGCTACTGGACCGAGCCGGCACTGCGGGCCAGCTACACCTCTACCCGGCCGGGGGAGCGCTTCCGGGTCAGCGGCACCTACAACCTGCCGGGCCTGGAGCAGCGCCGCAGCGAACTGGTGCAGCTCAGTCTGGGCGGCAGCTGGCAGGCGGGGGACCGCGTGTCGCTGGCGGGCGAGGCCGCCTATACCCGCACCCGCAGCGGCACCTACCCCAACGACATCGCCACCGACCGGCTCAGCTTCAGTCCGCTGGCGGTGGGGGTCCGCTTCGAGCCCAACCCCCAGACCGACCTGTACCTGACCGGGCGGCTGAATCAGGTGTTCACCTGGGTGGATGGGCAGCTGCAGGAGCCGGGCTTTCCGCAGCCGGTGCTGGCGCTCACCCTAGACCGCTGCTGCTGGGCCGCGCAGGCCGAAGCCGACTTCTCGCAGGGCCGCTACCGCTTCAGTGTGGGTATGCCGGGCAGCGACTTCAGCCCCCTGCTGGAACGCAACAAGAACGGCTGGGCGGTGCCGCTGCTCAGTCCCTGACCCGCTTGCCCCCGACCTGTCCGAACCCTGGCCCCCTGGAGGAACTGCCCATGACCCACTTCCCTGAACGTTCGTCCCGCACCGCTTCCGCACCGCTGGCCCTGGGCCTGAGCCTTTGCCTGCTGACAGGCTGCACCGGCACGGTCGAGCGCGGCGCGGCCGTGAACCTGGCGCTGCTGACCGGCGGCGGTTCGGCGCTGCAGCGGGTGCAGCTGCCCGCCGCCTCGTCCGATATGCCCCGGCCAGCGGCCGTGCTGGGTGACCCGGTGGCCGTGGAGGCCGGTGTGGACCTGCACCCGCTGCCGGCAGGGCGCAGCTTCGTGCTGACCCGCCGCCCGGCAGCCGAGGAGCGCTCCGCCGCGCTGGCCCCGCTGAACACCTTCCAGGCTCCACCCTTCCCCGCATGCTGGCAGGCGTCGGCCGTGTCGCCAGGGGCCGAGCGGTACTTTGCCGTGAGCCAGTGTGAAGGTGGGCCGCAAAACGCAGCCCTCTACAACAGCCGGGGCGAGTTGCAGTGGTGGGCCGCCCTGCCGCTGGCAGCTCCGCCGCTGGACGCCGCAGACATGCCTCCGCTGCGGGTGGCGGTGGCCGGCGAGGTGGGTGTGGTGGCCCGGCCGCTCCTGGGGGGCGGCAGCGAAATGCTGCGGGTGGCGGTCCGCAGCCCAGGCGACAAGCAGGCCGAGACCAGTGTGCCGCAGCGCACCGTCGCTGTGCGTGACCTGGCGACCCTGAGCGTGGCGGGGCGGGCCACCGTGTACGCCGCGACCGACGGCGGCGTCTTTCCGCTTACCACGGCTGGGGTGCCGGACGCGAACCCGCTGCCCGCCTTCGGTCCTGGGCGCTACGACCGGCTGTGGGCCAGCGAGGAGATGGTGGGCAGCTCGCCCATCCTGGCCGCCTGGCGGAGCGAAAGTGCCCAGACCGGGCGCCAGCCGCTGCGGGTCTGGGACGGGGTCAGCACCGCCGAGGGTTCAGCCCAGACGGCCGACCTCTTCGCAGACCTGCGTGACGTAGCGTTGGCCGACGGCTACCTCTACCTGCTGACCCGTGACTCGCTGCTGCGCTACGACGCCGTGCTGGGCGTGCGGCAGGGCAACTGGCGGCTGGAAAATCTGGGCCTGCGCCTGAACGACGCCCGCGCCCTGGTCCGCACATTTGCCGCTGAGTAGAGCGGCAGGGGTCAGTGTTCCGCCGCCCGCGTCTGGAACACCATCACCTCGCTGGCTTCGGTATACGGCCCGCCCTGAAAGCTGCCGCTGACGCGGGGAGCCTCGAAGCCGGCGCAGCGCAGCAGCCACTCCACCTCGTAGCGCCAGTAGTACCGCTGGGTCAGGGTGAAATGCTGGCGTTTCAGGTGGCCCTCTGCGCCCACGGTGTCCACGAAATACTCGGTGGTCACGTGCTGGCGCGCCGCGTCTATGCGCTGCAGCAAAAAGACGTCGGTGCGCTCGCCGTCCCGGTAGATCGTCTCGCCCTCGTGGCGCAGCACGCCCTGGGCGCCGTAGTTGGGCACGTACAGGTCGAAAGCGAAGCGGCCGCCGGGAGCGAGGTGCCGGCGCAGGTTTTCCAGGCTGGTCAGCTGCTCGGCGGGCGTGTACAGGTGCATCAGGGCATTGAAGGGCGCGATAATCAGGTCGAAGCGTTCCTCACTGCGCAGGCCCGCCGCGTCCCCCTGAATCCAGGTCACGTCCACCCGGCTTTCCTCGGCCCGCGCCCGCGCCTTTGCCAGCATCCGCGCGCTGGGTTCCAGGCCGGTCACGTCCACGCCGCGCCGTGCCAGAAAGCAGCTCACCCGCCCGGTGCCGGCCCCGACTTCCAGCACCCGGCCTGCTTCCCCCTCGGCCAGCCCGGCGTAGAAGTGCAGGTCGTCGCGGTACAGGTCGTACTGCTGGTCGTACAGCTCGGAGAGGTCGTCGTAGTTCACCTGCCGATGATAGTCCGGGTGGGCGGTGCCTGCACTTGACACCCTGGGCAACGCACGGTAATCTTCTTTCCGCTGGTCCGGTAGTGTAGCGGTTAGCATATCTGCCTGTCACGCAGAAGGTCGCGGGTTCAAATCCCGTCCGGACCGCCAGAAAAGGGCCACCCTCCGGGGTGGTTTTTTCGTTGTGGCCTGTCTGCCGTGCGGCCCGTCTGCCGTGTGGCCGGTAGGCTCCCTCGGCTCTATGCTGGGCAGCATGACCCCGACGATTCGCCCGGCCACCGCCGCCGACGCGCCCACGCTGGCGCAGCTGCGGGGCGTGATGCAGCTGGACAACGGCCGCACGTCCGCGCAGGTGGCCGCCGACCTGCCCGTCTGGGAGGCCTTTTACCGCCAGGCGGTTCCTGCCGGCAGCTACCTGGGCTGGCTGGCCGAGGAAGCCGGCGAGGTCCTGGGCGGCGTCGGCGTGATGTTCTACCCGGCGCATCCGAGCTGCGGCAGTGCCCTGACCGAACACCCGCACATTCTGAATGTGGCGGTGCGGCCGCAGTTCCGCCGCCGGGGTGTGGCCCGTGCGCTGATGCAGGCGGTGCTGGCCTGGGCGCGTGAGGCCGGCTATCCCACCGTCACCCTGAACGCCGCCCCGATGGGACAGGCGCTGTACCGGGAGCTGGGATTTACCGAACGGGGAATCCCGGCCATGACCCTGAACCTGTCTGCCGGGGGCGGTGAAAGCGGCGCGGCCCTGCCTGGACAGCAGACTTGAACCCTGACAGGCAGGGGGTATCATGCGGAGCGGTTTCGCACGGCGTCCGGGGGCGATTGGGGCAGTAGCCTTGGCCTCATCACTCAGGACCCCGCGCACGGCGAGCCTCAAGCCCCCAAGGAGGAACGCCCATGACCCAGACCCAGAACCCTGCCCCTCAGCCTGCCGCCCCCACCACTTACCGCTCTGCCGACTTCCGTCCCAGCGACGCCAGTGAGCTGTATCAGGTCGACCGCTGGAGCAGCGGCTGGTTCCGCGTGTCCGGCAGCGGCCAGATGGAAGTGACCCCCGGCTCCGGCCTGAGCGCCCCGCTGCGCGAGATCGTAGATGAACTGGTCGAGGAGCGCGGCGAGAGCCTGCCGCTGATTCTGCGCTTTCCGCAGGTGCTGGCGGGCCGCGTGGCGCATCTGAACGAGGCCTTCCGCTCGGCCATCAAGGAGTACGACTATGCCGGCGGCTATCAGGGCGTATTTCCCATCAAGGTGAACCAGCGCCGCGCCGTGGTGGAGGAAGTCGCCCAGGCCGGCTACGAGTATGCCCACGGCCTGGAAGCCGGCTCCAAAGCCGAGCTGGCCTTGTGCCTGGCCCAGAAGATGCACCCCGAAGCCCTGCTCAGCTGCAACGGTTTCAAGGACGACGGTTTTATCAAGCTGGCGCTGTGGGGCCGCACCCTGGGCAAGAACGTGGTGATTACCATCGAGAAGTTCTCGGAGCTGGACCGTACCCTCAAGCAGGCCAAGGCGCTGGGCGTGCGGCCCGCGTTCGGCGTGCGCTTCAAGTTGCACGCGCGCGGTTCGGGGCAGTGGGAAGAATCCGGCGGCGACCAGGCCAAGTTCGGCCTGAACGCCTACGAGCTGCTGCGGGTGGTGGAGCGCCTCAAGGAAGAGGACATGCTCGACACCCTGGTGATGCTGCACACCCACATCGGTTCGCAGATTACCGACATCCGCCGCGTCAAGGTGGCGGTGCGTGAGGCCACGCAGACCTACGCGGGCCTGATTGCCGCTGGTGCCCAGCTCAAGTACCTCAACCTGGGCGGCGGCCTGGCGGTGGACTACGACGGGTCCAAGACCACCTTTTACGCGTCCATGAACTACACCCTGGCCGAGTACGCCGCCGACGTGGTGTACACCGCCCAGGAAGTCTGCCGGGCGCGGGGCGTGCCCGAGCCCACCATCGTGACCGAATCGGGCCGGGCGCTGACCGCCCACCACGCCGTGCTGGTCATTCCGGTGGTGGACGTGACCGGCCCCACCCGCGACCGCGAGCAGGCCCCCGAACCCGCCGAGGACTCGCACCAGGTGGTGCGCGACCTCAAGGAGTTCCTGGACAGCCTGACGCTGCGCAACTACCGCGAAACCTACAACGACGCCGTGGACGCCAAGCAGACCCTGCACAACCTGTTCGACCTGGGCTACGTGTCGCTGGAGGACCGCGCACGCGGCGAGGCGCTGTTCCACGCCATCCTGAAAAAGGTCGCCAAGCTGGTCCGCAACGAAAAGTATGTCCCCGACGAATTCGAGGACCTGCAGAGCATCCTGGCCGACCAGTACATCTGCAATTTCAGCCTGTTTCAGAGCCTGCCCGACAACTGGGCCATCGACGCGCTGTTTCCTATCGTGCCGCTGGACCGGCTGGACCAGAAACCCACCCGCCAGGCGACCCTGGTGGACATCACCTGCGACTCCGACGGCAAAATCGAGAAGTTCATCGACCTGCGCGACGTGAAGACCACCCTGCCGGTCCACGAGCCGGGCGACCAGCCGTATTACCTGGGGGTGTTCTTGGCCGGCGCCTATCAGGACGTGCTGGGCAACGCGCACAACCTGTTCGGCAAGGTGAGCGAGGCCCACGTCACCGTGACCGGCCAGGGCAAATACGACATCGACCTGTTCGTGCGCGGCCAGAAGGCACGCCGCATGATCGAGTCGATGGGCTACGAGGAAGTGATGCTGCGCGACTCTATCGAGGATCAGGTAGACGAAGCCCTTAGGGCCGGGCATCTGACCCCGGTGCAGGAATTCGAGCTGCTGGAGGACTACGGCGAGGAGCTGCTGGGCTACACCTACCTCGAATACGAGGACGGCGCCGACGTGATTGAGGGCGCCGAGGAACTGCTGCGCGGGGGCAGTGCGGCCAAGAAGGTGGCTGAGGAGATTGAACCTGCCCCGGACGACCTGGGGATGGAAGCCGGCACCGCCGCAGCCGACAAAGCGCCCCAGGCCGGCGAGAAAGATTACCTGGAGCGCTAAAGCAAGCAGCGGACAAGGGCAGACTGGCGCAGGTCAGCTGCCCTTGTCTGTTTGGGCCTAGACTGAAAGACATGAAGTTGCAATTGCTGGACCACATCGCCATTGCGGCCCGCACGCTGGACGAGGGCAGCGCTCCTTACCTTGCGCTGGGCCTGACGCCTGAAGGCGCGGACGAGCACATGGCGGCCCAGGGAGCTTGGATTCGCGCTTTTCGAATCGGCGACACCCTGATCGAATTGCTGGCCCCCGACAGCGAGGACAGCACCATCGCCAAGTTCCTGGAGAAAAAGGGACCGGGCCTGCACCACACCGCCTACCGGGTGGAGAACATCGAAGCGGCCATGGGGGAGATGCGGGAAGCCGGCGCGCCGCTGCTGAACGACGCTCCCCAGGCAGGCCGCGCCGGCAGCCGGGTGGCGTTCCTGCACCCCAAGTGGGGCCAGGGCACCCTGATTGAGCTGGTAGAGCATGGGCACGGCGCGCAGAAGCATGTGCCGGAGCAGCCGGACCTGCGGGCCGGAGGCATCCACTGACCGGGTCTGCGCGTGCTTTCTGGGGCCTGCTGGCAGCTGCGGTCAGCGCCCTGCTGCTGGCGCTGGGCTTCATGGGGCCGGCGCTGCTGCCTCCGGCCTGGAGCGGAGTGGTTTCGCTGGCGCTGGCTGGGGCGCTGGCGCTGGTGCTGGGCGGGCTGGTGCGCCGCACGGCCGGCCACTGGGGCACGGTGCTGCTGTGGGTGGGCTGGGTGCTGGTCGCCGTGCAGTGGGGCTGGGCCTGGGGGTCACAGCCCTCAGGGCTGCCGTACTGGCTGGCCGGGTTGCTGCTGGGTGTGCTGGGTGCGGCGCTGGTCCGCCCCGGGACTCCAGTAGCCCCAGAAGCTGAGGAGATTGAATCTCAACATCCGGACCCGCTGCCGGCCGCGCCCGCCGATTCCTGGACTGCGCCGCTGGACACGCCAGCTCAGGACCAAGCAGTCCAGTCCCAGTTGTCTCAGGCCCAGTTGACTCGGTCTCAGCCTGCCCCGGAGTGGACAGTGCCCATCGCGCCTGCGGCTGTGCAGGCCACCGCACAGCCCGGCCGCCCGGTCTGGGCAGAGGAGGAGCCGTCTTCCCCTGCTGTACCGGCCGCCGACAGCTGGTCGGTGCCGCTGGCGGGTACAGCCGCTGCTCCCGCCCCCGCCCAGCGGACACCGGCGCCGGCAGACTGGCAGGGCCAGACCTGGTGGGCCCCCGACGATGAACCGGCAGACCCGCCAGGCGTGGCCGCGCCCCTTTCTGCCGATTGGGCCGAAGCGGAGGCCCTGCTGGAGCGGGGTCAGGGCGAAGGGGCCGCCCCTCCTGCTACGCCGCGCCGCACTCTCAGACTGCCGGACCCTAAAGAAGAGATAGAAGACCGCGAGTAAGACCGCCCCCGGCCAGCAGGTAGACTGCCTTATGACCAACGACGATAAGACCGTGGTGTACTCGGCTCAGGGCGAGGGCGTGACCCGGCAGGAGCAGGCTGTTCAGCCGGTGCAGACCGGCCAAGCCGTGCCGGCTGGCACGCAGGCGGCGGATCAGGTCGAGTACCAGCCGGTGGCCTACGCCGACCCCGGCGAAGTCACCGAGCAGTTCGATCATCTGGCCACCCGTGACCCCGAGCAGATGCTGACCGAAATGGGCAGCGGCAACCACGCGGCGCAGGACAGTGCAGAGCTGCAGCCGGGCAGCTTCAGCCCCGAAGCTGCGGCGCTGGCCGGCGGCAACGAGGTGACCCACCATAACTTCGAGGGTGCCGTGACGCGTGTGGAAAGCGGCAACTACGACCTGGCCGATCCCCACGAACAGGACCGTTAAGCCGCCTTTATCCTTAGCCTAGCCTCTTGTCACCCCTGCAGAAACAGTTCTCTGTATGCCGGGGTGATTGGTCTGGTATGCGGCTGGCTGGGATATGCTGTGGCCGATCCCTGGCCCCGTGTGGGCCGAATCATGTGGGCCGCACAGGGTCTACCCTGGTGCCCGCCTTTCTTCTGCCGTAGCGTAGGCAGGCCCGTGCCGGGTTGGCCCGCCCTTCTTCGCCCCGCTTCCTGTTATTTCCTGCCCTTCGGAGGTTTCCTGTGAGTGAACGCCAACCGTCCCCCACCCCTGACCATGCTCCCGACCTGAGCAGCCGCCGTGCGCCCTTGCTGGTGTTTTCCGGTCAGAGCAACAAGCCGCTGGCGGAAGCTATCTGCCAGAACCTGGGGATTCCGCTGGGCCTGAGCCGCACCGAGAAGTTCACCAACGACAACCTCATCGTCCGCTACGAGGAGTCGCTGCGTGAAGGGGACGTGTTCATCGTGCAGACCTTCTCGACTCCGGTGAGCGATTCCATCATGGAACTGCTGATGATGATTGACGCCGCCAAGAGTGCCAGTGCCGGTCGCGTCACGGCCGTGATTCCTTACTACTCGTACGCCCGCAGCGACAAGAAAGACAGCCCCCGCATCTCCATTGCGGGGCGGCTGGTGGCGGACCTGCTCCAGGAAGCCGGCGCTGACCGCGTGCTTACCATGACCCTGCACGCCCCACAGGTTCACGGCTTTTTCAAGGTGCCGGTAGACCACCTCTCGGCCGATTCGGTACTCAGCCAGCACTTCCGTTCCTGCATAGATGACCCCCACGAAGCCGTGGTGCTGGCCCCCGACGCCGGCAGCATCAAGCGCGCCGCCGGGATCGCCCACCGCCTGGACGCCGGGCTGGCGATGGTGGACAAGCAGCGCATCAGCGACACCGAAGTGAGCCCCCGCGCTCTGATCGGTGACGTGAAGGGCCGCACCGTATTCATCGTGGACGACGAGGTCAGCACCGCCGGCAGCCTGATCGAAACGGTAGGCATTGCCCGCAGCATGGGTGCCAAGGACGTCTACGTGGGCGTGACCCACGGCGTGTACACCGGGCCTGCCATCGAGCGTATCGCTCAGCTGGACGTGACCCAGGTGGCCAGCACCAACACCGTGCTGGTGTCCGAGGAGAAAATTAAGGCCGCCGGCGGCAAACTGGCCGTGCTGGATGTGGCGCCCCACTTCGCCAACGCCATTCGCAACATCCACACCGGCGAAAGCGTCTCGACCCTGTTCAGCTGAGCGCCCTGCGGCTAGCCTGAGGAAAGCCTGCTCCAGTTTGCCTGGGGCGGGCCTTTTTGTTGCCTCTTGCTTCAGCGGCCCAGCAGCGTGGCGAGGTGTTCGCGGTAGGGCGAGTGACGGTAGGGGCCGAACTCCGGTTCTTCTTCCAGCCGGCGCACCAGCCCGGTCCCGCGCTGAATGGCGAAGGCATAGCGCCACTGCACCCGGCCAGTGCCGGGACTGTCCAGCAGGGCCAAGCGGCTCATGCTCAGCCGGCGCTCGGCCAGGGCCTCGGCGTCGGCGCGGGCACGGTCCAGTTCGCTGCGCTGCGCTGGGGTCAGCAGGTCGGCCCAGCCTGCCCCGATGGCGGCCCACTCGCTGCGGGTGACCTTTTCCCGTTCCAGCGGGCGCAGCAGGGTCCGCAGTTGCTCACGTTGCGCGGCAGTCCACTGAATTCGTCCCTCCACGGTCAGCTCCGCCAGCAGTTGAATGGTCAGCACCGCTTCCAGCTGTGGCCGCAGCGCGAATCCGGGGCTGCGTTGGATCGGTGGCAGCTCGGCAGGAGCCAGGCCCAAAGTGTGCTGGTCACCTGCTGGCCTGGGACTGGCGCTGGCGCTGGGGGCACTGGGGCTGATTGCAGGGGTGGCGGTCAGGGGAGTCCTGGGGGCGGGTAACCTCCCGCCGACAGCCAGCGCCGAGGCGCAAACGGCGAGCCCCAGCAAGGAGACAAGAAATACGAAGCGGAACATAGGTCATTTTAGAGCAGCCGCCTGAATCCGCGCTGACCGTAGGGCTAGCGTGAGATGCGGAGGCGGGACACGAAAAAAGCCCCCCGTCGCCGCAGAGGGGCTGAGGGGGGACTGGAGAAGAAGGCAGAGCGTTACTGGCTGAGGCGCAGGGCCCGCTGATAAGGCGTTTCCTCGGGGAAGATGACCGCTCCCCGCTGCGGCAGATGATTCTTCGCTACGCGTGGCTGAGCATTGGCCTTGGAGAGGCCCGAGAGGTTCTGATACCACTTGTAGCCTTCGACCTCCACGCCGTTTTGGCGGGCGGCGTCCAGCACCAGGCGGTAGGCCTGGTGACCCAGGTCAGCGGCGCGGTAGTAGTTCATGGCGTCGTATTCGGCCTGGGCCTGCACGAACAGGTTGTCAGCGCTGACGGCGGTGGGGGCCAGCTGGGCGGTCTTGCCGGCACGGCGAGCGATTTCCAGAATCGCGCCCGAGTTGTTCAGGTAGGCGGCCGTCAGGTAACGGTACTGGCTGTCCAGATTGAACTGCCCGAAGGAGAAGGTCAGGTCGATGTAAGACATCACGCTGGCGCTCTGGTCACCGCTGTTCACGAACAGGAACGGCCCCGAAGCCCCGTAGGACAGGTCCTCCTCGCTGTCGTACCCGTCGTGGGGGTGAGACAGGCTGAAGTGGTGCCCGATCTCGTGCACGGTGGTGTCGGTCAGGCCGTACAGGCCTTCGAGACCAGGCGAGGTGAACGAGTACACCAAGCTCTGGGTGCCGGTTTCGCCGTCGTCAATGGCGATGCCCAGCAGGCCGCTGGCCGGGTCCACATCGTCGTTGAACAGGTAGGTGGGCACGATGTAGCGGTTGCTGCCGGCCGGCAATCCGGCATAGTCGCTGCGCAGGTCCTGCACGTTGTAGCGGAACAGCGGCTCACCGAAGATGTCGGCGTATTCGGGCGAGCAGATATCCTCGGCCTCAATCACAAAAAAGCAGTTGTAGGCGTCGCGCAGGTCGCCCTCCAGGGGAGCGCGGTCCACCACGGTATTGAACTTGGCGAAAGGTTGCAGCACCTTGACCCGGTCTTCAACCAGCTGTGGCTTGAGCACCTGTTCAACCTCGGCTGCCTTGGCGCCCTGGTCCACGTTCAGCCGCAGCTCGATTTCATCCGGAAGCTCGGGTGGGGTCAGCTCGGCGCGGTAGATGGGGCTGGGAGTGAACAGCAGGTTCAGCGCGGTGTAGCGCACCGTCTTGGCCAGGTCGGCGCTGACCTGCCGGGCAGTGCCCAGGTTGTTCTTGCGGGTGCCGTATTCCCACACGGGCGGCATCCGCACGTCTGGCTCACCGTCGCCGTCCACGTCGCTGTTCACCACGTCGTAGGCGTTGGTCCAGGGGTCGGGGTTGGCCGACAGGTCGTAGAACCACAGGCGCTGCGGGCCTTCGCCTTGCTGGTAACCGCCGCCCCACGCGATCATACGGCGGCTAGCCCGCTCACCGAACTTGAAGCCGGTGTCCGTCTCGGCTTCGCCCGTCTTGGTGTACGAGTGGAACTTGAAGTCGGGGCGGTCGTACCAGTTCACCAGAAAGACCGTGTACTCGTCCTTTTGAATGCCCAGCTCGGAAGCGTGGTCGGCCAGCCAGTTCTCGGTAGAAGGCGCGTCGATTTCCAGATTCCCGGTAATGGGCCGGGTAATCAGATTCGAGGGCGCCGCGCAGTCGGTGACATAGTTGCCTTCCTCGTCGGTGGCCTGGCAGTTGTAGGCCTTTTGCAGCACGGTCAGCGGCTGCTCCTTGCCGGCCGAAGCAAGGTAGGTGAAGAACTTGTCCTCGAAGGCCTGGTCTGCGAAGACATAATTATAGTTGTAGTTGAATTTGTTCCCGGTGTATTCGGTGCGGCCGTAAGCGCTGGGAATCCTTGCAATGGTGTCGTAGCTGGCCGGCAGGGTGTTCCGGAAGTCCTGCAGGTCCACCTGCCGGGCCGTCGTGACCTGGCCAGGAGCGGCCTGACGGTAGCCCACGAACACCACATTGACCTTCAAGTCGGTTTCGATTTTGGTGTCCTGACCGGGCTTGATTTGCTTAAGTGAGCTGTAGTCGGTGGGAGCGGGAGTTCCGCCACTGCCACAGGCGGACATCAGCGAAAGGCTCAGGGCAGCAAAGAGTGGGGCGCAGTACTTCATGTGTCTCCTCCAGAATCACATTGAATATTTATTTAAGGGGGGTGGCCCCTGGATGATACTGCGGTGTTGCTCAAATGGCAAAAATGAGAGCGGCAGACCTGCGGCGGCAGTCTGGGCCCTTAGAATGCTCCGTATGAGCCGAATCTGTGCCGGACGTGCCGAAGAGTGGAACGACAATGAGCAGCGAGAGGTTCAGCTGGACGGCCAAAGTGTGGTGGTGGTCCGTTACGAGGGCCAGTTCTATGCGCTGCGCAATCTCTGTACCCACAAGGACGTTCCGCTGCTGGGCGGCGAAGTATCCGACGGCAAAATCACCTGTACCAAACATGGTGGCCGCTTTGAGCTGGCCACCGGCCGGGCCAGAGCCCTTCCGGCGGTCAAGCCGGTCACGGTGTTTAGAACTGTCGTAGAGGAGGGCGAAGTCTTCGTCGAAAGCCTGGAAGGCGCTTGAGCACTACCTGACAAGGAGCGCCGCCAGGTTCCCGCTGGCGGCACTTCTTTCGACCGGCACTCTAGACCCGAGCGCGCGTTTTCTGCCGTTGCTCGCTGAGGCCGTAGCGGCTGCGGGCTTTTACCCCTGGAAACTGTGGCGGCGCAGGGGCAGCGCTGGAAAGTGACCCGCCCCCCGCCGCCCTGCCAGGCTTCCTGGCTTCAGGCGTCTGACTTCAGCAGCCGTGCAGTCAGGTCCCACACGGCAGCGGGCAGGCCCTGCACAGCGTAGGGCAGATGCACCCGCTCCAGCCACTGGTGATAGTCGCGGCCCCACGGCCCCAGGTTGACGGTGGGGAAGCTCAGGTGCGCGGTGTGGGGGTCGTCGCAGAAGTTGGGCGTGGGCGCGGCCAGTTGCCGCTGCAGTTCGGTCAGGGTGCCGGGGTCCAGCGGCGTACCGATAAAACTCATGTCGGAGATGCCGGCGAAGTAGTGCCGCATCTGCAGGCTGTGCTGCGCGGCCACCGCCTGCACGGCCGCCTGTAGCCGCTCGCCCGCTGCCCCGTGCCGGCTGAGGTGGGTGTGCGGGTAGTGGAGGCTGCCAAAGCCCACCACGGCCAGCGGACCGCGCCGCTCGCTGCGGTCCAGCAGCCAGTGCATCACCCGCTGACTGGCCCGCAGGGGGTTGGTCTCGGCCACCAGCTCGCTGAGCAGGGCCGTGTAGTCGCGTTCGTGCTGCGGCTGGGCGGCCAGAACTTCTTCCCGCAGTTCGCCCAGTGTCATCACCTGTGGCTGGGCGTCCGCGAAGGCCTGTCCCGCCTCCGCCGCGAAGGCGCGGTGCCGTTCCAGTACGGCCTGCATGGCCGCCTGGGTTTCACTCAGCATCAGCTCCAGCACCTGCTGGGGCGTGCGGGCATGGCTCAGCACGTTATAGGCGCTCCACACCCGCTGCGGAGTGGTGACGTCGTACTGTGCGCGGAAGTCGCGGGCTTCCAGGCAGACTGGGGGCGGCGCTGCTTCGCCGTGCGCTGCGTCGGCGTGCGCGGGGTTCAGCTCCAGACGCCGCAGCAGTTCGGCGTTCATGGCGTGGGCACTGACGCCCTCGAACGGGAAGCCGGCGTGGGTGTCGCGTCCCACGAAACACACCACCGGCAGCAGCTTGCCTACCGTGCCCAGATAGATGGCCCGCCCCGCCGAGCCGTCGCCTTGGTCGCTGGTGGCGTCCAGGTTGATACCGGCTGCGATATCCAGCCCCCAGTGGTGTGCGGCGGACAGCAGTTCGGTGCGTGCGGCGCGTGCGCCCCGCGAACTGTCTTCCTCGTCGGGGGAGAACATGATGAGCAGGTTGCCCTGCCGCTCGTCTTCCGGCTGCGCCAGCCACGCTTCAAGGACGGCCAGGCCCGCAGCCAGCCCCGATTTCATGTCCAGGGCGCCGCGTCCGGGCAGGAACTCGCCGCCTTCCAGGTCGTGCAGGGCCCGCTGCAAGCTGGGGCCCGGAGCTTCGGCGGCGTGCAGGGAGCGCAGCAGGGCTGACCGGAGTTCTTCCGGGCGGTTGGCCAGCGGAGCCAGCGGGCCGTAGTTGTGGCTGGTAACGGTGTCAAAATGACCGCTGAGCACCACCGTCTGACGGCCCTGACCACGGGCCAGCGCGAAGAGGTTCTCCGGCCCACCAGGCCAGGCGGGCTGCCGCCACAGCTGCTGCGGGTGCGCGGTGAAGTAAGGCAGCCGCGCCAGTTCGTCGGCCAGCTTGAGCGCCAGCGTCTGCTCGCCGGCGGTGCCGCCTTCCGAAGGCCAGCTCAGCAGGCGGTCCAGCCAGAAGCGGGCACGCGGAGCCCAGTCGTGAGAACCGTCTGCTGCCGGGGCGTCCGCATCAGAAACGTCAGATGAAGTGATAGTCACCTGTCTATTGTGTCACTTTTGGCCCAAGGTGTGCATAGCGTCCCCAGCAGAATGAATATCGTGGTCCGCCCGGGCTGGTGATGCACTCGGGCGGCCGGTCTATGGCCGGTCTATGCAGCGCCGAACCGCTGAGGTGGTTCAGCTTTCGGCGCGCAGCAAGAACCGCTGCACTTTGCCGCTGGGTGTCTTGGGCAGGACATCCATAAAGACAATCTCGCGCGGGTAGGCGTGGGCCGCCAGCTTCGTCTTGACAAAGGAGCTGAGTTCGTCCCCGAGGGCGTCCGAGGGCACGGTGCCTGGCCGCAGTACCACGTAGGCCTTGACCAGCTCGCCGCGCAGCTCGTCGGGCTTGCCGATCACGGCCGCCTCGGCCACGTCGGGGTGGGCCACCAGAGCACTTTCCACCTCAAAGGGGCCGATGCGGTAGCCCGCGCTGAGAATGATGTCGTCCGAGCGGCCTGCGAAGAAGAAATATCCGTCCTCATCGGCCACCACCGTGTCGCCGGCGCGGTAGTAGCGCCCGTCGTCCGTCAGGCGCTCACGGGTGCGGTCGGGAGCCTGGTAGTACTCCGAGTAGAACAGCAGCGGCGAGCGCTCGCGGTCGAAGCCTAGCTGGCCTTCGGTGCCGGGGGGCACTTCCCGGTCGTGCTCGTCCAGCACCACGGCCCGGAAGCCG
Source organism: Deinococcus proteolyticus MRP (assembly GCF_000190555.1). Classification (GTDB taxonomy): domain Bacteria; phylum Deinococcota; class Deinococci; order Deinococcales; family Deinococcaceae; genus Deinococcus; species Deinococcus proteolyticus. Next base: position 624,655 of record NC_015161.1, read on the forward strand.
GGCATGGCCTGACCCATCGAGCCGGGCTTGACCGTGCGCCTGAGCCCCGGATGGTGATGGTTCACTACTGCCATGCCCATCTCGGTCTGGCCGAAGTGGTCGAACAGCTCCACGCCCAGGAACTCCTGCGCCCAGTGGAACAGCTCCGGGTTCAGCGGCTCGCCGGCGCTGGAGGCCACCCGCAGCCGCAGGCCCTCGGGGCGCGGCAGGCCGGACGACCGAATGACCCGGTAGGCGGTGGGAGCGGCCGCAAAGTTGGTGACCCCGTAGCGGCGCATCACGTCCAGTGCCTTTTCGGGGTTGAATGCGGCGCGGTAAAACAGCAGTGTCTTGCCCAGAGCCAGCGGACCCAGGATGCCGTAGTACATGCCGTACGCCCAGCCAGGGTCGGCCATGTTCCAGAACACGTCGTCGTCGCGCACGTCCAGCGCCAGGCGCATGTATGCCTCGAAGGAGGCCAGGGCCCGCACCAGCACCGGCACTCCTTTGGGCTGCCCGGTGGTGCCGGAGGTGTACAGCAGCACCATCATGTCGCTTCCGCTGACCCGCACGTTTTCCTGCAGCGGCCCGTGGGCCACCAGACTGGCGTAAAAGCCGTGGTCAGGCCCCAGCTCGTCCTCGTCATTGTCGCTCTCGACCCGAATCACATGAATTCCGCCGATGCCGGCCAGCTTGGGGTCGTTGGCGGCGTCGGTAATCACGATGTGGGCCTGGGCGTCTTCTACCCGCACGCGCACGGCGTCGGGACCGAAGGCAGTGAACAGCGGTACGTACACGGCGCCCAGCCGGAAAATCCCCAGTGCGGCAATCAGCAGGGCCGGGCGCTTGGGCAGCAGCACGGCCACCCGGTCGCCTTTTTTCACGCCCAGGGCCCGCAGCGCGGCGGCAAAGCGGCGCGACTTGTCCTCCAGCGCGGCGTAGCTCAGGCTTTCTTGGTAGCCGAAACCGTTCTCGTAGTTCAGGGCCAGCCGGCCCGGCTCGGCGGCCCAGCGGTCACACAGCAGCGCGGCAACATCGACCTCGTTGCCGCCGTACTGGGCCAGCCAGTCCTGCACCTGCTGCTCGAATTCGGGGGCTGCGTGGGTGTGCGGTAATGTCATAGAGCTCCTTCTTCCGGCTGGATTCGCCATGCGCGGCTGGCCAGCTGTCAGGTATGGTCTGCCGCTTCTCCTTCCTCACACGTACTTGAATGGATATGCGGCTTACGGCCTGACATTCAAGTGGCATGTATGGAGAACTGCCTTACGTTTTGACGACACTGCCAGGATAGTTCACACTCTGGGACGGCTGCAAGTGTGACCGTAGGGGAGACAGCCGGCCTTTCCGCGCCAGCGCCGAGCCGGCTCCGGCTGCATAAAAAAAAGCCCCAGCCGCAGCCGGGGTGGGGGCGGAGCGGAGGAGAAGCTCAGTCGCGGCCGAACAGCTTGCCGATACGCCCGAAGAAACCTTCGCCGCTCTTGTGGGGTACGTCGTCGCCCACAGCCGCCGCGTAAGCTTCCAGCGCCGTGCGGGCTTCGGGGGTGAGCTGGCCGGGGCGCGGCACCACGATGTCGTACTGCACTACCAGGTCACCGTTGCCGGAGCCCTGCAACCGGGGCATGCCCGCGCCCTTGATACGGTACAGGTCACCGTGCTGGGTGCCGGGTTTGACCTCCACCCGCTGGGTACCGTCCAGGGTGGGCACCTCGATTTCGTGGCCCAGCACGGCGTGCGCGTAGCCGATGGGCGCGGTATAGATCAGGTGCTCGTCCTCACGCTTGAGGTACTCGTGCGGTTCCAGCTCAATGTGCACATACAGGTCGCCGTTGCCGCCGGGGCCCTGATGTCCCTTGCCCGACACGCGGATGCGGTACCCCTCATCAATGCCTTTGGGCAGCTTGACGGTGACCTCTTCGTCCTTAAGGGTGTGCCCGCGTCCGTGGCAGACGGTGCAGGGCTCGACAATTTTCTTGCCTTCGCCCCGGCAGTCGGGGCAGACCTGCTGGGTTTCCACCACGCCGAAGATGGTGCGGGCCTGGCCGCGCACCGCGCCGCGCCCTTGGCAGGTGGGGCAGGTGATTGGGGGTTTGCCGCCGGGTTCGGTCTTGCTGCCGCCGCAGTGCTCACAGTCGGTCAGGCGGGCCACCGTGACTTGCACGTCCTCGCCAGCGCGGGCCTGGTGCAGCGTGATACGGGCCTCGGTTTCGATGTCCTCGCCGCGTGGGGGGCCGCGCCGCGCACCCATGCCGCCCGCCATCCCCCCGAACAGCTGCTCGAACAGGTCCATCGGGTCGAAACCGGCGCCGCCCATGCCGCCCATTCCCCCCATGCCGCCAAACGGGTCTCCGCCGGGGAAGCCCCCTGCCGAGGGACCCGAGCCAAAGCGGTCATAGTGGGCACGCTTGTCATCATCGCTGAGCACGGCGTAAGCTTCGCTGATTTGCGCGAATTTCTCACTGGCTCCCTCTTCCTTGTTGCGGTCGGGGTGATATTTCAGCGCCAGTTTGCGGTAAGCACTCTTGATTTCGCTGGCGCTGGCGTCCCGCGCCACGCCGAGTAATTCGTAATAGTCCATAGACTCCCTCTCGCGGCCGCTGCGCCGCCTGCTCTGGAATACGGGGGCCGGGAAGCCCGCCCACCACATGCTGGCTAGCAGGTTAACATAAGCGCACTCAGGTAATGTGCAGCAGACCTGCCCGGTCCAGCCGCCCGGCATTCATGATATTTCCCACAGTTGTGCCGTCAGAGGGCCGTCAGCTCCGTCTCCGTAAGATGACCCGTAGAACTGTCGGAGTAACGGGTGGGCTGCGGCCCAGGAATTCGGCCTGAGGGGCAGGCCAGGGGAGGGGGAAGCGACATGGAACCAGCGTTACTGGGCGCCACCCCAGTAGGTAGTGGCCTGGTGGGAAATGGCCTGCTGAGCAGCGAATTGCTGGGAGCCCTGCGTCTGTTCGGCTCCGCGCTGCTGTGTACGGCGGTGCTGGGGCTGCCGTGGGCTCTGCTGCGTACGCGGGCCCAGCAGGGCCAGTTGCCGCCCCTGCAGCACCTGTGGCCCCTGGCCCTGACCCTGCCGGCTCTGCTGCTGTCGCTGAGCCACGAAGCTGCGCTGCTGGACAGCCTGGGCCGCCTGGTGCCGGCTCAGCAGATTCCCACGGCCAGCGGACAGGCGCTGTTGCTGGCATATCTGGGCGCGGCCGCCTCGCTGTATTACCGGCCCTCCCGCGGCACCTGGATCTGGGCCGCCGTGCTGTGCGCCGTACCCATGCTGCTGGCTTTGCAGGCCATCTGGACCGCCGACGAGTGGAGCAGGGCGGCCAACCGGGGCGAGCAGCTGTTGCCTGCCCTGCTGGCCTGCAGCCTGAGCCTGGGCGCCTGGACCGGTGTGCTGCTGGCCCACCGGCCAGCCCTGCGCGGGCGGCAGGTGGTGGCCTAAGCCAAGTTGCCAGGCAGGTCTTCGGCTTTTCGTCAGTTGCCCTGAAAGTAGTCCAGCCGCATGGCTTTGCGGGCGGCGTCCATCGTCTGGGCGGCCACCTCACGGCCCTTGGCAGTGCCCGCTTTCACGATGCGCTCCACCTCGTCCATATTCTGGGCAAACTCGGCGCGGCGCTCGCGGATGGGGCCAAGCTCGGCTTCCAGCACTTCCAGCAGGTACTTTTTCACCTTCACGTCACCCAGGCCGCCGCGCTGGTAGTGGGCTTTCAGCTCGGCCACGTGCTCGGTGTTGGGGTCAAAGGCGTCGAGGTAGCTGAACACCGTGTTGCCCTCGATTTTGCCGGGGTCTTCCACCCGCAGGTGGCCGGGGTCGGTGTACATGGCCCGCACTTTTTTCGCCAGCTCGTCGGCGCTGTCGCCCAGGTACACGGCGTTGCCCAGGCTCTTGCTCATCTTGGCCTGACCGTCAATGCCGGGCAGGCGGGCCACCGTCCCTTTCGGCACCATCGCCTGTGGCTCCACCAGCACAGGCGCGTAGAGGTTGTTGAAGCGCCGCACGATTTCGCGGGTCTGTTCAATCATCGGCAGCTGGTCCTCACCGACCGGCACCAGGCTGGCCTGAAAGGCGGTGATGTCGGCGGCCTGCGACACGGGATAGACGAAAAAGCCCGCAGGCACGCTTTCGCCGTAGCCTTTTTGGGCAATTTCGGTCTTGACGGTGGGGTTCTGGCGCAGGTGCGACACCGTGACCAGATTCAGATAAAACACCGTCAGCTCGGCAATTTCGGGAATCATGCTCTGCACCACGAAAGTCGAGTGCTGCGGGTCGAGGCCCACCGCCAGGTAGTCCAGCGCCACTTGCAACACGTTGTCGCGGACCTTCTGGGGGTTTTCAAAATTGTCGGTCATCGCCTGCACGTCGGCAATCAGGATGAAGGTGTCGTACTCGGTTTGCAGGCGCACCCGGTTTTTGAGTGACCCGGCGTAGTGGCCGATGTGCAGCGGCCCCGTGGGGCGGTCGCCTGTCAGGATGCGTTTGCGGGCGGGAGGGGTAGCGGTAGGGGTAGGTTCGGTCATGGTCAGTGACTCCTTAGGGATTGAGCAGTCAAGAAAAAAGCGCCCAGCCGCTGAAGAGGCGTGGGCGCAGGCTTTCAGGTCTCAGCCGTGTGCAGCGTGAAAGCGCCCTGGAATCAGGGCCACCAGCGGCGCGGGGCGAAGAAAGCGTTCATGGGGGAGAGGATAGCAGATGCCAGATAGAAGAAAGCAGATGGAGTGGAGTACAGGCCGTGTTTGGACGTTCCTTATCGCGGAGTCGCCGGCGAGCCGTTGGACGCAGGCCAGGGGCTGACTTACAGCCGCAGCGGTTCCAGCTCCCATACGCCGCCACCCGGCAGGCGGTAGCCCCAGCGCCAGCTTTCACCGTCCCGCCAGACCTCACTTACGGCCAGCTTGAGGGCGTCTAGGCGCCCAGCCAGCTCCGGCGTGTGCCAGCTGCCCCAGTCGCGCAGCAGGTCGTCCAGCGTGGTGCCCAGGACGTGGTAAAGGACGTTTTCCAGGCTTGCGGCGTTGAGCAGCTCCGCCACCATCAACCCCGACACCAGGCGCCCTTCTGCGTACACATACAGAATGCCGCCCTCCGCCTGGCAGGTCACTCCCGGCCAGAAGGCGCTCAGGCGGAGCGGGAGCAGGTCCATCAGCCGTGCGGTGTCTCCAGTGTTCACCAGTCCAGCACCACTTTGCCGCTGTGGCCGCTCAGCATGGCGTCGAAGCCCTCCTGGAAGTCGTCGATGCCGTAGCGGTGCGTGATGACGGGGCTGAGGTCCAGGCCACTTTGCACCAGTGCCGCCATCTTGTACCAGGTTTCGAACATCTCACGGCCGTAGATGCCTTTGATGGTCAGCATCTTGAAAATCACGTCGTTCCAGTCAATATCCACCCGCCCCGAAGGAATGCCCAGCAGCGCAATCTTGCCGCCGTGGTTCATCACGCTGACCATCTGGGCGAAGGCCGCGCCCGAACCGCTCATCTCCAGGCCCACGTCGAAGCCCTCGGTCATGCCCAGGCCCTTGGCGGCGGCCCACAGGTCTTCCTGGGCCACATTCACCGTGCGGGTGGCCCCCATCTTGGCGGCCAGTTCCAGGCGGTAGTCGTTGATGTCGGTCACGACCACGTTGCGCGCTCCCACGTGCCGGGCAATGGCGGCAGCCATCACGCCGATGGGGCCGGCGCCGGTAATCAGCACGTCTTCGCCCACCAGGTCGAAGCTGAGGGCGGTGTGGACCGCGTTGCCCAGCGGGTCGAAAATGCTGGCGATTTCGTCGGGCACCTCGTCGGGAATCTTGAAGGCGTTGAAGGCCGGAATCACGACGTACTCGGCGAATGAACCGGGCCGGTTCACGCCGACGCCCTTGGTGTTGCGGCACAGGTGGCGCTTGCCGGCGCGGCAGTTGCGGCAGTGCCCGCAGGTGATGTGCCCCTCGCCGCTGACCCGTTCGCCTATCTGGAAGCCGTGGACCTCACTGCCCATGCCGGCCACCACGCCCATGTACTCGTGCCCGGTGACCATCGGTACGGGAATGGTTTTCTGGGCCCAGTCGTCCCACTTGTAGATGTGTACGTCGGTGCCGCAGATGGCCGAGTGCTGCACGCGGATCAGCAGGTCGTTCGGGCCCACGGTGGGGGTGGGCGCTTCCACCATCCAGATGCCTTCTTTGGCCTCGCGCTTGGACAGGGCCTTCATGGTGCGGGGATAGTCGGCCGGCAGGCGGTCCTGCGCAGGTGTGTGGGGCGTGCTGCTGGGGGTGTCCGGAGTCATGCCGTGCGTCATGGAGCCAGTGTAGTTCAGCCGCCGTGTTCCGCAGTGCGGCCCGGCTGGGCAAGGCCCAATTTTCGGTCAAGGTGCTGTGAACCTGCCTGCCCGGCTGCAGCGGGTAAGCTGGGAGCCATGATCAAGTTCCAACAGCGTGACCCCCAAGACCCCAGCAAGGAATCCGAAGTGGTGCTGGACCTGATGCCGCTGATGCTGTTCAGCGTAGGGTATATCGCCGTCAAGGCCCTGCTGAACGCGTTTGACGTTTGAGTTCTGCGGCTCCCGGCACCCCAGGAGGCCCTAAGCGACCTGTAAAGGTGTGCCCGGGGCCTTTTACGTTAGGCTGGGGAGCATGACCAACCCACCCAACCCCAACACTCAGCAGCAGTACAAGAGCAGCCAGAGCGGGCGCTTCGTGGTGCCTGGCTGGATGAACCTGATCGAAGGCACCCCCGACGCCATCGAGATTCAGCTGGACCTGGACAAGAGCGACCTGAGCCGCACCCAAGCCTGCCTCTTGATCGAGTATTGGGCCACCAACGAGGACATCACCCTGCAGAGCATCCTGCCCGTGCGGGCTTTCGGGGCCAACCGCGACGGCTGGTGCATGCTGATTCCCGCCAAGGGCCGCGTGCTGATTCGCGCCATTGATACCGCGCCCAATCCGCCTTTGCTGGCCAGCCAGTGGATCAACATTGACCCCGCCACCCAGCCTGGCACCACCGTGCATGTGAAAGTGGACTTCCCCGACCCCGCCAAGGCGGCCGCCAACAATTTGCAGCTGAACAACTGACCAGGGTCGGCGCTGACCTGACCCCCCGCAGGAGAGCGTGCGGGGGCGTTTTTTATTCCGCCTGCTTTATTCTTCAGGCCAGTCCGCTGCCAGCAGCCCGCCCAGCCCGCGCCGGGCCGCCTGCAGGGCCGCGCCGATTTGCCAAGCGCTCCGGTCACGTGGCCCCACGAAATTGCTGATGCCGCGTAGCTCCAGCGCGGGCACCCCGGCCAGGGCGGCGGCGTGGGCGACTCCGGCCCCCTCCATACCCTCGGTCAGCGCACCTGGGAAGCGGCGCAGCAGTTCCTCGGCCCGCTCCCGGCTGCCGGTGACCGTGTTGAGGGTAAGCATCGGACCGTAGCCGGCGCCCAGCTGCTGGGCCAGCGCCTGCGTGCCCCCAGCGGCGGCAAAGTCCCCGTAGGCGGCCTGGCCGGGGAGGCTGCCCACGGTCAGCTCCAGCGCAGGCAGGTCCAGAAATGCGGCGCCCGGCCCGCTGCCCAGCTCGGCGCCGTAGTCGGCCTGAATCATCCGGCTGGACAGGGCCAGGTCGCCGGGGCGCAGGCCGGAGGGTGCAAAGGCTCCGGCGATACCCGCGCTGACCGCGAGCCGGGGCCGCCTGGCCGCAGTGGCCTGTGCGGTGGCCAGGGCGGCGGCCACTGGCCCCACCCCGCTGACCACCACGCGGCAGCCCAGCCCACCGAAAAATTCGGCCTCGCCGGCGGTGGCGACCACCAGCAGTACGTCCTGAGGAAGCAGCCTCATGGCCGCTTGACCCCGCGTACCTGCCGGCGCAACTTGGCCAGGTCGGCCGGGCTGGGGTCCGGGCCGTAGCGCAGGCCGTTGTACAGCCGCGCGATGTCGTTCAGCTGCCCAGCCAGCTGTGGGTACCGGGCGGCGGCGCGGCGAGTGTAGCTGCCCGCCGGTTCGCCCGGCTCACGCGGCAGGTCCAGGCGGCGGGTGAGGTCGTCCAGGGCGCGGGCTGCCGGCTCGCTGGGACGGCTGCGGGTGCGCCACACCCACAGCAGCGGCAACAGCGCCAGCCCCAGCAGGCCGCCGAAGCCTGCCCAGTAGCGGCGGCCGCCCACTTCCCCGAAGCCCAGCCCCGCCAGTGCCCCCTGCTGCGTTTGGTCGTCGAAGTTCACCACCAGGTCATACCACTCCAGCTGCAGGCGGTCGTAGCCGCTGCTCAGCCTTTGCCACAGCCCGCGCGCCGGCCGCGCCGAGGTGGTGGCGGCCGGATTGTCCAGCGCCGTCTGGGGGTCGGTGCGGGTGCGGGCCGGGGCCACGGCGGCGGTGGGGTCCACCCGCACCCAGCCCTGCCCCTGCAACCAGACCTCGTTCCAGACGTGCGCGAAGGACTGCCGCACCGTGACCGTCTGGCTGCCGGGGGCTGTTTCGCCCCCCTGGTAGCCGCCCACCAGCCGGGTGGGCACTCCGGCGGCCCGCATCAGAAAACCGAAGGCGCTGGCGTAGTGCTCACAGAACCCGGCCTGGGTGCCGAACAAAAAGGCGTCTACCCGGTCCTGTTCGGGCAGCAGTGGCGGTGAAAGGGTGTAGCTGTAGCTGCTGCTGGCGAAATGGTTGAGGGCGGCCTGGACGCGCTGCTCGGGGGGCAGGCGCTTCCAGCTCTGAGCCAGGGCCAGGGCACGGGGATTCTGGCCCTGGGGAAGTTGCAGGTCGTAGGCGAGGCGGTCTTGCCCCTCATCCGTCCCCACCCGGCTGGGGGCGCTGGTCAGGGCGTAGCGGGTGGCCCGGCTGCCCGGCGCTCCCACCACGCTCAGCGCGGAGGTGACCAGGGTGCCCTGCGGGGCTTGCTGCACGGTGTCCAGCGCCAGCACCCAGGGCTGGCCGCTTGGCTCCTGCAGCAGTGAATAGCGGGAGCTGGGGCCGGTGGGCTGCACGCTGGGAGCGGCCACATTGGCGCGGACCACATTCCATTCCAGCCCGTCGTAAGCCTCGTACACCGGTCCACGCCAGTACAGCTCCGCCTGCGGGGGGACGGCCCCCTCGAAGGTGGCCCGGAACGCCACTGCCGTGTCCTGCGCCAGCTCGGACACGTCGCCGGCCCGCACCGAGCTGCCCAGGCCGGTCTGGGCGCCGCCCTTGCTCTGAAACTGCCACAGCGGCGCCGCCGGACGCGGAAAGAAAAAGAACAGGGTCAACATCAGCGGCAGCGAGAGGGCCGCCAGCGTGAGGCCCGCACGCCAGGCGGGCGGGACCGGGGCCGCTTCCAGGGGCGCGGCGGGTGCGCCGCCCCGGCGGGCAGGCAGCGACCACAGGTGCAGCGCGCCGAGCAGCAGCACGCTGGCGACGAGGGCGTGCCCGGCCTGCAGCGGCGACATGGAGTGCAGAAAGTGCGTCAGGGTAATAAAAAATCCCAGCAACACGACCAGTACGCCGTCGCGGGCGCTGCGGCTTTCGGCCACCTTCAGCGCCAGCAGCAGCGTCAGCAGGTTGGTGCCAGCCTCCAGTCCGACCAGGGTGCCGTAATGCAGATACAGTCCGCCGACGGCAGCGACCGCCAGCAGGGCCAGAGCATTGAGGTGCAGCGCAGAAACTGGCGCTCCGGGCCGGGCCTCACGCCGCCAGGCATAGCCCACCAGCGCCGCCATCAGCAGGGTGGCCCAGACCGGCGTGCGGGTCACGCCGGGCAGGAGCACCCAGGCCACCGCCGCCAGTGTCCAGGGCCAGGCGTGCGGCAGCAAGCGGGCCTGCCAGCCGCTGGGAGATGGCGCGGCCGGCACGGCAGCAGGCGTCAGGGGTTCTACCCGCGCCAGTGCCGCCAGTGCCCGCTGCCGGTGTGCCTCGCCCTGGGCCGTCTCCAGCCGCTCGCCGGGGAGGGTCAGCGAAAAGGGCAGCCCGGCTGCGCTCAGGTCGCGTACCCAGCCGGCCAGCCGCGAGGCGCGGGCTTCCGGGTCGCCGCTCAGGGCGTGCCAGTCGAGCGCCGCTGCCAGGGCCGCCGGGGCGTCGGTCTCGCGCACCAGCAGGCCGCCGCCGGGCAGGGCCTCACGCCCCGCCGAGTGCCGCCAGGAGATGCGCCGGGTCGGGTCGCCCGGCACGTAAGGCCGCAGCCCGCTGAAATCCTGCTCGCCGCGCACCCGCCGCGTGCCCTCAGTGCCGCCCACCAGCGCTTCCTGGGGCGGAGCAGGCGGCTGGGCTTCGGGACGCGGCCAGACCAGCAGCGGTTGTTCGGGTACCAGCGGGCGGGTCACCCGCCATAGGCCCAGCGGGTCGTACAGGCTCAGGCGGGCCTGCGGGTCGTGCGGGCCACGGGCGGGCAGCGGCAGCGACCAGCCCAGGCTGGCAGCGTCGGCCTGCGCTGGAAAGGTAAAGGCCAGGGCGCTTCCCGCGCCCACCACCTCAGCGCGGAACGGGAGGCCGGCCCCCAGCCTACGCAGCTCCAGGCGGTACTCGCCTGCCTCACCGGCTGTGCCGTGTGCGGGAGCCAGCAGCCGCACCTGCGCCTCGCGGGCCTGCCGCGTCCCGTAGGCCGCCGAAGTCACCCACACGCCCGCCAGCAAAAAGGTGAGCGCGTAGCCCAGGCTGAGGTCGTAGTTGATGCAACCTACCAGGCTGACCAGCACCGCCAGCAAGAAGCCCAGGCCGCTGCGGGTAGGGCGCAGCCTGCCGGCGGGGGTGTCCAGCGGGCGAGCCAGTTGCTGCAGGGCCGATGGGAAAGGGGCAGCTGGGGTCATCTTAGGTGGAGGAGTCATCTCAGGGAAGCGGCGTGTCGCGCAGGATGTCTAGGATAATGTCGCGTACTGGGCGCGGGCCGGCCGGGGTGAGACGGTGCCCGGCCAGCGCCGGGAAGACGGCCTGCACGTCTTCGGGCAGGACCATCGCACGGCCCTGCAAGTAGGCCCAGGCGCGTGAGACGGCCAGCAGTGCCAGCAGGGCGCGGGGGCTGAGTCCGGCGTCCAGGTCCGGGTGGTGCCGGGTGGCAGCGGCCAGCAGTTGCAGATAATCCAGCAGCGGCCCGGAGGCGTGGACCTGCTCGGCCTCGGCCTGCGCCGCCAGCAGTGTGGCCGCGTCCATGACCGCGGGCAAGTCGCGCACGCTCTGGCCGCGCCCTCCGGTCTCCAGCAGTTCCCGCTCGGCTCGGGCGTCGGGGTAGCCCAGGGTCACGGTCAGCAGAAAGCGGTCCAGCTGCGCTTCGGGCAGCGGCGAGGTTCCCACGAACGCTGCCGGGTTCTGGGTGGCAATCACGAAAAAGGGGTCGGGCAGCGGCCGGCTCACCCCGCCTTCGGAGACTTGCCGCTCTTCCATGGCTTCCAGCAGGGCGCCCTGGGTTTTGGGTGTGGCACGGTTGATTTCGTCGGCCAGCAGCACCGAAGTGAACACCGGCCCCGCATGAAAGTGGAAGCTGCGCGTCTCGCTGTCCCAGATGCTGACGCCCAAAAGGTCGGCCGGGAGCAGGTCGGCCGTGAACTGCACCCGCCCGAAGTCCAGCCCCAGCGTGCGGGCCAGCGCTCCGGCCAGGGTGGTCTTGCCCACGCCGGGCTGGTCCTCAATCAGCAGGTGACCGCGCGCCAGGATACAGGCCAGGGCCAGCCGCACCTGACCCGGCTTGCCCAGAATGACCCGGTCCAGCTGCTCCAGGCTGCGGCGTATGGCCGTCAGGGTGGGCATGGAGCTGGGGGCCGGCATGGGCGTGAAGGTCATGCCTGGCATGCTAGCCTCGCAGCTCTGGCAAATTTCTTGTGTCGCCGTTGAGGAAAGCTCGGGGCAGGCCCGCAGTCCGGCTAAGCTGTGCCCTATGAACTTCCAAGAGAACACTGGTCTGACCCTGACCTTCTCCGCTGGTCCTGAGCAGCATACGGTTCCTGGCCGCTTCGTGACGCTGCCGGCGGGCGCTGCAGCCCAGAGCGAGCGCGGCGTGGAGGTCGAAGGCGTGGCCCTGGAATACGTGACCGACGAGGTGCCCCACGGCCTGCGCGCCTTCGACGACGACAGCAAGCGTAAGCTGGACGAACTGCGCCAGCGCTTCAAGATCATGTCTCAGGCCAGCGTGGTGCCGTTCGAGCCGGGCCAATAAGGCCAGCACACCCACCCCGGCAAGATTGAAAAAGAGGCGCCCCAGTCCAAGCCGGGGTGCCTCTTTCTGATGCGCGGAGACGTTAGCCGCCGACCACTTCGCCGCCGTTGGGGTGCAGCACCTGGCCGGTGATGTAGCTGGAGTCGTCCGACGCCAGGAACACGAAGCAGGTCGCCACTTCGGCGGGCTGGCCGGGGCGCTTCATGGGGGTTTCCTGCCCGAACTCGGCCACCTTCTCGGCGGGGAAAGTGGCCGGAATCAGGGGAGTCCAGATGGGGCCGGGGGCCACGCCGTTCACGCGGATGCCCTTTTCAGCCAGTTGCCCGGCCAGCGAACGGGTCATGCCCAGAATCGCGCCCTTGGTGCTGGCGTAGTCCACCAGGGTGGGGCTGCCCCGGTAGGTGGTCACCGAGGTGGTATTGATGATGGTGTCGCCCTCCTGCAGGTGCGGCAGCGCGGCGCGGGCCAGGTAGAAGTAGCCGTAGATGTTGGTCTCGAAGGTCTTGTGCAGCTGCTCGTCGTCAATGTCGGTGAGGCTGTCTTGGGGGTACTGCACGGCGGCGTTGTTCACCAGCACATTCAGGCCGCCCAGCTCCTTCACGGTTCTCTCCACCGCCTGCTGGCAAAATGCGGCGTCGCGCACGTCGCCGGGCAGTTTGAGGGCGCGGCGGCCTTCGGCTTCCACCAGGGCTACGGTCTTGTCGGCGTCGGCGTGCTCGTTCAGGTAAATCAGAGCCACGTCGGCCCCTTCACGGGCGAAATGCACGGCCACAGCCCGCCCAATGCCCGAGTCGCCGCCCGAAATCAGGGCCACTTTGCCCTTCAACTTGTCCGAGCCCTGGTAGCCTTCCTTGATGTATACCGGCTGGGGGTCCATCTGCTCCTCAATGCCGGGCTGCTGCTCCTGCACCTGTCGCGGCACCTGCTCGGGGAAGTTCTGGGTCTGGTCTACGCCGCCCTTTTGGCCGTCTTGTTGGTTGATCATGGGGGCAGTGTGCCACCCGGCCGGGGGCGCAACAGGCAACTTTTCCGCATATGGAGCCTGTCTCAAGGTTTGGTTGTGTGCGCCTTAAGGGGCGGCAGGCTCAGGGGCCAGGTAGACATACACGGTGGGATGTTCGCCGCGCCGGGGCCAGTGCCGTTATCAAAGACAGTGGGGCCAGTGTACTCGGTGGTGCGCCGCCAGCCCAGGCGCTCATACAGGCGGAATGGCCCGCTAGGACTGGGCGTGCACGTCCAGCGCCGGCACCAGCCCACACTGCCGGGCAGTCCGCACGGCGGTGCCTAGCAGCGCCCGCGCCGCGCCCTGCCCCGCTGCGCCGGGGTGGACGAACAGCCGCGAAACCAGCGCCAGCGATGCGGTGGGGTGTCCAGTGAGGGCCTCCCAACTGCGCTCAGGACTGTCCTGGGGCCGCCGCAGCAGCACCTGGACGGGCATCTGGTCGGCCAGCTCCGCCACCCAGGCGTCCCCACCCGGCGGGGCGATAAAAGCCGCCGGGTCTGGCGGCCACGCTGCGGGGTAGCCGCTGCCAGCATGCACCGCCTACAAGACACGTTCAAGCGCGGGCAAGTCTGCCTGGCGGCGCGGGCGAATGACGGGGAAGGAGGGCACGCTCCCACCTTAAGGCCAGCGGCGCTAACCTGTCCTCCATGAGCCGCCGTGGAACCAACCTGGCCGCTGCCCTGCTGGCCCTCATCGTGCTGCTGCTGCTGGGAGTCGGCATCATGAGCCAGCGCCTGAACCGCTTGCTGGAGGACCGCCCGGCGGTGGCCGCGTGCTTACAAGCAGGGGGCACGGCCAAAGAGTGCCGGGACGCTTCCGGCGCAGCAGCCAGCGGAACTGTGCCCGTGCCGCCAGCGCCGTGAATCAGTCCAGCCTGAAGTGAACCACGCTGACTTCGGCGTCCTGCGGCAGGTCTGAATAGTGGAACCGCAGGCGTGCCAGCAGCTCGGCCCGGCTGCCGAAGCCATCGGCCTGGGCGTGGGCGTCGGTCAGGCTGCGCAGCGGGAGCGCCTCTACGCGGGTAATGTGCGCCGGCCAGCCCTGCGGGTCGTTGCCAAACAGCAGCAGGACGGGCCCCACCTCAGCCGCCTCGCCCCAGCGCACGGTGGTCCGCTTGCACCCGGCCCGCACCGCCGCCCGGTAGTCCGGGTGAAAGTGCAGGCGGGGAACAGGGCGGCTCATATCAGCCTTGCTGAGCGGAGCAGCTGAAAATTTTGATGCTGCGGGCCGTCAGCTGGGTGTCCTGGTCAGCTTCCACCTGTTCCTGGGCAGCGTCGTCGGCGGTGTCCAGCAGCAGGGTCCAGCGCTCACAGGTCTGCTCCGGCCCCTGCTCGCGAAAGCTGGGCAGGTTAAAGGGCAGGTCCACGTGCGAGGCGTTCAGCAGCACCAGCAGGTGGTCGCGAACCTCGCCCTCTTCCTCACCGCCGTACAGGAACAGGCCCACACTCTTGGTCTGGGGGTTTTGCCAGTCGGTGTCGTTCATCTCCTGGCCGTCGTAGCGCAGCCACAGGATGTGCGGCAGTTCGCCTTCCTCGCGGCGCCCCGAGAAGAACCGCTCGCGGCGGAACGAAGGGTGGTCCTGGCGCAGCCCAATCAGCCGCCGGGTAAAGGCCAGCAGATCCCGGTCCGCGTTCTGCCAGTCGTACCAGTTGATTTCGTTGTCCTGGGCGTAGGTGTTGTTGTTGCCGCCCTGGGTGCGGCCCAGCTCGTCGCCGCCCAGAATCATCGGGATGCCCTGGGAAATCAGCAGCGTGGTCAGGAGGTTGCGCTGCTGCTTGCGGCGCTCACGTAGCACTTCCGCGTCGTCGGTTTCGCCCTCGGCACCCATGTTCCACGACAGGTTGTTGCCGTGGCCGTCGCGGTTGTCTTCGCCGTTGGCATCGTTGTGCTTGTCGTTGTAGCTGACCACGTCGCGCAGCGTGAAGCCGTCGTGCGCCGTGATGAAGTTGATGCTGGCCTGCGGGTGACGGTGGTTCGCGCTGTAGATGTCGCTGCTGCCGGTCAGGCGGAAGCCCATCTCGGACATCAGGCCCTCGTCACCCTTCCAGAAGCCGCGCACCGTATCGCGGTACTGGTCGTTCCACTCGGCCCAGGGCGGGGGGAAGTTGCCCACCTGGTAGCCGCCCAGGCCCACGTCCCACGGCTCGGCAATCAGCTTCAGGCGGTTGAGGACTGGGTCGGCCTGCACCGCACCGAGAAAGTTGGAGTGCTTGTCGAAGCCCAGTTCGCCGCGGGCCAGCGTGGAGGCCAGGTCAAAGCGGAAGCCGTCCACCCCCAGCGCCGCCCAGTGGCGCATGGAGTCCAGCACCATCTGCACGGTGCGGCGGTGGGTCATGCGGACCGAGTTGCCGGTGCCGGTAAAGTCGAAGTACTCGCCCAGGTCGTCCTGGCTGAGCCAGTAGTAGGTGGAGTTGGCGAGGCCGCGCCAGCTGAGCAGCGGGCCGCCTTTGCCGCCCTCAGCGGTGTGGTTGTACACCACGTCCAGAATCACTTCCAGACCGGCCTCGTGCAGCTTGGCGACCATGTCGCGGAATTCCTGCTCGGTGTCCTGCGGGCGGCCGGCGCGGGCGGCGGCACTGTAGCGGGGTTCCGGCGCAAAGTAGCTGAGGGTGGAGTAGCCCCAGTAGTTGTGCAGGCCCTTGTTCTGCAAGAAGGGGTCGTCCACGTGGGCGTGAACCGGCAGCAGCTCCACCGCCGTGATGCCGAGGTCCTTGAGGTACTTCACCACCGGCTCGCAGGCCAGGCCCGCGTAGGTGCCGCGCAGTTCTTCGGGCACGCCCGGGTGGGTCATGGTCAGGCCGCGCACGTGCGTCTCGTAAATCACGGTGTGGTTCCAGGGCACCTGCGGCTTGTCTTCCAGCGGCACTTCCACTTCGGTGTCGAGCACTAGGCCCCAGGGGGCTTGCAGCGAGGCCACGTGGCCTTCTTCGTTGCGGATAGGTTCTTCCGGGCCGCTCAGGGCGCGGGCATAGGGGTCCAGCAGCCGCACCTCCGGCTGGGCGTAGACGCCATTTTCCGGGTCGTGGTGGCCGTGGACACGGTAACCGTAGCCCTGGCCTACGCCACGGCTGTAGTCGTGGTCGTCGGGGAGGAGGCCGTGCCACACGTTGCCGGTGCGCTCGGGCAGGTCCACGCAGCGCTCGCCTTCCTCGGTCAGCAGGCACAGTTCGACGCGGGTGGCGTCGGGGGCATAAACGGCAAAATTGGTGCCGCCCTCTTCACGGGTCGCGCCCAGAGGCTGGGGCTGGCCGGTAGTCAGGGCAGTCGGGGAAGCAGTTTCAGTCATGGTGGGCAGTTCCTGTACAGATATGGAGAAAAAGAATGGAGGCCGGTCTGGAAATGTGCCGGCTTCGCGGAGGAAGGCCGGCACAAACGCTTCACCCTAGCGGAGCCTATGCGGGGCCGGGTGAAACGGCATTTACAGTTCCGCTGGACTTGGGGGTGGCCCCGCCGCCTCAGGGCTTTTCAGAACTCCAGCCGTCCGCCCCGGCCCCGACCACTTTGCAGAGCGGCGAGGCGCTCAGGGGTCCACAGTTCGTACTCGTACATGGGGTACTGGCGCTTGAAGCGGCCCACCTTGTCCCAGACCTCGCGCGATTCACGCGGCACCACCAGAATCAGCCGGATGACGGTGTCCTCGGCGTCGTAGATATAAAAGTCGAAGTGCAGGGTCTGTTCGTGGCCCCGGTCGGTAAAGATAGGAAAGGGAAAGGCCCGGTAACGCCAGTGCTTGCCCTTTTCGCTGAGAATCTGCGCGGCAATGCGGCGCAGCTTGGAGTCCGCGAAGGTGTGTTTTTCGCCGTCGCGGTCGCGGAACACGGCGGTTTCGGGCGGAGCTTCCAGCTGAACCTGCCGCAGCTGTGGCAGGCGCTTTTGGGGGCCTTCGGACTTGGAGACCCTGGGCGCGGCCTTGCGTCCGGTGCCGCGCTGGAAGGTTTCGCCTTCTTTCAGGCGCTCGGTGCTGCCCCGGCTTTCCATGCGGGCGGGGGGCAGGGCGTCGCGGGTCACGCCGCCCCGGCCCTGGGCGCGGCTGCCGGTGGCGCCTTTGCCCCGGCTGTAGCGCCCGCCCTGCTTCTTGGATTTGCTGCTGTTGGTCATGCCCGGCAGCATAGCGTGAGGAGCGCGGGGCGACTGTCGCCGCTGCTGGCGTGGTGGGGGCAGAGCTGCGTCGTCTCGGGTGGCGTCCCAGGTGTCCTCCGCCGGGGCCAGCAGCGTGAGGGCCGGCGTCAGGTTCCTCCGGTACAGTGCAGACCGGAGGGCTTACCGTGAACAACCTGACCGAAACTGCCTGCCGCCCGTCTGCCGTCGCTGACCCCGGCGACTCGTCCGTGTTCAGGCTGCTGCTGCTGATTCCTGCTCTATTCTCGGCGGCGACGGCCCTGAGTTTGTTGGTGCAGCTGCCCGCCCCGCTGGCCTGGGCCACGTTCGCCGGCTGTGCTCTGCTCGCTGTCGCTGGCCTGCAGCGCCGGAGCCTCAGCCTGCTCACCGCCGCCTGGCTGGGGTTCCTGGGACTGAGCGGCGTCATGGCCGGTTACGTGGCCGACGAGCTGAACCGGGGTGTCTCCCTTATGACCGAGGGGCTGAGCCTGGGATTGGGCCTGGGCCTGCTGCTGGTGCTGACCTTGCAGCCACAGGGCCGGCGCTGACACATTTACACTGGTGCTCATGAGCGCCGAGCCCCCCACGCCCGCCCAGCAGAACGTGGACATCATCCGCATGGCGCAGCGCCTGGAACAGCGGCTGGCTGACCGGGGCGCGCTGGGCCGGGGCCTGGGCGAGTACGCCCGCTCCCTGCGGGGGCAGCTGCCGGATGAGGTGCTGCACGACATCATGAAAATCAACCGGGTACGCAATGACCTGGTGCACCGCAACATTGACCTGCCGCTCAGCCGCCGTGACCGCGAAAGTTTGCAGGCCAGCTACGAGCGGGCAGTGGAGCATTTGGGCCGCGGCGACCTGGAGGCCCGCTCTGGCCTGCGCGTGAATCCCTGGGCGCTGGCCGCAGCGGCAGCGTTGGTGTTGCTGCTGGTCTGGTTGGCCCTCACGCAGGGTCCGGTTTAGGCGAAGCTGCTGACTGGAGCGCTGCGTGGTGACTCCAGCAGGCGTATCCCAGCAACATGAAGGCCGCCAGCAAGGGCCAGCCGACTTCGCCAGACAGAGGAGCCAAAGCTGCTTCCGCGTCTGACAGGTCGCAGGTCAGCTCTGGTGCCCTGAGCCGCCAGGTTTGTTCATCTTGCCAGTGAAGCCACGCGCCAATCAGCGCCAAGCTGCCAGCCGCTGCGGTGGCCCAGGCCGCCTGTTGGCTGCCAGCCCGCCATAAGAGCCATAGCGCCGGCAGGGCATAGAGCGCCGGAAAGAGGTCGGGCAGCAGTGAGAGCGGCTGATCACTGAAACAAGGTGGCCTGCTCAGAGACAGCAGCATAAGATAGACCGGCAGCAGCAAATGCCCCAGCCCCAGGGCGTTTCTGGCGGCCAGTGAGCGTAAATGCGGGTCAGTCAGGCACAGTACGCCAGCCAGCGGCCACAGCAGCAATGGCGACAGGGCCACCACAGCGCCCAAAATGTCGGGCAGTGGAATCATCAGTCTAGTTGCCCGCGCAGCAGGTCGTCGTAGGTTTCGCGGCGTACCACTTCCCGCGCCTCGCCGTCTTTGACGAACACCACAGCGGGGCGCAGCATGGCGTTGTAGCGGCTGGACATGGCGTAGTGATACGCGCCCGTGCAGCTGACCGCCAGGAGGTCGCCGTGCCGTGGCTCTGGCAGCGGCTTGTCGCGGGCCACCACATCGCCCGACTCGCACAGCTTGCCCACCACCGTATAGGTGCCCTGCGGTGCGCCGTGCATCCGGTTGGCCAGCGCCACCTCGTAGTCGGCCCCATACAGCGCGGTGCGGAGGTGGTCGCTCATGCCGCCGTCTACCGACACGTAGTTCCGCACGCCAGGAATTTGCTTGACGGTGCCCACCGTATACAGCGTCCAGCCTGCTTCGCCCACGATGGAGCGGCCCGGCTCCAGCCACAGCTGCGGTAGCGGCAGGCGGTGCTCGGCGGCACCGGCCCGCAGTGCGGCGGCCACCTCGGCCAGAAGGTCTTCCAGGGGCTGCGGCTGGTCCGCTCCGGTGTAGCGGATGCCGAAGCCCCCGCCGATATTCAGCACCCGCGCCGCAAAGCCGCTGTGTTCACGCTCGCCGGCCAGCCAGGCCAGCACCCGCGCCAGCGCTGCCCGCGTCCCCTCGGTGCCGAAGATTTGCGAGCCGATGTGGAAATGCACGCCCAGCACGTCCAGCCACTCCGCTTGGAGCATGGCCCGCAGCGCTTCGCTGGCCTGACCGCTTGCCAGATTCAGGCCGAATTTGCTGTCTGCCGCGCCGGTCTGAATAAAGTCGTGGGTGTGCGCCTCCACGCCTGGCGTGACCCGCAGCAGGCAGCGTGCCCGCGTGCCAAGCTCGCCGGCCAGCGTGTTCAGCCGTGCCACCTCGTCCAGGCTGTCCACCACGTAGCAGCCCACGCCCGCTGCCAGCGCCCGGCGCAGCTCGCTGTCCAGCTTGTTGTTGCCGTGCAGGTGAATGTGGGCAGGGTCGAAGCCGGCCGCCAGCGCGGTATACAGCTCGCCGCCCGACACCACGTCCAGCCCCAGGCCCTCTTCGGCCATCAGGCGTGCCAGTGCCCGGCAGAGAAAAGCCTTGGACGCGTACGACACCTGATGGTCCAGCCCCGTTTTCTGCAAAGCGCGGTGGAACCGTCGGCACTGTTCACGAATCAGGGCCTCGTCGTAGACGAACAGCGGCGTGCCGAAGCGCTCGGCCAGCTCGGGCGCCGGCAGCCCGCCAATAACAAGTTCCCCGGCTGGATTGATGTGGGCGCTGCCGCTGAGGTGCATAGAAGGCAGTCTAGAGCAGTGCTCGGGAGTGACGTGCCGCCTGGCAAAGCCCCGGCCGTCCTCCATTCGTCTTGCCTGTTCGCGCGGCCGCTGGCGTAGCACAGGTCCAGACAGGCCGCCTGGGCAGAAAGTCTAGGCAGAAATTCTCCTCGCATTGCGGCATCGGTGGCTGTCCTAAGCTGAGGTGTGACCCAGGGCGCCGATGTTCCTTCTCCCGCAGCCGCCTCCTTGTCCGCCGACCCGGACCCGGTCAGTCTGGTGATTCGCCGCCGGGTGCGTCCCGGAAAGGAGGCCCGCTTCGAGGAGTTGGTGGGCGAACTGACGGCCCTGCTGGCCCAGGCGCCGGGACACCGGGGCACTGGCGTGATGCGCCCTGGCAGCGCCGGGCACCACTACACCCTGCTGGCCCGCTTCGATTCGGCCGCCAATGCCCAGGCCTGGGAAGAATCCCCCCAGCGGGCCGCCTGGCTGGTAGAGCTGGAGGGCGTGGTAGAAGAACAGCTGCCGCTGGAAAAACAGCCGGGGCTGGAATTCTGGTTCACCCCGCCCGAGGCGCCGACCCTCCGCCAACCGCCACGCTGGAAAATGGCGGTCGTGACCTTTCTGGTGCTGTTCCCGGTGGCGCAGCTGGTGGCTTTCCTGCTACACCCGCATTTCGGCAGTTGGCCGCCCCTGCTGCGGGCCGCGCTGCAATCGGCCGCCGTGGTAACCGTCATGACCTACATTTTCATGCCGCTGGGCACGCGCTTGGCTGCACCGTGGCTGCGGCGGTAGGAAAGGGGGTGTGGGCGGAGCATTAGTCAGCCAGACAGCCGCTTCTCGGCAGAAACTGTAGGCTTCCCGCACAGGTACACCTTGCACCTGAAGGAACCTAAACTGCCGTACGTGCCGGGAGAGGCCCATCCGTCCTGGACAGCTCAACTCCGCTGGCCTTGCTCAGACTGGGCGGGCAAACGCTCTGAACCTTCTGGCAGCGCCGTAGCAGAGCGGTGGACGCCGAAGCTTGAACGAATCAGGGGAGATGCTGGGTCCCACGCCGCGCAAGGTGGGGGATTCTCTTCGGCTGGATGACTACCTCGGACGTGAGCCGCCGGAATGTCAAACTGCTCCTATGCCTAGACATTTCGGTCACATTCCAGGCATTGTCCCGGGAGCAACGTTCGTAGACCGGCGGGAGTTGCGGGAAGCCGGTGTGCACCTGCCCACGCAGGCTGGCGTCAGCGGTTCGGCCACGGAGGGTGCCGATTCTATCGTGCTCTCGGGCGGTTATGAGGACGACGATGACCAGGGCTCGGTCATCGTGTACACCGGCGAGGGCGGGCGTGACCCGCTGAGCGGGCGGCAGGTCAAGCATCAACAACTGGTGCGCGGCAATTTGGCCCTGGCGGTCAGCCACCGGGACGGTCTGCCGGTCAGGGTGACACGCGGCAGTCGGCACACTTCCGCCTATTCTCCGGAGACGGGCTACCAGTACGCTGGCCTGTACCGGGTAGACGACCACTGGCGCGAGGAGGGCAAATCAGGCTTTTTCATCTGGCGCTTTCGGCTGCTGAGTCTGGAAAGCGCCTTCCAGCCTGAAGTCATCTCTGCGCCCTCGGCAGCAGCGGTCAGGCGCGAAATGGTGACGGTTCAGCGGCTGGTCCGCGACACTGCAGAGGCCCGGCGGATTAAGGCTCTCTACGGGTTCCGCTGTCAGGTCTGTGGGGAAGCGCTGCAGACCTCGGCAGGTCCCTACGCCGAGGCGGCCCACATTCGCCCACTTGGGGCGCCGCACCACGGCCCCGACCATGCGGGCAACCTGTTACGCCTGTGCCCGAATCATCATGTGCTGTTCGACTTTGGCACTTGGTCTATCGCGGATGATTTCGGGCTTATCGGCCTCCCTGGAAAGTTGATGGTGCACCCCGAGCATCAAATTGACCCCGCGCAGTTGGCCTATCACCGCGCCCGCTATTTCCAGCCCTAGGATTACAGCGGCATCCGCCTGCCCGCAGTAAAATCCCTCTTTGTGACTGCCCAGACCGACGCTCCCAACCTTGCCCGCCTGCTGCCCAAAGCCCCCGCGAACGGCAACCTGCTGCTGCTTCCGCAGGTGGCCCGCGCCGCGCTGTTTGCCGCGCATGACGGCCCCGCGGTGCTGCTGACCACGCCCGAGCGGGTGGGCCTGTATGCTTCGGCGGGGGCGCTGGGTGCGCCCGTTAGCGTGAATCCCGGTCTGGGCGAGTGGGACACGCAGCACGAGCATGTGGTGCTGGACGTGAACACGGCGCTGGACCTGTTCCCCAGTGACCCGGCGGCCCACGCGCTGAGCCTGGTGGTGGGCCGCGACTACGCCCGTGAAGACCTGCTGACGCGGTTGGAAGCCCTCGGCTACGAGCGCGGCGAAGAACCTGGCTACGAACTGCACGGCGACACGCTGGAACTGCGCCTCAGCCCGGGCATGGGCCTGCCCTTGGGTGCCGAAGAAGACCTCTGGATTCGCGCTGAGTTCTTTGGCGATGAGCTGGACACCCTGCGACGTATGGAGCCAGGGGGCCTGAGCGGTGAGAAAATCGAGCGCTTCACCCTGGAGCCGTCAGGCGAGTACCTCAGCGAAGTGAAGTGGGATTCCACCCGCCTGGAGCAGCTAGAAGGCCGTATTTTTCTGGACGCGCCCGAGTTCTACGCTTCCAGCCTGGGCGTGTTGGCTGACACACTCTGGGAGCAGTTGCAGGGCCGTGAAATCACGTCGTTTGGCCGTGCGCCGTCTGCCTTTCTGGACCTGCCTGACCTCGACACGGGCCTGAAAACCCTGCCGTTCTACCGCGCCCGCCTCAGCGACCTGGAGCGCGACGTCAAGGAGTGGCGGGCGGCGGGCTACCGCATCTTTCTGCTGGTGCGCCATGACCGCACGGCGGAGTATCTGGCGGGGCGGCTGCTGGGCAGCGGGCCAGATGACACCAGCGTAGAGATTCCCTGGCTGCGGCTGCCACGGGTGCGCGAGGGCGACATTGGCTTCCTGCGGGCGCTGGGGGAGGGCGGCTTTGTCATCCCCGAATACAACACCGTCGTCCTGACCGAAGACCTGATTTACGGCTTTCAGGGCGGCTCGGCGCTGCGCGGCAAGAAGATGGCGGGCAAACCCGTCACCGACGCGCTGGGCCTGCATACCGGCGACTACCTGATTCACCCCGAGCACGGTATCGGGCAGTTTCTGGGGTTGGAAACCCGCACCGTGCTGGGCGTGACCCGTGATTACCTGAACCTGGAATACCGGGGCGGCTCGCGCCTCAGCGTACCCATTGAGCAGCTTTCACTGCTGCGCCGCCACCCCGGCACCACCGACGACCCGCCCCGCCTGAGCAGCTTTGACAAAAAGGACTGGAGCAAGGCCAAAGCGCGGGCGCAGAAGAACGCCGAGGAAGTCGCCGCCCGTCTGCTGGTGCAGTACGCCGCCCGTCAGGTGACGCCCGGCACTGCCTTTCCGCCGCAGCCCGAGTGGGACGAGCAAATCGAGCAGAACTTCGCCTATGAGCTGACCGCCGACCAACGCACGGCGCTGAAAGAAACCCTGCGCGACCTGGAAAAAGCCAACCCCGCCGACCGCCTGATTTCCGGCGACGTGGGGTTCGGCAAGACCGAGGTGGCGCTGCGGGCCGCGCACCGCGTGGTGGGGCACGGCGCTCAGGTGGCGATGCTGGTGCCTACCACGCTGCTGGCCGACCAGCACCTCCAGACCTTCCGCGAGCGCCTGAAAGGTCTGCCAGTGCGGGTAGAAGGCCTCAGCCGCTTTACCTCCGACAAGGAAGCCCGCGAGATTCTGTCGGGGCTGGCCGCTGGGCGGGTGGACATCGTCATCGGCACGCATAGGCTGCTGAGCGGCGACATCGAATTCAAGAACCTGGGCCTGATTATCGTGGACGAGGAGCACCGCTTCGGCGTGGGCCAAAAGGAAAAGCTGCGGGCCATGCGCGGCCTGCCGAGCACCCCCGAAGGCGGCAAGCTGGAACTGCCCGAAGGCACCAAAGTGGTGGACACGCTGGCCCTCTCTGCTACGCCGATTCCGCGCACGCTCTACATGAGCATGGTGGGCCTGCGCGACATGAGCAGCATCCAGACCCCGCCTAAGGGCCGCAAGCCGATTCAGACGGTCCTCACGCCCTTTGACCCCGTCACCGTGCGGGACGCCATCGTCTCGGAAATCGAGCGCGGCGGCAAAGTCTTTTATATCCATGACCGCATCGCCAGCATCGGCGCACGCAGCCTGTACTTGCGCTCGCTGGTGCCCGAGGCCCGCATCGGCGTGGCGCACGGGCGCATGAGCGAGGAGGAGCTGGAAGAAATCATGAAAGGCTTCGAGGAGGGCGCGTTCGACGTGCTGCTCTCCACCACCATCGTGGAAACGGGCCTGGACATTCCCGAGGCCAACACCATCTTGATCGAGCGGGCGGACCGCCTGGGCCTCGCGCAACTGTACCAGCTGCGGGGCCGGGTGGGACGGCGTGAGCAGACGGCTTATGCGTACCTCTTTTACCCCCCGCGCATGACCGAGAACGCGCAGCGGCGGCTGTGGGCGATTGCCGACCTGCAAGACCTCGGTTCAGGGCACCTGCTGGCCGAAAAAGACATGGAAATTCGCGGCGTGGGCAACATTCTGGGCGAGGAGCAGCACGGGCAGGTGCAGGCAGTCAGCGTGGATGTCTACACAGAGCTGCTGGCGCAGGCTGTCGCCAAGCTGAAGGGCGAGAAGCTGGAACCCGTGCCGAGCGTGACCATTGACCTGCCCGTGAGCGCCCGCCTGGACCCCGAATACTTCGCGCTGGACGAAGAAGCCCGCATCGCCACCTACGGCAAGCTGAGCGAGGCCCGCACGCTACAGGCCCTCAGCCGCGTGGAGCGTGACCTCCGCAAGCGCTTCGGCCCGCCCACGCCCGCCGTGCAGAACTTCATTGACCTTGCCAAGCTGCGCCTGCTGGCGGTTCACAAGCGCGTGACCGAGGTGCGCGACACCATGACCCACATTCAGGTCACCTTCAACTACAAGTCGCTGGACTACGACGCGGCGGGCCTAAGGCGCTTCCCGCACAAGACCGAGGTGACGACTTTCCCGCCCGCCCTGAACCTCGACAAGCGCGGGCTGAAGCCGGATGAGTACCTCAAAGTGCTGCTGGATGTGCTGGGGTATTTCGGGTGAGCAGAGCAGATGGAGAGGCCCACTGCCCGTTGGTGCAGCAATAGGGGTGACGTAGTCAAGCGATGTCCAACCGTAATGGCGGTGTAGCCGAGAGCTGGGAAAGCTCAAGTCGGCTCCAGCTCCGGCTTTCCGGGCGGGACAAAACACCTTGCATTCTCGGTGTGATAACCTCCTTTCACCTTTAGTCAAGCTATATCTTCACTCATTCGCTAGGTCTGGCCTGCGCTCAGGCGGAGGCGGTGAGTGGCGCATAGCTTCGTAAGAGAGAAGGTCAAATCATCCTCCTGGAGCGTAAGCATGTTTGAAACCCTTATCAACACCCTCAACGGTTGGGTCTGGAGTCCGGCGCTGATTTACCTGTGCCTGGGCGTGGGCCTCTATTTCTCGGTAAGGACCCGTTTCTTGCAGGTGCGGCACTTCGGTGAAATGCTGCGGCTGCTGCGTGACGGTCAGAGTTCCAACGAGGGCGTATCGTCCTTTCAGGCGCTGGCGATGGCGCTGGCGGGCCGCGTGGGCACGGGCAACATCGCGGGCGTGGCGACGGCCATCACCTTCGGCGGACCTGGGGCGCTGTTCTGGATGTGGATGGTGGCGTTCCTGGGGGCCAGCACTGCCTACATCGAGTCGGTGCTGGGCCAGATCTACAAGGAAAAGGACAGCGGCGGCCACTTCGTAGGTGGCCCGGCCTACTACTTCGAAAAGGGCCTGGGCCAGAAGTGGTACGGCGTGCTGTTCGCCATCAGTGCGGCGGTTGCCTGCGGGCTGCTGCTGCCGGGCGTGCAGGCCAACTCCATCGCCACCGCCATGACGACCGCCATGAACGTGCCCACCGAGGTGACAGCGGGCATCCTGGCGATTGTCCTGGGCTTCATTATCTTCGGGGGGGTCAAGCGCATCGCTTCGGTGGCGGAAATCGTCGTGCCGTTCATGGCGGGCGCTTACATTCTGGTGTCCCTCGTCATCGTGCTGATGAATATCGGGCAGCTGCCCGAAACCCTCTCGCTCATCTTCCGCTCGGCTTTCGGGGCGGACGCCGCCTTCGGGGCCATCATCGGTCAGGCGGTGGCCTGGGGCGTGAAGCGTGGTGTGTACTCCAACGAAGCGGGTCAGGGCACGGGGCCGCACCCCGCCGCCGCCGCCAACGTGTCGCACCCCGCCAAGCAGGGGCTGGTGCAGGCGTTCTCGGTTTATGTGGATACCCTGCTGGTCTGCTCGGCCACCGGATTTATGCTGCTGACCACGGGTTTTTACAATGTGCAGGACCCTGGCAACGCCGAAGGGTTCCTGCACCAGGGTGTGCAGGGCGTGGCGGCTGGCCCCGGCTACGTGCAGACCGCGATGGAAAACATCATGCCGGGCGTCGGCTCCATCTTCGTGGCGGTGGCGCTGTTCCTGTTCGCCTTTACCACCATCTTGGCCTACTACTACATCGCTGAAACCAACATCCGCTATCTCAGCCGCAGCGTGAAGCTGGACTGGGCGCTGCCGGTGCTCAAGCTGGTGCTGATCGGCATGGTGGTGTACGGCTGCCTGCGGACCGCCGATCTGGCCTGGGCGATGGGTGACCTGGGCGTGGGCCTGATGGCGTGGCTCAACATCATCGGGATTCTGTTCCTGCAAAAACCCGCGCTGGCGACCCTGCACGACTACGAGGCGCAGAAGCGGGCCGGCCGCGACCCCATCTACGACGCCGAAGCCAACGGGGTTCACAATGCTCCGCTGTGGACCGAAATCCGCCGCGATTTCGAGAGCCGCCGCAGCTGAAGCCATTTCCAAGCTGAGGGCCACGGACTATGAGGTTTTGCCTCACTGCTCGTGGCCCTTTTCCTGTGGCTGCCCGGCTGCCCTGCAGGTCTTTCAGTATCCCCGCCCGGTGTCCACTTCGCCTTCCGGCTGCCGGCCCTGCAACATCGCCTGCAGGAAAGCTCCGGCGTGGTCGGCGGCCCGCCGCTCCAGGTCGGCGGTGGCGCTGCCCACATGCGGCGTGAGAATGACATTCTCCATCTCCCACAGCGGGTGGTCTGCCGGCAGGGGTTCGGGGTCGGTCACGTCCAGCAGGGCGCCGCCCAGGTGGCCGCTGCGGAGGGTGTCCAGCAGGTCATCCTGCACCACCAGGTCGCCCCGCCCGATGTTGTACAGCCAGGCACCGGGCTTCATGCCGCGCAGGAATCCGGCGTCCACGCTGCCCCGCGTGTCCGGCGTGCTGGGCACAAGCAGCACCAGGAAGTCGGCCTGGGCGCGTATTTCGGCCTTTCGCCGCTCGTCCGTACCGCTGCGGACCGTGAGCACCTCGGCGCCGAAGGGAAGCAGCAGCCGCTCGATTTCCCGGCCGATGTGTCCGTAGCCCCACAGCGCCACTTTGCGGCCCCGCAGCGTGTGCATTTGCTCCGGCAGGCGCTCCCAACGGCGCTCGTTCTGACGGTCACGGTACAGGTGCAGTCCGCGTGCCGCCGCCAGCAGACCGGCCACCACATGCACCGCCACTGCCGGGGCGTGCAGGGTGTTGGCGTTGAACAGCCGCACGCCCGCAGGCAGGTCGGGCGTGATGTGGTCCACGCCGGCCGTCAGGGTCAGCACCCACTGCAGGCCGGGGGTGGCCATCAGGCTGCGGCGCTGGGTGCGCCCGGCCCCGAACAGGAAGATGACCCCGTCGGCCTCCTCAAAGGTCCGGCCGTCCTGCGGGCGGTAACGCAGCAGCTCGGCGCCGTGTTTTTCCAGACTGTCGAAGGCGGGCAGGTCAGGAACAATCACTTTCATGGGGGTCCTCCAGGGACAGAAGCGGGCGAAGGGGGGAGATGCCGGTGCCGGGCCAGCCAGTCCCCGCGGCACAGTTCCATATTCACCTCGCTGCGGCCGCGCTGCTGAAAGCGGCCTTTTTCCTCAAAGCCGGCGCGGACGAAAGCGGCCTGCGCCCGCTGGTTGCTGCCCAGTGTGGTGAGGCGGACGCGCTCCAGCGGGGGGGCCAGGCCGTCCGGTGCCTGGCCGAACCCCCACGCCAGCAGGGCATTCAGCGTGTCCTGGCCGTAGCCCTGGCCCCAGTGGCTGCGGGCCAGCATCACGCCCAGCGTGGCGCGGGTGGCTGCCGGTGCTGCGGGATGCACCGCGCCGCGAACCAGTGGCCCTGGCCCGAAACTGTACAGCTCTGCGTTGCCCACCAGCTGCCCGCCCACCATCACCCCGAAGCTCATGCGCTCGCGGCCCTGTTCGGCCAGCAGCAGCAACCGGAACACCAGGCGCGGAATGCGGGTGGGGGCGGCGGCGTTCAGTGCGGCCAGTTCCGGGTCGCGGTACAGTGCGTACAGGGCGCGCCAGTCGGCCCGGGACAGCTGCGGCAGCTCCATCAGCTGGACCCGGCCCCACTGGGCGGCAGGCTGGGAAGGCGCAGCGCGGCGGAACACCGGCCCAGTCTAGAGCACCCGGCAGCAGGACGGCTTCTGGCTCACGGCTTCGCTGCGTCTTCTATTCTCGCTGCGTTTTCCACGCTCTCTGGTCCTGCCGCCCTGGCCTGAACAGCAGCTGGGCCTTCCGGTGCCACGTCGTGGGCCGTGAAAGAGCCCTCCCACACGTTCATCAGCCGGCCGCCTTCCACCAGCAGGATGGTAGGGTACTGCGCCACATGCAGCTGCCGGGCGAAGCGGGTCGCCTCTTCCCCCTGCCAGGGCGTGACCGGCGCGGGAGCCGTGCGGCGCAGGTCACCCTCGGCGAATACGGCCCGCACCGGCAGGCCGCTGGCGAGGGCGGCGTCCCACAGGCCCGCCATGTCGCCGCAGCCGGAGCCGTACACCACCACCAGTTCGCGCTGCTGCGTCTGCCAGGGGTGCGCGGGGAGGGTATCGCCCAGGCGCACCTTGGCTTCTGCCGAGGGCAGGCCCAGTGTCAGCAGCAGCGTGGCGAGCGGCGCATGCCGGGCCAAACGGTGCAGTGAGCGGCGGGAGGTGGATTCGGTGGGGCGCCCGGCAGACATGCGCCCAGTCTGCCAGCGCCCGGTGATGCGGGTGTGAGGGCCCATGCTCTAGCATGGCGGGCGTGAAGTCCGGCCCTGCTGAAGTTCCGTCCCCTGCCCCCCCTGCCTCCTCTGCGCCGCCCTACGCCCTGTACGCCGCCGAAATCACCCATTCCTTCGGGGAACGCGCGGTGCTACGCGGGGTCAGCCTGGGGGTCAGGGGCGGCGAGGTGGTGGCGGTCACCGGGCCTTCGGGCAGCGGCAAGTCCACCCTGCTGCACCTGCTGGGCGGGCTGGATACGCCCGGCAGCGGCGAGGTGTGGTGGGGAGAGACGCGGGTGGACACGCTGGGCACCCAGGCGCGGGCGTCGCTGCGGGCCTCGTCGCTGGGGTTCGTCTTTCAGCACCACTACCTGCTGGAAGACCTCAGCGTGGCCGAGAACCTGGAAGTGCCGCTGCTGCTGGCCGGGCAAGCTGGGGGGCATGAGCGGGTGCAGGAGCTGCTGGACGCCGTGGGCCTGGGCGGGCGCGGCCACGAGAGCACTGGGGTGCTGAGCGGCGGCGAGCGCCAGCGCATCGCCATTGCACGGGCGCTGGCGTCCCGTCCCCGCGCCCTGCTGGCCGATGAACCTACCGGCAGCCTGGACCGGCAAAGCGCCCGCGCCGCTGCCGGGCTGATGTTCGACCTGGCCCGCCGCCAGGGCACCGGCGTGCTGCTGGTCACGCACGACGAAGCCCTGGCCGAGCAGGCCGACCGCCGCCTGCATCTGGTAGATGGAGTGCTGAGCGCGTGAGGGGCAAAAACCGCTGCGCCGCCCTGCTGGCTCTGTCGGCGCTGGCCGCGCCCGCTTCGGCCCAGCTGCGGGGGCAGGAGCCTCTGCTGCGCGTCAGCGACCCGGCCGGCGACGCGCACGGTGACGGCAGCGCCCAGCTGCCCACCGGGCCGGCCATTGCGCCCGAGGCGCTGGACCTGCGCTCTTTCGAGGTCTGGCCGCGTGGCCGCTTCCTGAGCTTCCGCACCGAGTTCGGGGCGCTGCAAAATCCCTGGAATGCTCCCGCTGGATTCTCGGCACAGACGCTGGACATTTTTATCGGTACCCGCTCGGGCGGTGAAAGTACGCTGGCCGACCTGAACCTGCGGACCGAGGGGGGCGGATGGCAGTACCACCTGCGCGTAACTGGTCAGGGCGCCCGCTGGACCCACGCCTCGGAGGCGCCCGCTGCGGGTGTCAATGCGCCGCCTGACGAGGACCCCCCCTCGCCCGCACTGCCGCCTGCGCCGCAGGTCCGCACCGAGGGCAATACCCTGGTGATTGATACCGAGCTGCCGCGTGGCCGCTACGCCTACTGGGTCGCCAGCTCGGTGTATTCGCCCATGTCGGCCGGCGGAGTACTGGTGCCCGGCGGCAGCGGTCCTTTCGCCGTGAAGGTGCCGGCGGGGCACACCTCGGTGCCGGTGCCGCTGGACGTGCTGGCCGAGGAAGCCTCGCCCCAGCCGTTCAACCTGGGCCAGCTGGCACCGGTGGGCCGCCTGAACGATTTCCGGCCCTGGCTGCTGTGGGGGCTGGGCCTGCTGGGGCTGGGGTTGGCGGCAGGAGCGTCCATCGCACTGTGGCGCACACCCCGTGAGGAAGTCGTAAAAAAGTTGGCGTGAAGAAGTGATTGTAGGCAGCGATTGTCAAGAGGTGATGATGCGCGCCAGGCGCTGAATGTGCCGCCGGGGAGAGCCCTTCATGAGGGCAGGCGGCCGTGCCTTCATCTGCTGCTCCCCGCTTTGGGCCATGCTGAAGCCATGTTTTCTTCTCGCTGGCGTTCTCATCTGGCCCTGGCTGGCCTGCTTCCTGCCCTGCTGCTGGGATGCCGGCAGCAGCCCCCGGCCGTGCCCCCGGTCACACCGCCGCCCGTGACCGAACCCTCTGTCCCGCAGTCTGACGGGTGCGGAGGCTGCATGACCCAGCCGGACGGCGCTGTCACCCTGGACCTCGGCTACGCCGAGACTGGCCGAATAGAAAAGGCGTTTACGGGCTCCTGGCGGGTGGAGGCGAAGCCCATCTGGCTGACCCTCAAAAGTCAGAGCGGCGTGGCCGGACAGCCGCTGGTGATGGAACTGAGGGCCGACCGTAACGTGGGCCTGAGCCCCGAGGCTGCGCAGCCTCAGCTGAGCAGTGTGATTCGGGTGCGCTGGCAACCGCCGGGCAGCAGTGTCTCGACCACCTCGGTCTGGACCGTGCAGGCCCGCCGCTACGCGCTGAGCGGGCAAGTGCAGTGGCCGGCGCTGAGCGGCACCGACGCCGCCGCCGCGCCGGACGATGTCCAGCCGGCCGCAGCTGGCGCAGGAGGGGAGACGGTCATCGTGAAGTACCGTTCAGCTGCGGTGGCGCGGGCCGTGGCCCAGGCGGTGGCGCAGCCGGTGGATTCCCGGCCGGACGGCAACAAGACAGGGGGAGACACAGAGAGTGTTCCCTCTGACCTGAGCGCGGCGCAGCGGCAGGCGGCGCTGGAATCGGCCGGCCGCTGGCAGCAGCAGGCTGGGCAGGTCGCGGGCCGGCTGGGCGGGCAGACCCTGGTGGCGGGGGCCGCCGACCCCCAGGCCCTGGCCGCACTTCTGCGCCGGGACCCGGCTGTGGAATACGCCGTGGTCAGCGCGCCGCTGAGCAGCCAGCAGGCCGCTGAAACCGGTTCGCCGTCCGGCGCATCCCCGCAGGAGGCGCTGGCCCAACCGGTGGTGCCCGGCGACGAGTATGCTCCGCTGCAGTGGGCTTACCGCACGCTGGGCTACGGCGGCGTGTGGCGCGATATGGAAGCGGGCGGCTACACCCGGCCCGTCACGGTGGCGGTGCTGGACAGCGGCGTGCGCTACGACCACCCCGACCTGCAGGGCCAACTGCTGACTGGCGCGGAAGGTGCGCTGGACGTGCTGGGCTTCGCTCCTGCCGCTACCGGCCAGGCAGCCTACGACAATGGCGACGGCGACGGGGCCGACCGCGACCCTACCGACCCGGCCTTTGCTGGCCGCACGCCGCACAGCCACGGCACCCATGTCAGCGGCATTATTGCGGCCCGCTGGGGCCAGCAGGCGGTGGGCAATCCCAAGTGGAGCACCAGCGGTGTGGTGGGGGCCAGCTACCGGGCGCCAGTCCGCATCCTGCCGGTGCGCGTGATTGACGCAGCGGGCAAGACCGATGTGGCTCAGGTGGTGGCCGGAATTCGCTACGCAGCGGGGCAGGCCGTGACACTGGACGGGCAGACCTTCCGTAGCCCAGCCCCGGTGCAGGTCATGAACCTGAGTCTGGGTGGCCAGATCAGCGCCGCCGAGGCCCAGCCCATGTGCGACGCGGTGGCCGAAGCCCGCGCTGCCGGCGTACTGGTGGTGGCCGCAGCCGGCAACTACTACGGCGCATCGCAGGTGTACCCGGCGGCCTGCCCCGCTGCGCTGGCGGTAGGCAGCGTGACCCTGTCGGGCGGCAGTGCGCCCCGGCACTCGGAGTTCTCCAACCGCTTTGCCGAAGTGGCGCTGAGCGCTCCGGGCGGCACGGCCCTGGGAAACACCTACAACGGCGGCATCCTGAATGAGCAGCCTGCTCCGGACCAGATTTTCTCTACGGACTGGGATTACGCCAAGAACGAGCCGCGCTACGCCTATCAGGCCGGCACCTCGCAGGCGGCCCCGCAGGTGAGTGCCCTGGCCGCGCTGCTGCTGTCCAAGGGCGTGACTACCGGCCCGGACGACACCGCCGCCCGCCTGACCACTACGGCCACCGACCTGGGCACCCCCGGCCGCGACGAGTATTTCGGGTATGGCATGATCAATCCGGCGGCCGCTCTGGGCGCCCCGGCCGTGAGTGCCGCGCCCGGTTTCTCGCTGCAGTCGGACCGGGGCCAGAGTTACCAGCCCCCGCTGGACGCGCAGGGCCGCTTTACCGCCTACCTGGGGGCAGGCAACTTTACCCTGCGCGGCGGCATAGACCGCAGCGGCAACGGCCTGGCCGGCGAATACGGCGAGGCCGGCGCGCAGGTATCGGGCACCCTCAGTGCCGAGCAGCCGGAAGTTCAGCTGGCCCCACTGGTCATCCGCTGAGGCTGGGCGCAAAGATGTCCCATCCCAGGAGCAGGGTGGGGCATGTTGCCCTGCCAGCGGGGTAGGCTCCGCTGCTCCCGGGACGTAGAACAGGGATGGAAGAAACACTCGCTGCGCCCCGCTCCGTGTAGGGCTGTCCTCTGAGGGGCCACAAAGGTATCCAGCGCCTCAGGCAGCGGCTGTCAGAATTCTTTATGCGCCATGCGCTAGCGTGAATTACATGGCACTGGCGGGCAAGCGGCTCGAGGGTGGAATTCGCCTGGTGCGCCCGGTGGGCAACGGCTCACACTCGGTGGCGTACCTGGCGGTGACCCCTGGCGGTCAGCCATGCACCGTCAAGCTGTTTCAGCCGTCCATGCTGCTGCATGCCCAGCGTGAACTGGAGGTGGGCCGGCAGTTCCGGCACCCCCGGCTGGCGCGTATCGCCCGGCTGTCCCGGCTGAATGATTTTCCTGCCCTGATTATGGGCTGGGTGCCGGGAGATACGCTGTTCGCCCACTACCGCCAGCGCCCGGCGCTGCGCTGCGAGCCCTACGCCTACCTGACGACCCTGGCCGACGTGCTGGAAGGCCTGAGCCACATGCACAGCCTGGGCGTGCTGCACCGCGACGTCAAACCCGACAACATCCTGGTGCAGCCGTCGGGGCACGCCACGCTGGTGGACTACGACCTGAGCGGCCCGCCAGGCGAGGAACTGGTCGGGCAAATTGGTACTCCCGCCTTCCGCAGCCCCGAGGCCCAGCTCGGCGCCGGACTGGGCCCCGAGAGTGACCTATACGGTGTAGGCCTGCTGCTGTACTGGGGGCTTTGGGGAAGCCTGCCGGAACCGGACGGTCCCCCGCAGCCCGTGGGGGACCGTGCCCGAACTGAACTTCCCTTTCAGGTCCAAGCAGAGGCTTTGGTCACCCAGCTGCTTGAACCCTACCCGTTGGCTCGGCCGTCCTCGGCCGCTGCCGTGCGTGAGCAGCTGCTGCACTGGCGGGCGCTGCTCAGCACGCCCGCTGCGGTCACCAGCCCCCCGCTGCGGCTGGGAAGGCCCAGCCAGAGGGTGTGAGCGCTCCTGAGCCGGGCCAGGCGGAGCAGCTGGTCAAGGTTATTTCGCGTCAGGGTTATTCCGCGCTGTCTGCCTGGCCGGGCGGCGCGGCCGACTGGAGGGGAGGCGTGGGCAGCAGGCTTGGGGGCGGCGAACTTCAGGGCAGCGGTACGTCGGCGCCCAGGCGAATGACCAAGTCGCTGCCGTCCGGATTGGGTGCCGTGTCGGCTTCTCCGAAGTTCAGCAGGTCCTGTACCTGCTCGGCGGCCGGTCCCTGAATCTGGGTCACGGCCAGCGGACCTTGGCCGTTGCCTACCGTGAGGTTGCTGAAGCCCTGGGCGCGTAGCGCGTCGGCCAGGCGTCCGGCACTGCCCGCAGGTGCACCGACGTTCAGGATGGTGATGGCCATTTCCGTGTCCAGCGCGGCCGTTTGCACGTCGTGATCGCCGGAGGCCGGCTGGGCACGGCCCTGAGAACCGGCGCTGAACTCCCGCTGCACCAGCTCGCGCAGTGCGGCGTGGTCCACGGCCCAGGTGCCCCGCGCCCCGAAGTCGCCCGGCACCATGAAGGTGTTCACCTTGGGACCGTGCAGGGCAGCGGCCAGCACCGCGCCCACCTCGCCGCGTGTCAGGTCGGATTTGGTGTTGGCGTTCAGCGCGCCGGCCACCACCGGCCAGCGCCACCAGTTCAGCGGCTGTTTCATCTGCTCGGTAAAAGCTCCCACGAATTGCTGCTGGCGCCCAATCCGGCCGATGTCGCTGAGGTTGTCCTTGCGGAAGCGCAGGAACCCTTCCATCTGCTCGCCGTTCAGCCGCTGCACGCCCGGCTGCAGGTCAATGTGAAGGTTACCGGCGTTGTCGTCGTATTTCATGGGCTGCTTGACTTCCACAGTCACGCCGCCCGCCGCGTCGGTCATCGAGCGCACCGCGTGCAAGGAGAGCAGCGCGTAGCCGTCTATCTCCAGCCCGGTCAGGTCGCCTACCGTCTGCATCAGCAGTTCGGGGCCGCCGCGTGCGTTGCTGGCATTGATTTTGCTCATGCCCACGCCGGGAATCTCCACCCACGAATCACGCGGTACCGACAGCAGCTTGACCGCGCCGTCAGGGTGAATCTGCGCCAGCATGATGGTATCGGTCAGGCCCGTGAAGTCTTCCGGAGCCGCCGGGTAGGGCCATATGGCACTGGGCGGGTACTTGGGCGTCACGCCGGCCAGCAGGATGTTCAGTGGCTGTCCCATGGAGCGGGGCAGGGCGCCGTAGCGCGCCAGGGCCGGGGCGGCCGGGGCCAGCAGGGCCAGAAATGCGGCCAACAGCAGGCCAAAGAAAGTGAAACTCGCACGCACGCTCCGCAGTGTAGCCCCCAGGGCGTGAGAAACAGCGTCGCCGCCCTGCGTGGGAGCTGGAGTCCGGCCCGGCGGCCTGGGCAGCCGGACATCCGGCCAGAACAGCAGTCAGATAAGCAGTCAGATAAACAGCGGCGCTTCGCTGTCGTCTTGCCCGGCGGCCTGGCGGGAGCGGTCGTAATACATCGCGGCGGCGAGGCCCAGGGCGGCCCCCAGCGTGACCAGCGCGACGACCCAGGGCAAGGTGTCTTTGTGGGCTGCGTCTTTTCGGGCTTGCATGGCTCCAGAATACATCCTGCTGCACATTCTGCGCTCGGGACTGGGACGCGGGCCAGCCGTGTCTAGAGCGCGCCGGGACCCAGCGGCTTCAGCTGCGCTGAGGCAGGGCGCGGGGCAGCCGCTTCCACAGCGCCAGCAGGCTGAGTGCTCCCAGCGCCGCCACTGCGCTCAGGCCCCAGTGCGGTCCCAGCGGCCCCGACTTGCCGATCATGAAACTGACGAAAATGGCGCTGGGCGGCCCCATGCCCGCCAGCACGAAGGAGTACAGGCTCATGACCCGCCCGCGCAGCTCGTCGGGAATAATCAGCTGCACGGTGCTGTTGGCGCTGACCAGAAAGCTCAGCATGCCGAAGCCTGCCAGCGCCAGCAGCGGCAGGCCCAGCGCCGGCCCCGGCACCCAGGCGAAAGCGGCCGTGGCCGTCACCAGAATGACCCCTCCCAGCCGCAAGAAGCGCACCGGGTCAGGCCGGCTGGCCTGCGACAGCGCCCCTGCCACTGCGCCCAGGCCAAACACGGCACTCATCAGCCCGAAAGCGGCCTCGCGGGCACCGAACACCTCGCGGGCGAAATACGGAATCACGATATTGAAGTTGATGACGGTGAGGCTGAGCAGTCCCACCAGCCACATCACGCTGGAAACGTCGCGGCTGCCGCGCACGTAGCGCAGCCCGTCGGCAATCTGCTCGGTCATGCTGCCGCGTGGCACCGAGTCGCGCGGTGGAAAGGGCAGGGTAGCAATCACGTACATCACCAGAAAAAAGGACGCCACGTTCAGGTAAAAGGGAAACGCCAGCCGCGCCAGGGCGTCCGAGTGGCCGCCGGCCAGCAGCGCCACCCCGGCAGCCACCACCACCCCGAACAGCGCCTGCCCGGTGGTGCGGCTGACATTGAACGAGAAGCTGTTCAGCGCAATCGCGTTGGCTACGCTCTCACGCGGCACCAGGTCCACCACGATGCTCTGGCGGGCGGGCATGTCGAACGCCTGCGCCACCCCGTGCACAAAGGCCAGACCCAGGACCAGCGGCAGCGTGACCACTTCCAGATGTGTGCTGACCGCCAGCGCCGCCGCCGTGAACAGGAAGCCGGTCTGCGTGAGCAGCAGCACGGTGCGCCGGGGTGCCCGGTCCACGATCGCTCCGGCAAACAGCGACAGCAGCAGGCTGGGCGTGAACTGCGCCGCCGTGACCCAGCCCAGCGCCGCCGAACTGCCGCCGGTCAGCTCCAGCACCAGATACTGCTGCGCGGTGGTTTGCATCCAGGTGCCAATCAGGCTCAGCAGCTGCGAACTCCAGTAGCGCCGGAACAGGTCGTGCCCCAGGGCACTGAAGGTGCGCCGCAGCCACCCCAGGGCTCCCCCCGGCTCCGGGACGGAAGATTCGGTAGGTGAAGAGGCAGCCATTCGGTCAGCTTACGCCTGTGAAGACGTGGGGTAGGGGTTGCGTGTGCAGCGGATGGCGGGGCAGGCGGGGTGGACGGTTCCGGTTTGCGGCCTGATGAACGCCAGCGCCCATCATCCAGGCCCCATCACCCAGCACTCCAGTCCTCAGCCCAGCATGCCAATTTCCAGCCTGCCAGTCCCCAGTGGTCCCCGTCCGCTTCAGGGAAAAAGGGCTTTCCCGGCCTGCCAGCCGCCCTCCAGCCCGCCGGTCCAGTGCCAGGACCCTTCCTGCTGGGGGTGCAGGGCCAGCGCCCGCGCCACTTCTGCGAGCGGTACCCGCCGCGCGAAGCGGGTCCGGGCGTGCCACTGCGCCAGTGCCCGTGCCTGGGCCGCCTCGCTCTGAACGCCCC
Organism: Deinococcus proteolyticus MRP; assembly: GCF_000190555.1. Lineage (GTDB taxonomy): Bacteria > Deinococcota > Deinococci > Deinococcales > Deinococcaceae > Deinococcus > Deinococcus proteolyticus. The sequence continues at coordinate 662,200 of NC_015161.1, forward strand.
GCAGCGCCGCCGCCGCCCGGTTCACGGCCAGGTCGAACAGTGCCGGCGGGACAGCCCCGGGCAGCAGGTCCGCTGGGGCGCCGGGGGGCAGGTCAGGTGGGGGCAGGGTCATGGCTTCAGCATAGGCGGGGGGGGCGGACAGTGATGAGGTGGGGAGAGATGATGAAGGACGGGACCGCGCCACCTGTGCTCTTCGCCCCCCCTGGCGTCTGTCCCGGGACCTTCGGCTCCTCCGCGCCCCGCGTCCGTCAGGCCACAGACTGGAATCTTTCGCCCTCCGCTTCCAGCTGTGTGCGCTAGGCTGAACTGTTATGAGTGCGCTGAGAAAAGTCTCCATCAAGAAACCCGCCGAAATCGAAACCATGCGCCGCGCCGGTGGACTGGTAGCCGAGACCTTCCGGGTGCTCGACCCCTTCGTCAAGCCCGGCGTCACCCTGGCCGAGCTGGACCGCATTGCCGAGGAGCATATCCGCGCTGCTGGTGCGCTGCCTGCCTACCTGGGCTACGGCCCCAAGTCCAACCCGTTTCCTGGCACCATCTGCGCCAGCGTGAACGAAGTGATCTGCCACGGCATCCCCGACGGGCGCGTGCTGGAAGAAGGCGACATCATTGGGGTCGATATCGGGGTGCTGCTGGACGGCTTTTATGGCGACGCCTGCCATACCTACACTGTGGGGCAGGTCAGCCCCGAAGTGCAGGGCTTGGTGGACACCACCCGCGAGGCGCTGGAGGCCGGCGTCGCTACCGTGCGGGCCGGCTCGCGCCTGGGCGACATCGGGGCGGCCATTCAGGAGCTGGCCGAGCCACGCGGCTATTCGGTGGTGGAGGAATACACCGGGCACGGTATTGGCAAGAACCTGCACGAGGACCCCACGGTCTTTCACAAGGGCGTGCGCTACACCGGCCTGAAGCTGGAAGAAGGCATGGTCTTTACCATCGAGCCGATGATTAACCTTGGAGCCGCCCCCACCGAGCTGCTGAGCGACGGCTGGACCGTAGTCACCCGCGACCGCAGCCCCTCGGCGCAGTTCGAGCACACCCTGGTCGTGACCAAGAAGGGAGCCGACCTCCTGACGGTCTGAAGCGGGTTGGAGCTGAGGCCCGGAATTGAGGGATACGGGCCAGCGGAAGCACTCCAGGCCCGGTCCCGCTTGAATACTGCCCCCATCCGCCCATCACTTCTGCCAGGGGGTGGCCCTGCTGGCTGGCCCGCCGGCACAGGCCGCTTAGGAAGCCGGAAAAACGTGGCCGGGCCGGGGGAGGGGCCGGGTGGCCGCCGGGCATGGGGTATGCTGTACCCCGAATGACGGCAGAAGAAGTGCGAATCGGCGACAAATATACGGTGCTGCGCACGCTGGAGGAGCGGGGCAACCTGACCCTCAGCGAGGTGAGCGCCCCTGGCGGCGAACTGCTGCGGCTGGCCTGGTTCGAGATTGACACTCCCGAGCAGCGCCGTGACTTTTTCGCCTACCGCGACGCCCTGCGTGCCCTGCAACCCGCCGGGCTGGTGGATTTGGTGGCCACCCCCGAGGCCAATTACGCCGTGTGGCGGCCGCTGGCGGGGCAGACCCTGGCCGATTTCGCCGCGCTGCCGGCCCGGCCCGAAGAAAGCCTGGACTCGCTGCGGCTGATGACCCAGCACCTGGGGGAGCACGGCTACGCCCTGACCGACGCCGAGGTCAAGATGGCCGGCCGGCGCGGTGAGCAGGCAGTACTGGCCTACCTGGATCCTGCCCCGCAGCGCACCGACGCCGAGATTGCCCGCCTCAACGCGCCCCTGCTGCGCCCGGTGTTCGAGGGCCGCACGCAGCGCCGCAGCGAGATGGGCTGGCTCAGCTTCGTGCCGGGGCTGCTGCTGCTGGCTGGGGCCGGCTGGTACGGCTATCAGGCCACGCAGTCCTACCTTAACCCCGAGGTGGCGGTGGTCAAGGACGTGACTGGCTTACCAGCCAACGAGGCGGCGCAGCAGCTGGCGAAGAGCGGCTTCCGGGTCGCTTACGCCGAGGGTGAGGGTGGAGACGCTGCCATCGGCTCGGTGCTGCGCCAGGAGCCCGAAGGCGACACCAACATGCCACTGGGCCGCCTGGTCACGCTGACGGTCAACAGCCCACCCGACCTGACCGTGCCGCGTGTGGAAGACCTGACGGTAGACCGCGCCACGGTCAATCTCAAGGAAAGTGGGTTCCGCCTGGGCACCGTGACCAAAATTGACGGTACCCCGACCCAGACCCCTGAGGGCCGCATCATTTCGCAGGACCCGCCCGCTGGCCTCTCGACTCAGCGCGGGCAGAGCGTGAATGTGCTGGTATCTACCGGCATTGCCGGCAAGGAGACCTGGATTCCCGACCTGACCGGCCTGGATTTCACCTCGGCGCGGGAGCACGCCCGCACCGCCGGCCTGGTGATTACCGAGGTCAAGCCTGAAGAAAGCGACCTCCCCGAAAACACGGTGATTTCGCAGACGCCAAAACCCTACACCCGGATTGGCAGTGGCGAGAAAATGACCCTGACCGTGGCGGCTCCCAAGTTCAGCCAGCCGCCGGCCACGGTGGGCGCCCTGCCGGTGCCCCCGGCTTACGTGCCGCCGGCCCCACCGCCTCCTCTGCCCGAGCCTGAGCCGGAGCCGGCCCCCGGCGCACCGGAGGAAACCCCCGCCGAGCCTACCCCGGCCACTGGGCCAGACACCGTCCCGGCGACCCCTGCTGGCGAGCAAGGTGCCCAGCTGCGCAGCGTGCAGCTGAACTACCAGTTCCCCGCTGACCTGCCTGCCGGCAGCTACTCCATCGTGGTACGCGACGATGCCGGCCAGCGCGTGTTGATGGGCGCCACCTCCAGCGAACAGCTGGCCGGTGCTCAGGCGTCCAGCACTGTGCAGGTCACGGGGCAGGCCACCTTTATCATCCTGCGCGACGGCGAAGTGTTCGCCACCTCTACGCCCTAATCTGCACCTGGCACGCCGGGGAGAAGCCGGGTCCACGGGCCGCCGCTTCTCCCTCACCGCGCTCAAGCTTGGCCTCTGGAAGGGAAGTCCTGCATGATTTACCTCGATTACGCCGCCACCCACCCCATGACTCCTGCTGCGCTGGCCGCTTACGCTGAGGCGGCGGCGCTCCCCGGTAATCCTTCCAGCGTGCATGTGGCGGGGCAGCAGGCCCGCGAGCGGCTGGAAGAGGGCCGCACGCTGCTGGCGCAGGCGTTCGGGGTAGACCCACGCCGCTTGACCCTCAACAGCGGCGGCACCGAAGGCGACAATGCCGTGCTGTTCGGTGTCGCTCAGGCATGGGAAGCGCAGCATGGACGCTCCGGCCACCTCATCACCAGTGCGTCCGAGCACTCGGCGGTGCTGGCCCCGGCCCGCGTGCTGGCCGAGCGCGGCTGGGACGTGACTTTCCTGACGCCCGATTCGCGTGGGCATATCAGTCCTGAGCAACTGCGTGAAGCCTTACGCCCGGATACGGCCCTGGTCAGCCTGCACCACGCCAACAATGAAATCGGCACGGTGCAGCCCACCGCTGAGCTGGCTGCCCTTGCCGCCGCCGCAGGTGTGACCTACCACACCGACGCGGTGCAGGCTCCTGGCGTGTTGCCGGTGCCGCTGGAGGAATGGGGTGTTACTTACGCCACTTTCAGCGCCCACAAGTGGGGCGGCCCGCGTGGGGTAGGCGTGCTGTACTCGGCACGCGGCCATGACTTGCCCCCGCAGCAAATCGGCGGCGGGCAGGAAGCGGGTCAGCGGGCGGGGACGCAGAATACTGCTGGCATCTACGCGGCGGGGGTGGCCCTACGCGAAGCTGAAGCCGCCAGAGCTGCGACGTTCGCCCACCTGACCGACATGCGCCGCGCTTTTGTGGAAGCGGTGGGCGACCTGCCGGGCCTCTCGTGGAACCACCCGGCGGACGGCAGCCCCAAAGTCGCCAGCCTGACCCTCAGTGGCGCGGACGGTGAAGCCCTGCTGATGAATCTGGATATGGCGGGTGTCTGCGCTAGCGCGGGAAGCGCCTGCTCGGCGGGCACCATGCAGGCCAGCCATGTGCTCACTGCCATTGGCCTGAGCGAAGCCGACGCCCGCAGTAGCCTGCGCTTCAGCTTTGGGGCCGCCACCACGCTGGAGGAAGTGCAGCAGGCGGCAGCGGCCCTGCGCCAAGCGGCGGAGTGGTCAAGGCTTGGCTAGAGCACCTGACGTAAGAAGGGCGTGTTTCCTTCATTCTGTCAAATGCTCTAGGCCCTCACATCGCCCAGCGGCGCACCGTGTTTTCGGTGGTGAAAGGGGCGTCGTCGGCTGGGGGGCACTGCGCGGATTTCACCTGATGCCGCTGCACCTCCACCACCAAGTCGAGGCGGCCATCCCGGTTGACGTCCTGCTTGCGCCAGTCCCCCAGCCGGGTCACGGTGGCTGTATCTTTGCCGCAGTTTTGAAGGTCTCCGTTCAGCAGCACCTTCTCGCTGCTTTGGCGTTCGTCGGCAGTGACCAGCGTGAGCCGTGAGCCGTACATGACAAAGTGTCCACGGCAGGCCAGGGCGTCGCGGCCATCAAAACGGCGGAACTTCAGGCACTCCTGCGCCGTCACGCCGGGGGTGTGGTGCACCGACTTCCACTGCCCACGCTCCCGCCGCAGTAGGGTCACGCCGCCGCAGCTGTCCGACTCGGCCAGGCACAGGTTCAGCAGCGCCTCTTCACGTCCCGGCGCACTGAATGAACCGAAGGTGACGCTGGTGGGCACCCGCCTGTTCATCACGGGCAGCTTGGCCCCGTTCTGACCGATAGGCACAAACTCTACCCGGCACCCTGGCTTGCCAGAGCAGTAGGCCGCCCCCAGCACCCGCGCCTGATGATCGTCTGGGCGCATGCTGTCGATCTTTACCTGGGGTGCAGGTGCATTCCACGCGGGGAAGGCGAGGGCGGTCAGGCTCAGTAAGGTTGTCAACATGGCGCGAGTCTAGAGACTCGCGCTGATGTTTTTCTTATGGCTTTGGTGAGAGAAGCAAAGGCTTCGGAGCTGCAGGTTGCGGCAGGCCCCGGCTTACGCTCCCGCGTGGCCCTGCGCCGCGCCGGGCCGCTTCAGCGCCAGTTGTCCGCAGGCTGCGCCCGCATCCTTGCCGCGTGAACGCCGCACGCTGACGTCTACGCCGCGTTCTTCCAGCAGGTCATAAAACGCCTGAATCTGTTCCTCGGTGCTGCTGACAAAGTTGCTGCCTGGCCAGGGGTTCATCGGAATCAGGTTCACATGGCTGACCAGTCCTTCTAGGCGCTCGGCCAGCAGTTCGGCTTGCCAGAGATGGTCGTTGATACCGCGCAGCATGGTGTATTCCATCGTGATGCGGCGGCCCGTCTTGGCCTGGTAGTCGCGGGCGGCCTGCATGATTTCGTCAATCGAGTTGGCCCCGCCCGTGGGAATGATTTGCTGGCGGGTTTCCTCGTCAGGCGCGTGCAGGCTAATCGCCAGCTTGATGCCCAGGTCATCTTCCTCGGCCAGACGGCGAATGCCTTTAGCGATGCCGACGGTACTCAGGGTCACGCGGCGCTTGCTCATGCCCAGCGCCTGCGGGTGCAGCAGGATGCGGGCGGCCTGCATGGTGTTGTCGTAGTTCAGCATGGCTTCGCCCATCCCCATGAAGACCAGATTGCGAATCTCACGCGGTTCGATACCTTCGCCGCCTGCAACGGCCAGAATCTGCCCCACGATTTCGCCCGGCGTCAGGTTGCGCCCGAAGCCCATCGCTCCCGTCGCACAAAAAGCGCAGCGGGCCGGGCAACCCACCATCGTACTCACGCAGATGGTTTTGCGGTCCAGGTAAGGCATGTACACCGCTTCCATCTGGCGGCCATCGGGCAGGGTAAAGAGGTACTTGACCGAGCCGTCGTCGCTGCGAAAGGTCTCGATGTCGTCGAAGGGATTGAGCCGCCAGCCCGCTGCCAGTTCCGCCCGCAGCTCGGCAGGCAGCGTGTGCATCTGCTCATAGCTGCCCACGCCGTGCTGATAGACCCACTCCAAAAGTTGCCTGCGCCGGAAGCCGGGCAGCGGAAAGTCGTCGGGGTGAAGGTCCAGCAAGAGGGGCAGGGGGGCGGCAGTCATCGTGGCAGTCTAACGTGCGGGGCCTGCCGGCAATGGTGGTGTAGGCCGGGGCACCCTGGCCCGCTGCCTGCGCCCCATATGCCACAGAAGAGCTACAGAAAGGCTACGGAAAAACCCCTACCCATAGGCAAGGGGTAGGGGTCTGGCCTGAAAGGGGCCGGGTTTAGCGGAACAGCAGGTCCAGCAGGTTGATGGTGGTGGTGCGGGGAGCCTGGCTGAGGTTGATACCGCCGTCACGGTTCACGTTGATGGTGGCGATTTCGGCCGGCTGGTTCGGGGCCACGATCACGATCTGGTACTGGCCGCGCGGCACGCTGGCGGTCACCTGACCGTTGCGGATGGTCCCCACTTCGTTGCCGTTCATGAACACGCGGCCACCGTTCAGGCTGCTGCGCACGGTCACGTTGTAGCTGCCGGCCACCGGAGTCACAGGAGCGGGAGCGGTGCTGCCACGGAAGTCCACGTTCAGGTTGGTGGTGCGGTCGGAAGCGATGTTCACAGTGGTGCGGAAATCAGCGAAGCCGGGGGCGGCAATACGCACCGGGTAGCTGCCAGGGGCAATGCCAGTGTAGGTCCGGTTGGCTCCACCCAGCACGCGGCCATTCAGGATGATGGAGGCGTTGTTCACGTTGGTGCCTACGAACAGGCTGCCGGTACGGACGGGGGTACGCTCGGCCACGTCGAAGAAGGCGGTGTCACTGACCCAGCTGTTCTGGGGCAGGGGGTTCACCACGATGCTCAGGGCCTGTGCCAGGCGCTCTTGGCCGTTCACGTTCACGTCAGCGAACTGGCTCTGGGCAGTGGCGAAGCGGCTGATGTCGTTCAGGCTCAGTTCGTTCAGCGAAGCCAGGGCCAGCACTTTGTTCAGGCCGGCGGGGCCTTCCACGTCAAAGGTGTAGGCAGCGTTGGCGGGAGGGAAAGTCTTGACGGTGTTGGCACGCACGAAGGAGTCGCCCTGGTCCAGCCGGTTGGGCAGAATCTGGCTGACCTTGCCGGCGGCGTCCACGTTAAACAGGTACACGTAGGCGTCACGGTTGGTCTTGACGCTCAGGCGGATGCCTTCGCCGACGCGGTAGGTGGGCACAGCGTTGCCAGTGGTGTCCTTGTCCACGTTCACCTGCACGCTCAGGTCAGGCTGGGTGGGGTTCACGATAATGCTCTGGGCGCTGATGGTCTGCGCACCGGCCGAACCGGCCAGCAGAGTCATGGGAAGCAGGGCTGCTTTGATCGTTTTGTTCATGAGCCCAGGCTACGGCTCCCAACTTGACTCACCGTGAGACCCGGCGCGCGCAAGGTTAATGGTCATTCAGGCCACCGTCAGACCTGTCTGCTTTCTGACAGCTCCGCCGGAAAAAGTACGCCGAACGCCGTGTGGGCAGGCGTCAGCGAATAATCCGGGCCGGTTCGATAGCGGCGGCGCGGCGAGCTGGGATGAGTGCTGCCAGCAGCGTGGTGACGAGGCCCACCGCATTGACCCATAGCAGGTCGCTCAGGCGCACCTGGACCGGCAACGTGGTGATGAAGTACAGGTCACCCGGAATCTGAAACGGGCGCACGGTGAAGTACCCGGCCACCGCCAGCCCCAGCAGGTTGCCCAGCAGCAGCCCGCCCAGGCCCAGCACCAGACCTTCGAGCAGGAAAGTCCGGGTAATGGTTCCCTGAGTGGCCCCGATGGCCCGCAAAATGGCGATTTCCTGCGTCTTCTCGAACACGGCCAGGGTCATCACGTTGGCAATGCCGAACGCTGCCACAATCACAATAAGGAACACCACGAATCCGATGACTTGCTTTTGCAGCCGCAGCTGGTCGAGCAGCGTGCCGTACAGCGACTGCCAGGGCGTGGCAGCGTAGGGCAGCCCGGCAGTCAGGGCCTGGCCCACCTGCGGGGCCTGCTCCGGGTCGGCCAGGCGAATCTGGTAGCCGCTGATGTGGCCGCTGCCCTGCACCTCCTGCAAGGTGCCCAAGCTGGTAAAAGCGTAGCCGGAGTCGATCAGGTAGTTGCCAGTATGAAATACGCCCTTTACCGTCATTTCCCGGCGCTGCTGCCCACTGTTCAGCAGATTGATGTGCTCGCCTGGGTACACTCCGATATTGCGGGCCAGGGCCGCGCCCAGCAGAATCTCGCCGCTGCCCAGCGAGCGCAGCAGCTGGCCTTCCTCAGGCCGCAGTTCCAGCACGTCGGCGGCCTGTGGGCCCACCCCGAACAGGGTGCTGAAGTCGGTGCCGGCCTCCCGGTATTCGTCGGCCGGGCGGGTCAGCAGGGCCTTGTCGGCCAGAAAGGGAGTAAAGGCCGCCACTTCGCTGTTGCCGGCCAGGGCCTGCTCCATGGCCGGGTCCTGGCCGCCTGGGGTATAGGGCTGCACGCTGAGGTGGGGACTGGCCCGCAACGTGGCGCTGACCAGCGCTCCGGTAAAGCCGTTGGTAAGGCTCAGCGCAGCGATCAGCACAGCCACGCCCACCGCAATTCCCGCCACCGTCAGCAGGTTTTGGGTGCGGCGCTTGCTCAGATGGGCGCGGGCCAGCAACCAGGGCAGGCGCCGGGCGCTGGGAGGCGTGGTGGGCAGGTCAGGAGAAGTGGGCACAGCAGGATGCAGCATAACCAAAATGAAGCCCCGCCCAGGCCAGTGTGCTCCGGTAGGCGGGGGAGGAGAGAAGAGAAGGGCAGCCTGCCGGCAAGCCACGAAAGCCTTAACGCACGGCGGTAATGCGGACGCTGCGTACGCCCCACTGCATGGCCTGCGAGCGGGTCGGCATCCAGATATCCACCTGATTCGTCTTGCGGGCGTGCATGGTGTCTTCCACGATAAAGATGCGTCCATTCACATAGGGGTGGCTGCCGTTCAGCGGCGTGATGCGCACGCGGGTGCCGTAGGGGAACAGGCGCAGCATGTCGCGGCTCAGCGCCACCACGCCGGGGCGGGTCCGGGTGCCGGTCGCGGTGATGTGCGGGGTGGCATCGGTCTGGGCCGCGAGGCTGTTGTAGGCCGTGGACTTCAGCACAGCGGTGCGGCCAGCTGGCGCACGGGCACCCAGCACCACGTCGCTGGGCTGCTCCGGTGCCGACTGCAGTGGGCTGAGGGTCACGGCCGGGCTGACATAAGGCAGGGTGCGGGCGGCTTCGCTGCTCAGGGCCGACTGCACGGCGCGGTCGGCCAGCTCGGCGGCGGGAAGGGGCGGCAAGGCCAGGGCGGGGGCACTGAAAGCAGCAGCGCCCAGCGCGGCCGCAGCCAGCGCGGTCAGCATGTTTCGTTGTGACATGGTTCTCCTTGGTACTGCCCCGGGCGGGGCAATCTTACGGTGAGTCCGAATACAGGGGATGAAAACACGGGGCAAAGTCATAAAGGGCCGCCGCGTAAGGCAGAGCTGCTCTGCGCCGCTCTGTCACAGCAGGGCCTCGGGGGACACTCCCCAGATGGCGACCCCGAGGCTAACAAGTTCGGAGGGCGCGGACCTTGCTTCCGATTTCATTTACATGAGAAAAACTCTGTGTTTTTCCGTAACGGCCATATCATCCCTGCCGTTCCCGACTGGAAAATGGGTGCGGTCCAGCCTGGCGCGGGCGGGGATGATCCGGCTTCCCCCATCATAGGAAGTGGTCATGAGAGTGTGATCACACCTATCTGACTGAACCGCTGCACAGGCAGCCGGACAAGCGAGGAAATGTCAGGTTAGTCACCTGCCAGAATTGCTGTAGCACGCTTGTTTCTCCATACCTGGGCCGTCTCATGTTTGGTCGCGGCTCTCATCTGCCAGTCTGGGCCAGGGGAGGGCTGACTGCAGCGGCCTGCGGCGGTGCATGGCGTTCCCTGTGAACAGAGCAGACCTGCCGTGCGGGACAGCCGAACGGCCCGGCGCTGTGAGAGAGCGTGTGAGAGAGCGGTTGAGAGGTGCTCTAGACTGGCCACCATGTCTACTCCTTTGTATACGCCGGTGCCCCGTGCCAGCCGCGCCCTGCCTGCTGGAGCCCTTTGGGGGGCACTGGGCATCGCTCTGGGAGCCTTCGGAGCCCACACGCTGAGCGGCCGCCTGAGCGCGGGCGACCTGGCGATTTTTGAAACCGGCGTGCGTTACCAGATGTACGCGGCCCTGGCCTTGCTGGCCCTGGGCGCGGCAGGGTACGGTGGCTGGCCGGTGCGGCTGCTGCTGCTGGGCAGCCTGATTTTCAGCCTGAGCCTTTACCTGCTGGTGGGGCTGAATGTCCGCTGGCTGGGAGCGGTCACCCCCATCGGCGGAGTACTGATGATTGCGGGCCTGGTCTGGCTGGCGCTGCTGAGCCTGCGGCGCTAGGGGACGCAGCTCTTTGCCAGCGCTCCAGGGTGCTCAGGCAGGGAGCTGCGCTAGAATGCCCCGCGTGTATGTCAATCGCCGCGCAGGCTACGAATATGAACTGCTGGACCGCTACGAAGCCGGCCTGTCCCTGACCGGCAGCGAGGTCAAGAGTATCCGCGCCGGTGGGGTTGATTTCCGGGACGCCTTTGCGCGGCTGAATGGCCGCAATGTAGACCTTGAGGGCCTGTATATTCCGCCCTACAAGGAAGCGACCTACAACAACCACGAGCCACGCCGGCCGCGCCGGCTGCTGCTGCACCGCATGGAAATTGAAAAGATTCGCCGCGCACTGGAGCAAAAGGGCCTGACGCTGGTGCCCACCCGGATGTATCAGCAGGGCCGTTACTTCAAAGTGGAGCTGGCGGTGGCGCGCGGCAAAAAGCTGCATGACAAACGCCGTGCCGACGCCGAGAAGACAGTGCGGCGCGAACTGAGGGAGTACTGATGAAACGAGTGATTGCGGCCAGGAAACCCTGGCAGGTGGCGGTCCTGCTGGCGGCCCTGAGCCTGGGCGGCCTGGGCGCCTGGTATGGCGGCGCCTCGGCGCAGGTGGCCTACAGCAGCCTGACCTTGCAGGGCACCCCGGTGCAGAGCGTGAACCTCTACGGCACCGAATACGTGGACGTGGAAAGCTTGCGGAGCTTGGCGCGGGTGGTGCAGGAAGGCCCTTACCTACGGATCGACGGTTACGGGCATTCCATCGTGCTCCCGATTGATGAGGACGCCTACCGCGCCACCACCGACTTCAACACCATTCAGCTGGACACTGTGCGCGAACAGGGCCGCACCGCGACCTATGTGGACGGTGCTGTGCATGTGCCGCTGGAAGTGGTGGCCCGCACCTTCGGCGCGACCTACAGCTCCGGCACCTTTGCCATGCCGGAGCTGCGCCTGACCGGAGTGAGCAGCTCGGTGGGCACCTCTGCCGACCGGCTGGTGCTGGACTTAACCCAGGACACCGACGTATTTACCGAGCTGCGCGGCAACGATGTGCACGTGGTGGTGCGCGGAGCCGCGGGCGACCAGCGCCGCTACACCACCACCGGCAAGTTCATCTCGGGTGCGCGGGTGATCAAGGACGGCGACGACCTGCGCCTGCGCTTCAGCCTGCCCAAGGACAGCGGCTACCGCATGTACAAGGTGATTCGCCCCGGCAGTGTGCGGGTGGTGGTGGACGCCGGTCCCTCGATTGAGCGCACCGCGCCCGCGCTGCTGGACCGCATCGCCCGGCCCCTGATCGTGATTGAGCCGGTGCTGACCCGGCAGGCCAAGGACGGCGGCAGCGATTTCAGCCTGGACGTGGCCAAAAAGGCGCTGGCCCTCCTGAACGAGGCGGGCTGGCAGGTCAAGCTGACCCGTGACGGGACCAGCGACGCCTCTCTGGACCAGAAGATGGAGCTGGCCCGCCAGAGCGACGTGTACCTGATGCTGGATGTGAGCCACATCGGGGTTGAGGGTGTGGTGGCCCCCGGCGTGAAGGTGTACCAGCAGCTGAGCGAGAACTCCTCGGAGTACGTGGCGAACATCCGCGCCGGGGAGAACCCCGCCTATGCCAGCAATGCTGTGAGCGACCTGGGCGGCACCCGTATCCTGACCGAAGCGCTGGTGAAGGAGCTGGGTACCCAGAGCATCAAGGCGCAGCAGCGGCCCCTGTCCAAGGTGCTCACTCTGGGCGAGGCGCCGCAGGCCGGCTTGCTGCTTGAGCTGGGCAGTCTGGACAGCGCCGATGACGTGGCCGCGCTGGGCGACGACGCTTTCCGCCAGCGCCTGGCGGTGGGTGTGGCCCGCTCGGTGGCCGGCTACCTCTCCAAAAAGGTGGAGAATGCTGCCGTGCTGCCGGAGGGCGGGGCAGCGGCCCCTGTCGGTGAAGGCGAAGGGAGCGGGCAGTGAAGAACGTCTTTTCCTTTTTCAACGTGCTGGCCGCTGGCGTGCTGGCGCTGACCGTGGCGGCGATGAGCTGGGTGAACCGGCCCCCACCCACGCCCGAGGTCCCCAACTACGTGCTGTCCGAGCGTCTGCCGGTAGAAGTGCCGGTGTACTACCTCGACGCCGGCGGCCAGAAGCTGGTGAGCGAGAAGCGCAACGTGCCGGTGGTGCAGGGCGACCAGAACGCCCAGGGCACGGCGGAAGCGGCGCTGACCGTGTGGAGCCAGGGGCCGTCCACGGCCGGGCTAAAGGCGGCGGTGCCCGCCGAGCTGCCGGTGCCCCGTGTGTGGCTGCGCGGCGACAATTACTTCGTCAGCCTGCCTGCGGCCTACCGTGACCTGGGCTACTCGGTCAGCGGGGAATACCTGATGCTGTGTTCCATGACCCGCACCCTGCTGGAAAAACAGGGCCTGGACGTCACTTTCCTGGTAGAGGGCAAGAACGTGACCACCATCGGTCAGGTGGACCTGCGCCAGCCGCTGAACCGTCAGGACTGCAAGGACCTGTGATGGTCTAAGGGTCCAAGAGTCTGAAGGTCTAGGGAAAGAGAGGCCAGCGCGGGCACCTTCTTTATCTGTTTCCCCTTAGACCTTTCGACTTTTTGGCCCTTAGACCCTTTATCCCATGATCGATTCCCTCACTCTTCACGGTTTCAAGAGCTTTTCGCAGCGCACCCACATCGAGTTCGAGCCGGGTATCACGGCCGTCATCGGCCCCAACGGGTCAGGCAAGAGCAATGTGGTCGAGGCGCTGCGCTGGGTCACGCATGGAGCGCGGGCGCGGGAGCTGCGGGCCGGGCGGGCCACCGAGCTGATTTTCCACGGCGGCAGTGGCGCTGGGCGGGCGCCGCTGGGCTTGGCCGAAGTGCAGGCCGAGCTGCGCCACGCAGGCAGCGCGGTTCATCTGAGCCGCCGCATCTACCGCGACGGGACGTCCGAGCAGGAGCTGGGCGGGCGTAGCGTGCGGGTCCGCGATATTCATGCGGCGCTGCGTGGCACTGGCCTGGGGCCCGGTGGGCTGGCGGTGATTGGTCAGGGTGAGGTGAGCGGGGTGGTGCAGGCCGAGGGGTCCAAGCTGCTGGGCTACCTGCAGGAGGCGGCGGGGCTGTCGCGCTCGGTGGCGGCCCGTGAGGAGACCGCTGCCCTGCTGGCCGAGGCCGAGCGGCACCTGGCAGACCTGGGCCTGGTACAGGCCGAGCGCCAAAGTGGGCTTGAACGGCTGCGGCGGGCGGCTGAAGCGGCGCTGCGCTGGCGCGAGCTGAGTGCCCGGCAAGCGCTTCTGGACGCCGCCCAGGAACGTGAAAAGCAGCTGGCCCTGCGCCGTGAGCTGGACGCGGCCCGCCAGGAAGCGGAGCGCCAGGAGGCCACTTCGCAGGAGCTGGGTCAGGGGCTGGGAGAGGCCGCCGCCCAGGCGGAAGCGGCCCGCGAGGCTCTGGCGCAGGCCCGCGCTGCCGCCCGTGCCCGTCAGGACGCGCTGGCCGCGCTGAACGCCGCCGAGCAGGCCCATGCCCAGGCGGCGCGCTACGGCGAACACCTGCACCAGGAAGCGGCCCGCCTGGAGGCAGAGCTGGAGGCCTTGCCGGCCCAGGCCCCTGCCGAAGCGGCCCCTGACCTGACCGAGTTGACCCGTGCCGTGCAGGAGGCCCGCTCCCGCGCCGAGGCCGCCGAAGCCCAGGCCCGCCAGCTGGAACGCCGCTTGACCGAAGGCCGCGAAGCCGAGCTGCGCCGCACCCAGGCCCAGGCCCGCAGCGAGGCGGACCGCGCCGCCCTGACCCGCGAGCAGGAGCGGGTGGCTCAGGCGTTGGCCGCGCTGGAAGGAGACCTGGACCGTGTCAACGCCGACCTGGTCAGCGCCTCTGCTGAGCGGGAGCGGCAGGCTGCGGCGCTGGCTGAGGCGCAGGCGCAGGCGGCTGCGCGTGAGGCCCGCCGCCAGGAAGCTGCCGCCGAACGCACCCGCCTGCAGGCTGGGCTGGCTCCGCTGCGCCGCGAACTGGAGCGCCTGGAGGCGGCACTGAACGCCTATTCGCGCTACGGCGAGGGCGCCCGCAATGCGCTGCGGCTGGACCACCCCGGCATCGTGGGCAGTGTGGCGGACGTGCTGACCGTGCCTGCCAAGCTGGAGACTGCCGTGACGGCCGCGCTGGGCCGCCGGCTGGAACAGGTGGTGGTGCAGACTGCGGACGACGCCAGGAGCATCATTACCGAGCTGAAACGGCAGGGCGGGCGGGCCACCTTCTTGCCGCTGGAACTGCTGCATGAGCGCTCCCGCCGTGACGCTCCACTGCTGCGGGAAGCTGGCGTGGTGGGGAACCTGGCCGACCTTTGCCCTACCGACCCGCCGCTGGTGGGCCGCTCGCTGCTGTCTGACACCCTGATCGTGGACACGCTGGACACCGCGAACCGGCTGGCGCGGGCGCACCGGCAGCGGCCCCGTCTGGTCACGCTGGGCGGCGAGGTGGTGGAGCCGTCTGGAGCCATGACCGGCGGGCGGCTGCGCGATTCCGGCAGCAGTGTGCTGGCCGACCAGCGGCGCTTTCAGGAACTGGCAGATGAGGTGGACGCCGCCGAAGCAGGTGTGCAAAAGGCTGAGGCTGCCCTGGCGGCCTTGAACGAGGACGAAGGAGGCGCCGACCTGCCTGCACTGACCGCTGCCCATGCCGCCGCTCAGGCCGCCGAGCGTGAACTGGGCGTGCAGGCCCGCGAACTGGCAGCCCGGCAGCGCTCGCTAGAAGGTGACGCAGCGCGGCTGGCTGAGGGATTGGCTGCACTGTCTGCGCCTGCCTCTGTCACGCCTGCTGAAACCGACTCCACTACCTTGGAAGCTGACCTGACCGTCTACCGTGCCGAAGCCGAGCAGGCCCGCGCCGCCGAACGTGCCGCCGCTGAAGCGCTGGCGCTGGGCCGCGAACTGGGAGCACTGTGGCAGGCCTACCGCCAGGCGGAAAGCCGCCGCGCCGAGGTGCAGACCCGTCTGGGTGCCAATGCCGTGGCCGCCGCCGAGCAGGCCGGGCATATCGCGGCCGCCGCTGCCGAGGCGGAGCGCCGCCGCGCCGCGCTGGGCGACTTCGACCCGCAGGAGGTGGCCCGCGCCGAGGCCGAGCAGTCCCGCACTGCCGACGCCTACGCTGCCCGGATTGCCGCTCAGAACCGGGCCCGTGCCCGGCTGGAGGAACTGCGCCTGACCATTGCCCGGCGCGAGGGTGGGCTGGGAGCCATCCCTGAGGGCTGCTCCCCGCCTGGTACCCCCCGCGAATGGGCGCACGAACTGGGCCGCCTGCGCTCCGAGCTGGAAGCGCTGGGGCCGGTCAACGCCCGCGCCGAGGCCGACTACCAGGCGGGACAGGCCGAGTGGACGGCCACCCAGGCCGAGCTGGACGACGCTCAGGCCGCCGCTACCGAACTGCGCGGCCAGCTGGACGAACTCTCCGGCCTGGAGGACGCCGCCACCCGTCAGGCACTGGACACTGTGGCCGCCGCCTTCGCCCGCTACGCTGCCGAATTGCTGGGCGGCAGCGGGGAGCTGCAGGCCGAACAGGACGGGGCCGGCCGGATCAGTGGGCTGACGCTGGCGGTGCAGCCGGGGGGTAAGCGCACCCGCTCCATGACCCTGCTCAGCGCCGGTGAGCGCACGATGGCCGGGCTGGCTTTCCTGTTCGCACTCAACCATGCCGGCGGCGAGGACACCACCGGCGGCCTTCCTCTGGCCGTGCTGGACGAAGTGGACGCCCCACTGGACGAGGCCAACATCCGCCGCTTTACCGCCTTCTTGACCCGCTTTGCCGCGCAGGGGACACAGTTCATCCTGATTACCCACCAAAAAGCCACCATGGAAGTGGCCGATACCCTCTGGGGCGTGACCACCGACGGCGGTGGCGTGAGCCGGGTGCTAAGTATCCGCCAGGCGAGCGAAGGCGCGGCGCTGGTCCGCTGACGCTCAGCGAGTAAGGCTGAAAACCAGGGTGTCCCACAGCGCTGTTCCGTCTGCCGAAACGGTGTCATTCACCAGGTGGGCGTCTAGTGCATAGCCTAGCCGCTCCGGAATACGGCGCGGGCGCCTGTTGAGCGGGTCACAGCGAATTTCCAGCCTGCGGAAGCCCAGGCCACCTTCCTCCTGCGCGGCCAGCCCGAAGCGGATAAGGAGCCTGCGCCACTTCCAGCGCGTAGCCCTGGCCGGTGTGGAGAGTCGCTATCCAGTAGCCTATTCCCCTTTGGGCACCCGCCAGTCCAGCGCATGAAAGCCGCTGGACCCGGTGAATTCGCACCCTGCCGCGTCCTAGACGTGGTAGCGCAGTTCTTCGCCCGCTTCAAAGTGCTCGGCCGCCGCCATCAGGTTCTCGCGGATGCTGTCAGCGTCGGCTCGGCCTGCGCCCAGACCATCCAGCGCCGCAGCTCGGCCCGTGAGGCAAGCTGCGCGGCCAGCGAAGCCTCCGCGTCGGCGGGGGAGGGGCGGCGCAGCAGCAGGCGGGCGGTACGGAGTTAATTACTCCGATTAATTCGTGTACCTTTCACGAATTAATCTGCCCAGAGGGCATAGGAGTAAATATGGATTTCGCGGTATGCAAGCACAGGCGGCGTTTTTCCGACTGTGCTGGAATGGAGCGGAATCCGTATGTTGGGGGCAGGCTGGCGCATGGAGCCTAGTCCTCGTTTTCCTCCTCGTACCTGTACCGCTCGATGCCCAGGCAGCGATTTCCGGAAATCTCCAGGCTGACCCCGTTGAGCATGGCGGGGCCTTCCGCCACCTGAAAGCGGTGCCGGCGCTCGGTCAGGAAGGCCTGCAGCGGCTCGGCGGGGTTCGCGCCGATCACGCTGTTCACCGGCCCGGTAAAGCCGGCGTCGGTCTGAAAGCCGGTGCCCTGCGGCAAGATGCGCGTGTCAGCCGTAGCAACGTGGGTGTGGGTGCCAATCACGGCGGCCACCCGCCCGTCCAGGTGCCAGCCCATCGCCGCCTTTTCGCTGGTGGTTTCGGCGTGGAAATCCACGAACACGCTGCCCAGGTCGTCCCGTTTCAGCAGTTCGTCCATGGCGGTAAAGGGATTGGCACTCTCGCCCATAAAGACCCGGCCCAGCAGGTTCACCACTGTCAGCCGTTCGCCGGCTTCGCCTACCTCGAAGGTGCGCCACCCCACGCCCGGCGTCTCCGGGTCCGAATAGTTCAGCGGGCGCACGATAGGGAATTTGTGCGGTTGCCCCAGCAGCAGCCCGATGTCCCTGTGGTCCCAGGCATGGTTGCCCAGCGTGAGGCAATTCGCGCCCGCTTCCAGCAGCCGGGTGGCAGCGTCGAAATGCACGCCGAAGCCCCCGGCCGAGTTCTCGGCGTTCACAATCACGAAGTCGTAGCGCGGGGCAATCAGCGGCAGGTGCTCGCCTGCCACTCGCCGCCCCGGTTGCCCGTATACATCACCCACAAAAAGGACCTTCATCGCGGGTCAGCTTAGCGCGGGCGGAGTGTAGGTCTGGCGGCATGAGCAGGATGCTGCTGGCTGTGACTTTCACGGCACTTGCTGGATGCGCCCCACAGCTCGCCTTGCCTCAGCAGCTGGACGGTCTGACCCGCTTGAAAAAGGTGCCGGCGACAGAGTCTGATGCCGCCCAGGCAGGACTGCGGCAGTGGATGTCCCGAATGCCGCAGGGGGTGACGTGCCAGGAGGAAGGCATTTATCAGGTCGCTGCCCAGGACGCTGCGGCACTCCTGCAAGGCTGGCCTGAGCAAAATGGAGGCTCTCGTTCAGCGTGCAGCAGAGGAACGTAGGGAACGCAGCCAAAGTGGACCTGGTTTGGCCGCAAGACCCAAAACTTGGGGGAGAGGGAGGGCCTATCCGGGCTTTGGGCGACCAGCCTCTCACGCCAGACCAGAGTCCCCTAGCACTCTGTGCCCTGGCAGAGACTGCACGAAGTCAAGTGGCGGGGCCTTTCAGGGCATTCCCCTTCACATCCAGCCGCACCTCGCTGCCCTTGACGCCCACTTTCACCTTTCCGCCCTGCCGCAGCTCTCCGAACAGCAATTCGTCGGCCAGCGGGCGCTTGAGCCTTTGCTCAATCACGCGGGCGAGGGGCCGTGCGCCCAGCAGCGGGTCGTAGCCCAGTTCGGCCAGCCGCTCGCGGGCGGCGGGGGTGAGGGTCAGCACCACCTTCTTCTCGACCAGTTGCGCGGCGAGTTCGCGCACGAATTTGTCCACCACGCTGCCCATCACCTCGCGGGAAAGCGGCGCAAAACCAATCACCGCGTCCAGCCGGTTGCGGAATTCGGGCGAGAAGGTGCGCTTCACCGCTTCAGCTTCCTCCCCGGCACGACTCACGCGGCCAAAGCCCAAGGCGGGGCGGCTGGCGTCGGCGGCTCCGGCGTTGGTGGTGAAGATAATCAGCAGCCCGCGCCCGTCCACTTTCTTACCCGCGTGGTCGGTCAGGGTGCCGTAGTCCATCAGTTGCAGGAAGATGTTGAAGATGTCGGGGTGCGCCTTTTCCACCTCGTCCAGCAGCAGCACGGCGTGCGGGTTTTTGGCGACGGCGTCGGTCAGCAGGCCGCCTTGGTCAAAGCCCACGTAACCGGGAGGTGCCCCAATCAGGCGGGCGACGGTGTGCGCCTCGCCGTATTCGGACATGTCAAAGCGGATGAGTTCTACGCCTAGGCGGTCGGCCAGCGCGCGGGCGAGTTCGGTTTTGCCCACCCCCGTCGGCCCTGCGAAGAGGAACATCCCCTGCGGCTTCTGCGGGTCGCGCAGGCCCGCGCGGGCGAGCTTGACGGCGGAGGCGACGGCTTCCACCGCCTTGTCCTGCCCGAACACCCGGGCGGCGAGGTCACTTTCCAGCGTGGCGAGCGAGGAGACTTCCTCCGCCTTCACCGCGCCGACGGGGACGCGGGCCATGCGCGCTACGGTCGCTTCAATGTCGGTCACGCCGATTTCGCCGCCCTTACCAGCGCTGGAGCGGGCCGCCCCTGCCTCGTCCAGCACGTCAATCGCCTTGTCGGGCAGGAAACGGTCGCGCAGGTAGCGGCTGCTGAGGCTCACCGCCGCTTGCAGTGCATCGGGCGTGTACGCAACGCCGTGGTGCGCGGCATATTTCGGCGCAAGGCCGCTCAGAATCTTGACGGCGTCCTCCTCGCTCGGTTCGGGCACGTCCACCGTCTGGAAGCGCCGCCACAGGGCGCGGTCTTTTTCTAGATGGCGCACCTCGGCGGGGGTGGTGGCTCCCAACAACCTCAGTTTGCCGCGTGCCAGCGCAGGTTTGAGCAGGTTCGCCGCGTCCATGCTGCTGCCCTCGGTGGCCCCCGCGCCGACGATGGTGTGGAGTTCGTCCACGAACAGCACCGCATTTTCACCGTCCAGCGCGTGCAGCACGGCTTTGAGGCGCTGCTCGAAGTCGCCTCGGTAGCGGGTGCCCGCCAAGAGCGCACCTAAATCCAGCGCGTAGACGGCGGCCCCCTTCAGGAACTTCGGCACGTCGCCCGCCACGATGCGCTGCGCGAGGGCTTCGGCCAAAGCCGTTTTGCCGACGCCGGGTTCGCCCACCAGCACGGGATTATTTTTGCCGCGCCGCGCCAGAATGTGAATGACGCGCTCCAGTTCCTGCTCGCGTCCAATCACGGGGTCAAATTCGCCGTTCCCAGCGGCTTCGGTGAGGTTCTGGGTGTACGCCTCCAAGGGGTTTTCCTCGGCAGGCGCTTCGGCGGCGGTCAGGTCGCCGTCCACCCCCGCCACGCGGCGCTCACGGCTGCGGCCCGCCACCTTCGCCACTCCGTGCGAGACGTAGTTCAGCACGTCCAGCCGCGTCACCCCCTGAGCCTCTAGCGCGGCGCGGGCGGGGCTGTCCTCTTCTTCCAGCAACTCCACCAACACCCGCGCCCCGTCTGCCTTTTCGCTGTTTTTGCTTCCTGGGCCCTTGCCGCTGGCGTGCAGTTGCAGCACCGCGCCCTGCACCACGCGGTGAACGCCCAGCGTGAAGTCCGGCTCGGGGTCGTCTAGGATGTCCAACTCCGCGAGGTCGTCTTCCAGCGCAGCCCGCAACTTGGCGAAGTCCACGCCCAGCGCGCTCAGGGCGTCTTTGGCTTCCTCGTCGTCCAGCAGCGCGAGCAGGAGGTGTTCCAGCGTCACGTACTCGTGCCCTTCGCTGCGGGCAAGGTCGGCGGCGCGTTGGATGGTGTCTTGCAGGTGGTCGGAAATCATGGCGTCCCTCTATTGTGGCGTGCCGGGGCCAGATAGACCATGAGCGCGGACGCGGGCGGTCTGCCCCGCGCGGCGCAGGGTTTGCAGGGCGGCGTACAGGTCGGCCCGCTCGGTCTCGGAGAGTTCGGCGTCCAGAAAGCGCACCAGCCACGCAGCGCGGCGCTCGCGGAGTTCGGCCAAGGCTTTTGCGCCTGCCTCGGTCAGCGTGAGCGCAATTCGTCGTCCGTCGCCCTGCACGGGTTGCGTCTGCACCAGTGCCAGTTCCCGAAGTTGATGCACCGCCGTATTCATGGACTGCGGCGTGACCAGTTCGGCGCGGGCGAGTTCGGCGCTGGTCATCGCGGGCTGGCGCTCCAGATGGCTCAGCACCGCCCACTGGGTCAGCGAAAGTTCGGACTCCTGATTTCCGGCGAGGCGCAGTTGGCGGGCCAACGCCCAAGTGATGGTCATCAGTTCGTCGGCCAGCATCGGGGTATCCAGAGCGTCGGGTTGAGGTGACATATCATCAGTCTACATTATCAGTTTGACTTATAAGTTTGCCTGACGTAAAGTATCCCCCATGTCTGCTCACGGCTCCTCTGCTGCCCAACCCGTGCCGATGAACACGGTGATTTCCCACATGGTGCCCACGTTTCTGATGGGCCTGATCATGACCATTGCCTACCTCGCCGGATTTCACCGCCCCGACCCTCACCATGTGCCGATTGCGGTGGTCGGGTCCGGCTCTGCCGCCCTCCACACCATGCGGAGCCTGCAAGAGGGCCTCGGCGAGCGCGTCAGCCTGACCATGCTGCCCACCCGGGAAGCTGCACGAGCCGCGATAAACAACCTGCAGATTTCGGGGGCGTTCATTCCGGGCAAAACGGGCGCAGAGGTGCTGGTCGCACCCGCTGCTTCGGATACCACCGCGATGATCGTGCAGCGGATGTTTGAAGCCGTGTCGCACAAGACGGGTCTGCCCGTCAAATTCACCAACGTCCTGCCCGTGTTGACCAATGACCCCATCGGCCAGAACGCCTTTTTCTTTCTCGTCGCCCTGAGTGTGACGAGCTACGCCATCGGGATTGCAATCGCGGCGGCGGGGGCCACACGGACTTGGCGCGAGCGGCTGATGCTGGCACTCGGCGCGGCGGCGCTGATTACGGTGGTGGAAGGTTGGCTGGCTGTCGGCGTCTTCGGCATGTTTGCGGGGCACGCGCTGGCGGCCCTCGGCATCACCTTCATGTACTCGCTGGCGGTAATTCTCTTCGCGGTGGGCCTGCACCCGCTGCTGGGCCGCTTCAGCACGATGGTTTACGCGGCCCTCTTCGTGTCGCTGAACTTCACGTCCAGCGGCGGCGTCTTCGAGACGATGATGCAGCCTGCCTTTTTCCAGTGGCTCGGCAAATTCTGGATCGGCTCGGGCTTCATCGACATCATGCGCCGCATCGTCTACTTCCCCGGCCTGAGCCTCACAGGACCGCTGACCATCCTTTCCGGCTGGATGATGCTGGGTGCACTGGCGGTAGTGGTGGGCATCTGGTACGAAAACCGCCACCGCCCCCGCCCGCTGACGGGGGAGGAACTGGAACTGGAAGAGGACGTGGCGGTGTAAAAAGGCAACCAGGGAAGGACGGGTTCAACAGCGTCTTTCCCGGTTTGCTTGTCCCGCCCGCTCAGCGTCTGCCGCCGCCCGCTTCCCAGTTCTCCTGCCACCATTTCACCGTGTCCTCGGCCGTCTGGCTGATAGGCCGCACCGTAAAGCCCAGTTCGGTGCGGGCCTTGCTCCAGTCCAGGCGGTAGGGAGCCATCAGGGTTTCCAGGGTGTAGGGAGTCAGCACGGGCCGCACGCCCCGGCGCTTGCTGTCCCACAGGGCCACCTTGGCGAGGGAATGGGCCATGAACAGCGGTATCAGCGTAACCTTGGCGCGGCCGTGCGTCTGGTGCATGACCTGCCGCGCCATCTCGGCCATTTCAATCCACTCGTTGCCCAGCAGATAAACCTGACCGCGCCGGCCCTGCTCCAGCACCAGGCGCAGGCCCTCGGCCACATCGCGCACGTCCACGAAATCGTAGCCGCCCGGCAGCATCACCGTAGAGGGGCGCTCCATCCACTGGCGAATCCCCGTGCCGACCTCGCTGCGTTTGAAGTCGAACGGTCCGAAGACGCCGCTGGGTGCCGCCACCACCGTATCCAGCTCGGACGCGGCGTCCAGCACCAGGCGGGTGGCGGCGGACTTGGTGCGCTCGTAGGGGGCAGAGGTCTGGGGTGCCAGGGGCACCTGCTCATTCAGGAGGGGACCGTCCGGCCGGGCGAAGGCGTGAATGCTGCCCACATACAGCAACCGCTCGACCTTGGCCGCCTTGCTCGCCTCGATGATGTTGCGTGTGCCTTCCACATTGACCCGCTGAATAAGGTCTTCTGCGGCGTCTCCGATACTGACCAGCGAAGCGAGGTGCATGACCCTTGTCACGCCCTCGAAGGCGGCGGGCAGCATTTCGGGGCGGGTGATGTCGGCTTCTGCGATGTCCACATTCAGCCCGGCCAGCGGCGTGCGGTCTTCGCCGGGCAGAACCATCGCACGAATGTCCGTGTAGCCACGCTCCAGCAGATGACGGATCAGGACATTTCCGAGGTGGCCGGCGGCCCCAGTAACTAGCAGCATGAGGCAATTATTCTTCGCCGACTCTACACAACTATCACAGAGCGCCTTTACCTTCCGGCTCCGCCAGCACCCGCAGCGGGTAGCCTTCCTGCCGCGCCAGCTGCGTCACCTGCGCCACCTTGGTCTCCGCGATGTCGCGGGTGTACACGCCCGCCACGCCCTGCCCCTTGTGGTGTACGGCCAGCATAATCAGCTCGGCGTCCTGCTCGGTCTTGCGGAAATACCGCTCCAGCACCAGCACCACGAAGTCCATCGGGGTGTAGTCGTCATTCAGCAGCAGCACCCGCCAGAGCCTCGGCTTTCTGGTCTCGGTGCGCTCCAGCGTCTGCGTGTGGCCTGCGCGGTCGGTGTCGGGGCGGGTCATGGGGTCAGTCTAAGGCTTGACCTGGGCGGGCATTTTCCCCAAGTCCAGCCACATCGCATGGGCCCGCAGCAGCTGCCCGTCCAGACACATGGCGTTCGGCTCGGTGCCCCAGACCTCGAAGCCCAGCGCTTCATACATGCGGCGGGCAGGTTCCTGCGTCTCCATCACGTCCAGGTGCAGGCTGCGCACTCCCGGCAGCTCGCGGGCATAGGCGATGGCGGCGCCTAGCAGTGCCCGCCCTACACCCCGGCCCTGGGCGCAGTTCAGCACGCCCATGCCGAAGATGTCGGCGCGGTGCTGTGACCGTGGGCCTTGTTCGCGTACCAGTGTGCAGATTCCGACCAGAACGCCGCCCTCCCACGCCCCGAAAGTCACGTTTTCCGGGTCGGGCCGCAGGCGCTCGGCGGTGGCATGGAGCGGGCGCTCGGCGAACTCCTCGGCTGTGGTCAGGAACGCGGCGGGCGCTTCCCGCAGCATCTGAAGGCGGGCCGTGCGGTAAGCCTCGGCGTCGGCAGGGGTCAGGGGGCGCAGTTCGGTCATGGCTTAGGGTAGCTGGCCGGGCTCGGCGCGGATATTCGCCGAATGGCCTAGCAGGTGGCGCCGCCGGACTCCACCTTTTGCCGGATGTGGCCGGCCCTGCCTGCCTGTCACACTGCCGGCATGAACAGCTCTCTTCTGGACCGCCCCCAGCGCTGGCTGGCGGCCTGGCAGTCCACCCGGCTGGCCCTGCCGTTCACCTGGCTGACCCGCCTGCTGCTGTGGCTGGCCTTTTTGCCGTCCGGTTGGGTCAAGCTTGTGGGGGAGCCATTCACCGTGCTGCCCCTCAGCGACCCGGTGGGTTATTTCTTCGATGCCATGCACCGCACGGGCACCTACTACCAGTTCATCGGGGCCGCGCAGCTGCTGGCCGGGCTGCTGATTCTGATTCCACGTACGGCAGCCGTGGGGGCCATCCTGTACCTGTGCATCATCACCAACATTTTCGTGATTACGGTCAGCATGAATTTTGGTGGCACACCGGTCATCACGGGGCTGATGCTGCTTGCTGCGCTGTATCTGCTGGCCTGGGAATATCCGCGCTGGCGCAGTCTGCTGGAGCCGGCCCGCCTAGCCTGAGGCCCGCGCTGCTGGCCCGGTCAGGCGCACCGCTTGCAGGGCCAGCAGGGTGGCGGCCACGTCCAGCAGACCCGACAGCCCGTAGACCCACTGGTCGGTCTGCGAGAGGTTCACGCTGAACCCGGTAATCGGGACCACGTTGACCACGGTCATGCCCAGGGCCAGGGCCGCCGAGAGGTTAAGCCAGTCTTCCAGCTGCGCCTTGGCGTGTGCAGGGCCCGGCCCCGTGGCGGCCGGCTGCGGGTCGGCCCAGCGCACCAGCCAGAAAAAGCTCATGTAGCTGGCGATGATGCTGGCTCCCCAGACCGTCATCAGGGCAGTGAGGGCCACCGGGTGTCCCTGCGTGGCGCCGCCGGCCAGGGCCAGGGCAGTGACACCCCACAGCACGCCCCGGAACGTGGTCAGCAGCGGAAAGGCGAACGTCAGGACGCGCCGTACCCGGTCCAGATACTCGCCCGGCACCACGCCCCGGCCCAGGGTCAGCCGGCCCAGCAGCAGCGCCCACCACAGGGTCAGAACGCCAGTGAAAAAGCTATGCCCAGCGTCCAAGTAGCCGGTCGCTGCACTGGGAAGCTCCTTGCTCAGCACGTATCCGGCCACCAGAAACAGGGCCAGCACCTGCGCCCCCAGGGCGACCAGGGCCGCCACGCGCCAGCCGGGGGGCGCCGCCTGGCCCGCATCCGCCGACATCCTCAGCCCTCCAGCCGCTGCGTCAGCAGCTCGCGCACCTGGCCGGGGTTGGCCTTGCCGCCGGTGGCCTTCATCACGGCGCCGAACAGGGCGTTGATGGCCTTCTTGTTGCCCCCGCGCACCTGCGCTGCCGTGTCCGGGTCGGCGGCAATCGCGGCGTCCACGGCGGCTTCCAGTTCGCCTGCGCCGGCTTGTCCCAGCAGGCCCCGCTCCTCCGCCAGGGCGCGGGGCGAGCGGCCCTGCACCACGTCCGGCAGCAGGTCCTTGGCGCTGCGCCCAGTCAGGTCGCCGCTCTCTACCAGCGCCACCAGCTCGGCCAGATGTTCGGGGCGCAGGGCCGCTTTCTCCAGCGTTTCGCCCTCGTCCAGTACGCCGGGCACCTCGGACAGCAGCCAGTTGGCCAGCTTTTGAATAGGTGCCTGACCGGCGGCCAGCGCCCCGTCCAGAAAGCGGCTGAGGTGGACGTCCATGCTCACCGTGCGGGCGTCCGACTCGCGCAGGCCCGCCGCCAGGTAGCGCTCCTGCTTCTCGGCAGGCAGCTCGGGCATCCGCGAGCGCACTGCGGCCACCCACTCGGGGGTGATGTGCAGCTCGGGCAGGTCGGGTTCGGCCATGTAGCGGTAGTCGGCCTCGCCTTCCTTGGTCCGCATCAGGAAGGTCTTGCCGCCGCCTTCGTCCCAGCCCAGCGTGTCCTGGCTGATGGTCTCGCCCGCCGCCAGCCGCCGCGCCTGCCGCTGCCACTCGTAGCTGATGGCCCGCTCCACGCTGCGGAACGAGTTGAGGTTTTTCACCTCCACCTTGGTGCCCCACGGTTCGCCCGGCTTATGCACGCTGATGTTCACGTCGCAGCGCATCTGGCCTTCTTCAGGGCTGGCAAAGCTCACACCCAGGGCGCGGGCAATCGCCTGCACGGTTTCCAGAAAGGCGCGGGCGTGCGGCCCCGACTTGATGTCCGGCTCGGTGACCATCTCAATCAGCGGGGTGCCGGCGCGGTTCAGGTCCAGCTCCGAGTAGGGGGCGTAGGCGGGGTGCAGCAGCTTGCCGGCGTCTTCTTCCAGGTGAGCGCGCGTAATGCCTATCCGGCCCCCCTCTACCTCCAGAAAACCGCCGTGCGCCACGGGCCTATCCCACTGCGACAGCTGAAAGTTCTTGGCCGAGTCGGGGTAGAAGTAATGCTTGCGGTGAAACTGCGTGACCCCTTCCACCGTGCAGTTCAGTCCCAGGCCAAAGCGCAGCGCCAGCTCCAGCGCCTCGGCGTTCAGCACCGGCAGCGTGCCGGGCAGGCCCAGGCTGACCGGGTCGGTAAAACTGTTCGGCTCGGCGCCGTGGTAGTCGGCGGGGCAAGGACTGAGCAGCTTGGAGCGGGTGTTCAGCTGCAGGTGAACTTCCAGCCCAATCACGGCCCTATAGCC
The DNA here is from genome assembly GCF_000190555.1 of Deinococcus proteolyticus MRP. GTDB lineage: Bacteria > Deinococcota > Deinococci > Deinococcales > Deinococcaceae > Deinococcus > Deinococcus proteolyticus. Next base: position 688,920 of record NC_015161.1, read on the forward strand.
GGTCTGCTGAAAAAGGTCGGGGGTGCCGGTCATGTCCAGCAGTGTACGGCAGGGCGCAGCTAGAGAGGACAGGGCCAGGGCAGGAAAAACCCCTGGCCGCAGCCAGGGGGCAGGTGAGGTCGGTGGGGCTGGAAGTTCGCCCGCAGGGGCAGGCCGCTTATTTCCAGTTCACGCACTGGCCCTGCTGCCGGCCACTGACCGAGTTGTTGTAAAAGGAGTAGGTCCAGCGGTTCCCGGCGCACTCCAGGTCGCCGCCGACCGCGTTGGCCGCGAACGCCATCCGGCCCCGGTTGTCCTCAAACTCCACGTCACCGCGCACCCGGTTGTTGCGCAGCTGCCCGCCCTGCCCGCGCTCCAGGCTCAGGTCGCCCTGAATCAGCGTGCCGAGAATGCTGGCCTGCGCGTATTCCTTGCCTTCCACGTCGCCGGTCACCGTGGAGTTGCGCAGCACCAGACGGGCACCACGGCCCAGCTCCACATCGCCCTCAATGCGGCTGTTCAGGACAGTGCAGGTGGCTCCGGGGCGCACCTGCAAGTCGCCGCGCACCGTGCGGCTGTTCAGGTTGCCGGCACAGTTCACGCTATCGGCCAGGGCGGTGGGCAGCGCCAGGGCGGCGCTCAGGCTTAGGGTGGTAGGCAGCAGGGCGCGCAGTCGTGTCATGCGTTCAGGCTAGCGCTGGGCCGTTCGGGGGAGGCTGAGCTGAGCTTGAAGGAGGCTTGGCCTTTTCTGAGGTGCTCAGGGCGCTACCCTGAAGGTGCGATGACTCAGCCTGTGTCTCCTTCCGCTCCCGTGACGCCCCCCGCTCCGCCTGCTCCGGCGGTCCCTGCAGGGACAGGCGTTACGGCGCTGGGCGGCAACCGGGCTGCGCTGACCATCCTCCTGATTCAGGCCGTGGGCGGTCCCATCCTGATGACCCGGTTCGGCATGGACACGGTGCTGGCCTTTATCGTGACCATCGCGGTGAACATCACGCTGCTGCTGACGCTGTTCCGGCGTGAGTTCGCGGCGCTGCGGGCCGATTCGCGCTGGCGCACTCCGCCTAGCTGGGGCACGGCGCTGGCCGTATTTGCTGTGGCCTTTATCGCCTCGCGGGCGTGGTCGGCGGCGGCGCTGGCGGTCTTTCCAGACCTGCCGGTGCCCGACACGGTGCCGGCGCTGGCTTCCTCTTCGGCTGGGGCATGGCTGATGGTGCTGACCGGCGGCGTGCTGGTGCCCATCATTGAGGAAATCGCTTTCCGGGGTCTGATGCTGCGCGGCCATGAGCGGGCCGCCGGCTTCGGGGTCGCGGCCCTGACCACCACTTTCGCCTTCGCGCTGGCCCACGGGGTGCCGCTCAGCGTGGCGGGCATCCTGCCGCTGGCCTACGCCCTGGGGCGGCTGGCGCAGCACACCGGCAGCCTCTGGAACAGCGTTATTGTGCATGTGCTGAACAATGCTCTGGTGCTGCTGCTGGTGGCCGCGCTGGGTGACCGGCTCCCGCTGGATGACATGGAAAGCAGCGAAGCGGCGCTCAACAACCTCGGCCCGGCGGTGGCCGCAGGTGCCTTTGCGCTGGGCGCTGGGCTGCTGTGGGTGCTGCACCTGTGGCTGACGCCCCGGCCCGACCCGCAGGAACGCGCGGCTCCTGGCCCCTGGCTGAGCGGAGCCTACGTGCTGATTCTGCTGTTCGGTCTGCTGGGCGCGGCCCTGTCGTTTCCAGAGGTAGGGGAGTGGGTCCGCGGCCTGTTCACGGCCCGTCAGGCCCTGCCGGTTCCCTGAGCGCCGCGACATACGCCTGAGCCGCCACCAGCGAAGCGCCGGAGTACTCCCGGTAGCGCCGCATGGCGGCTGCGTCCTCACCCCGGCGCAGCAGCTCCAGCAGTTCGGCCCGCTGCGCCGGCGAGATGGGCCGGGGCGGGTCGCTGGGTGTTGGTGCCTGGGTCCGTAAAAACAGGGCCAAGCCCAGGTAAACGGCAGTCAGTGCGCCGGCCAGCGCCCAGAACTGGTGCAGTTCGTTCATCTCTTTCCTCCTTCAGAACAGGGACGGCCCCTGGCCCCAGAAGCGCCACAGTGCCCAGAGGCCAATCAGCAGATTCAGCACGAATTTGGCCGCCATGCCGGTCAGCAGGCCCACCAGCGTGCCGAAAGCGCTGCGGGCGGCTTCGTCCACCGGGCGGCGCACCAGCAGCAGCTCGGCGGCGAACGCGCCCAGCAGCGGTCCGACCAGAATACCCAGCGGGCCGAGCAGCAGCCCTGCCAGACTGCCGGCAATAGCACCCCACATGGCCTGCTTGCTGCCGCCGTAGCGCCCGGCGCCCCAGGCGGTGGCGATGTTGTCGGCAAAGCTGGACACCAGGGTCAGGACAACCAGTACCGCCAGAAAGACGGTGTCGCCCGCGCCGCTGTAGCCCTTGAGAAACACGCCGGCCACGCCGCCGATCAGCAGCAGGGCGGTGGCCGGAATCACCGGAATGAAGGTGCCCACCAGGGCCAGCAGCCACAGCACCAGAAAGACGAGGAAGGCGGAGGTCATGACGCTCAGGGTAGCGTCCGGCGGGCCTGCCCGGCCCAGGCCATCCTCTGCCTGTGCCACAAAGGGTAACGCCGGCCTTGAGCTATGCTGGAAGCATGTCAAAATCTGTGATTGTGGCGGCGTCGCGTACGCCGACCGGCAAGTTTTTGGGCGCTCTCAGCGATGTGAAGGCGGTCGAGCTGGGCAGCATCACCCTGGCCGAGACCCTCAAGCGCTCGGGCGTGGACCCGCAGCTGGTAGAAGAAGTGATTATGGGTCAGGTCGTGCAGGCCGGGGCTGGGCAGGCGCCCGCCCGCCAGGCCGCCATCATGGCTGGCGTGCCCGATACGGCCGGGGCGCTCACCATCAACAAGGTCTGCGGCTCGGGCCTCAAGTCGGTGATTCTGGCCGCCCAGAGCATCCGCGCCGGCGACCAGCAGGCAGTGCTGGCCGGTGGCATGGAATCCATGAGCAACGCGCCCTTCTTGCTGCCCGGCGCCCGCAAGGGCTACCGCCTGGGCCACAGCGAGGTGATTGACGCCAACATGTTCGATGGCCTGTGGTGTTCCATCAACGACGAAGGCATGGGCACCACCGCCGAGCGCGTGGCCGACAAGTATGGTGTCACCCGTGAGGAGCAGGACGCTTTCGCCACGGCCAGCCACCGAAAAGCCGTGGCCGCCACCGAAGAAGGCCGCTTCCGGGACGAAATCGTGCCGGTGACCGTGAAGGGCCGCAAGGGCGACACCGTGGTGGACACCGACGAAAGCCCCCGCAGCGACACCAGCGAGGAAACCTTGGCGAAGCTGAAGCCCGCTTTCAAGCAGGGCGGCACGGTGACCGCTGGCAACGCCCCCGGCCTGAACGACGGCGCCGCTTCGCTGATGGTGGTCAGTGAGGAATTCGCCCAGGCCCACGGCCTGACCCCGCTGGCTGAAATCGTGGACTACGCGACCGCTGGCCTGGACCCCAAGTGGATCATGATGACTCCGGTGCCCGCCACCCAGCGGTTGATGGAAAAGCTCAAGATGGACGTGGCCGACGTAGACCTGTGGGAACTGAACGAAGCGTTCAGCGTGCAGAGCCTGGCGGTGGCCCGTGAACTGGGCCTGGACCTGGACCGCGTGAACGTGAACGGCGGCGCGGTGGCGTTGGGGCACCCCATCGGCGCGAGCGGCGCCCGCATTCTGGTCACGCTGCTGCACGCCCTGAAGCAGCAGGACAAGGAATTCGGCGTGGCTACCCTCTGCATGGGCGGCGGCAACGGCCTGGCGCTCGCGGTCAAGCGGTTAGGCTAAGGGCATGACCCAAGCCCCCACCCTCTGGTTTATCGAAAGCACTTATCTCAAGCCCGCAGAGGAGCTGGCCGCTGTGACGCCACTGCACCGCGAGTGGCTGGACGGCCACTACAAAAGCGGCGTGTTCATCACCTCGGGCCGCAAGCAGGATGAAACCGGCGGCGTGATTTTCGCCCAGGCCGAGACTGAGGAGCAGCTGCGCGAGATTTTCGCCACCGACCCATTTGTGGTGCAGGGCTGCTCGGAATACCGCTACGTGCCGTTTACGCCGGTCAAGCGCGGGAAGAGTATCCAGCTGAGTGGCGTGCCGTTGGTAGAGTGAAAGTGTCGAAGGGTCAAAGGGTCTAAGAGATGACCTTTAGACCCTTTGACTTTTAGACAAAGCGACTAAAGGGAGCGACCATGAAATTCGGAGTCATCGGAGCAGGACAGATGGGCGGCGGCATCGCGCAGGTGGCCGCGCAAAGTGGGTTTGATGTGGTGGTCCACGACCAGAAGCAGGAATTTCTGGACCGGGGCCGGGGCGTCATTGAAAAGAGCCTCGCCAAGCTGCATGAAAAAGGCAAGCTAACCGATACGCCAGAGCAGGTGCTGGGGCGCATGACCTTTACCACTGACCTTGCCAGCTTCGCCGACTGTGACCTGGTGGTGGAAGCCATCGTGGAAAACGAAGCGGTCAAGAAGGAACTCTTTAAGCAGTTGGGCGAAATCGTCAAGCCGGAGGGCATCCTCGCCAGCAACACCAGCTCCATTCCCATTACCGCTCTAGCGACGGCTTCGGGCCGCCCGGAGCAGTTCATCGGCATGCACTTCATGAACCCGGTGCCGCTGATGACGCTGGTAGAAGTGATTCGCGGCTACCAGACCAGCGACGCCACCGCCGAGTTCGTCACCAAGACCGCCGAGCAGATGGGCAAGACGCCGCTGGAGTGCAATGACTTCCCCGGCTTCGTGAGCAACCGCATCCTGATGCCGATGCTCAACGAGGCCATTCAGTGCGTGATGGAAGGCGTGGCTGAACCGGAAGCCATTGACGGCATCATGAAACTAGGCATGAACCACCCGATGGGACCGCTCACCCTGGCCGACTTTATCGGGCTGGACACCTGCCTCGCCATCATGGAAGTGCTGCACCAGGGCCTGGGCGACGACAAGTACCGCCCCTCGCCGCTGCTGCGCAAGATGGTGCAAGCCGGACTGCTGGGCCGCAAAAGCGGCGAAGGTTTCTACAAATACAGCTGAGGGGCAGTGGGAAAGGGCGCGGGGGCCAAGGTTGCCCGCGTCCCTTTTCGTTACTGCTCTCCGTGCCCCGGTGCGTCCATCTCCTGCAAGCGCCGCACCACAAAGGTGGCGTCCAGCCAGCGGCCGAACTTATGCCCGGCCTGCGGCAGCCGCCCCGCTTCGCTGAAGCCGTGGCGCTCATGAAAGCGCAGGCTCCCATCGTTCTCTGCGTCCACCACGCCAATCATCAGGTGGTAGCCCTCGGTGGTGGCCTGAGCGATCAGGGCTTCCAGCAGCTGCCCGCCTAAGCCCTGGCCCTGGGCCGCAGGGGAGAGGTACACCGAGTGCTCGACCGTGCGGCTGTAGCCCAACTTGGGCCGAAAGGGGCCGTAGCTGGCCCAGCCGACGACTGCGCCGCCGTCATCCTCTGCCACCAGCACCGGGAAGCCTTCGCGCTGGCGGCCAGCAAACCATTCCTCGCGGCTTTGCAGGCTGACCGGGGTATGGTCGTAGGTGGCGGTGGTGTGCAGCACGGCGTGGTTGTAAATATCCAGAATGGCTGGGAGGTCGGCGGCAGTGGCGGGGCGAATGCTTACGGGGAGGCTCACAAGCCGCAGCCTGTCAGCATGGCACGTTCACCACGGAACTGGACGACCGTGACGGCACTGCCTTCTTTGGCCTTGACCCACACGGCCACCACTTGCTGAGGGGCGTCCAGCATCACTTTGCTGGTATTGCCCAGTCGCTTGTCTGATTCGGCCACATTTTTGGTCAGCAACTTTGCAAAGTCCCCCGCTGTTCCAGTGGTGAACTCTGTTTTGGGCAGGACCAAGCCGCCTAACGGCATCTCGGGGTCACCAAAGCTGGTACAAGTGCGGCCCGTTAGGGCTCTGGCATAGCGGTTAACAAAATTCACCAGCTCATTGGAATAAGCAATGTGCTGAGCACTAGGGCCATAGTGTTGTGCCAACATGGCAGACAAGGTTGGCTGAGCTTGGGCTGAGGCGGAAGGTGCGAGCAGGAGACAAGTGATCAAAGTCAGGGTGGTGGCCCAGATTTGGTGCACATTCTTTTGTAGGCGTGGCATCACTGCATGATGGAGGGGCGCTCACTGAACTGTCAAACGGGTTTGCAGTTCGCAGGTAGCTTGTCCATTTGCCCACTAAAAGAGCCCCAGCGCGGCGGCTGGAGCTCTTTTTCTTCCTTGAAGTGCTTGGCAGGAGGGCCAGATTACTTACGCATGCTGGGGTTCAGGATCTTCTTACGCAGGCGGATGCTGGTGGGGGTCAGTTCCACCAGCTCGTCCTCTGCGATGTACTCCAGGGCGTCTTCCAGGCTCAGGCGGCGCGGGGGCACCAGGGTCAGGGCCTCGTCGGCGCCCGAGGAGCGCACGTTGGTCAGCTTCTTGTTCTTGCAGACGTTCACGTTCATGTCCTGTTCGCGGGCGTTCTCGCCCACGATCATGCCCACGTACACGTCCTGGCCGGCGTCGATGAAGAAGCTGCCACGGTCCTGCAGCTTCCAAATGGAGTAGGCAAAGGCCACGCCGTCTTCCATGCTGACCAGAGAACCGTTCTGGCGGGTCTTGAGGTCGCCGGCGTAGGGCTGGTAGCTGTCGTACACATGGCTGAGGATGCCTTCGCCCTGGGTCATGCTCAGGAACTGGGTGCGGAACCCGAACAGGGCGCGGGAAGGAATCTTGAACTCCACGCGGGTGCGGGTGCCCTGCGGCTCCATGTGCACCATTTGGCCCTTGCGGCTGCCCAGCACGCCGATCACGGTGCTGGCGAACTGCTCGGGCACGTCGATGACCACGTGCTCCACCGGCTCATGGCGCACGCCGTCAATCTCGCGGTAGATCACCTGTGGTGCGCCCACCTGCAGCTCGAAGCCTTCGCGGCGCATGTTTTCCAGCAGGATGGAAATGTGCAGCTCGCCGCGTCCCGACACCTTGAATTCGTCGGGGCGGATTTCTTCCACCTTGAGCGACACGTTGGTCATGATTTCGCGGGCCAGGCGCTCGCTGATCTGGCGGCTGGTCACGAACTTGCCTTCCTTGCCGGCAAAGGGGCTGGTGTTCGGCTGGAAAATCATGCTCACGGTAGGCTCGTCCACGGTGATGATGGGCAGCGCTTCGGGATTGTTCACGTCCGCCACGGTTTCACCGATTTGGGCGTCTTCAATCCCGGCCAGCGCCACGATGTCGCCGGCACCGACCTCATCCACCTCGATGCGCTTGAGGCCCATGTGGGTAAACGGCTGCACCACACGGGTCTTGGTCATGGAGCCGTCTTTGTGCATCAGCTGCACGAATTCGCCCTTTTTCACGGTGCCGCGCTGCACCCGGCCCAGCACGATGCGGCCCAGGTACTCGGAGTAGTCCAGGTTGGTCACGACCATCTGGAAGGGGGCGTCCAGGTCCACCTGGGGCGCTGGGATGTGCTCCAGCACCATCTCGAACAGCTCGTGGAAGTCTTCCTGGGGGTTGTCCAGGTCCTTGAACGCCTTGCCTTCGCGGGCGATGGCGTACAGCACCGGGAAGTCCAGCTGGTCTTCGTTGGCGCCCAGTTCGGCCATCAGGTCGAAGGTCATGTCCACCACATCGGTGGGGCGGGCGTCCTGACGGTCAATCTTGTTGACCACCACGATGGGCTTGAGGCCCAGTTCCAGGGCCTTACGCAGCACGAAGCGGGTCTGGGGCATCGGGCCTTCGGCGGCGTCCACCAGCACCAAGCAGCCGTCCACCATGCCCAGCACGCGTTCCACCTCACCGCCGAAGTCGGCGTGGCCGGGGGTGTCCACGATATTGATTTTGATGCCTTTGTACTCCACGGCAGTGTTCTTCGCCAGGATGGTAATCCCACGCTCGCGTTCGATGTCGTTGGAGTCCATGGCGCGCTCGGCGATTTCCTCGCCGTGCTTGAGTTCCAGGGTCTGCTTGAGTAGCCCGTCCACCAGGGTCGTCTTGCCGTGGTCCACGTGGGCGATGATGGCGATGTTACGGTATTCCATAGTTCTCCTCAAAGGGGGTCAAAAAAGCGCGGCGCGCGGGGGGACTCTGTGGTGGCGGTGGTTCTTACTCTGGCCGCCCGCCGGCTGCTGTGCTGACACCAAAAAAGCCCGCCTGTTCCAGGAGTCTGGCCTCTGATGTTGGCTCAGGTCGGGAAGGCGGGCCACACAGCCTCACAGTGTATCAGACTGCCGGGCGGCGGCGGGTAAGTGGAACGTCAGCCGCAGGCCAGGTAGGCCAGCAGCGCGTAAAGGAATGGCCGGAGAGACGGCGCAGCGGGTTCGCCACTGCCAAGGCTATCTCTCCGCCCTCGGTCCTCAGTCTGTGCGCGCTGGAGGCTGTGCCTGCTGGGCTTCTTCAGGGCTTGCCGAATTTCTCTTGCAGGTACTTCAGGGCCTGGGGGTCGAACTTCCCACCGTCTGCCCAGCGCTCTTCCAGATTTTCGGTGCCGTACAGGTCCCAGGTCGCCTGCTCGGTGGCTGCGTCCCACTCGCCGGCAGCGAAGTTCTGCGCGTAGCCTTCACGCTCCAGCACACCGCGCAGCCAGGTCAGCTCCTCCGCGCTGAGAGGCCGCGTCTCCCCGGGCCGTCCGAACAGCAGGTCGTGGATGTCCAGCAGCCGCTCCAGCTCGGCGCAGGGGTCGGCGTGGTCGTCGGCACGCAGGTTGACCCAGTCGTCGCTGAGACCGCCGTAGCCCCGGCCCTGACCGGCGCACAGCAGCGCGGCCGACTGCCGGCCTCTCTTGTCTCCGCCGGCTCGGTCGCCCGCTTGGAGGGCAGCCAGCAGGCGCCGGGGCAGCGGCTGATTTTCGGCCGCCTGCCAGGCGGTCAGCATGGCCTGCGCCACTTCCGGCCCGGTCAGGATGTTGCCCTGAATGGCGTAGTCGGGCCCGCTCAGCCCGCCGGCCCAGGCGTGGCATTCGCTGCCGGTGTAGCTCAGGCTCTGGCCGCTGGCACTGACCAGCCCGAACTGCCGCTGGGCATAGTCGGGGTCGCCTTCTTCGAACCGGGCGGCCACCCCTTCCGGGCTCTGGCCGGCGGCCAGCAGGTCCAGCCCACGCGGGCCAAAGGTGGGGTTGGCGTAGCTCTGGGTGGCGACGGCGCCCACACCGAAACGGACGTAGGGCACCACGGCACCTACCGCCAGAAACTTGCTGGCCACGGCTACGCCCAGGTCGCCGGTCTTGGGGTCACGGCCCACGATGGAAAAAGTCATTTGCTCGCCTCCTATGCGGTAACTGGCCTATGCAGGAGCTGGCCTGTATGGTGTGCGGACTTCCGCGAGTTTCAGGTGCGGTTGAACTGGTAGCCCTTGGGCACCACCACCACGCCACCTTCGCTGACTGTGAACCCACGGGCGCGGTCCTCGTCGTGGTCGTAGCCGATACGGGTGTTGGGGGGAATACACACGTCCTTGTCCACAATCACGCGCTTGAGCTGGGTGCCCCGGCCCACTTCCACTCCGTCAAACAGCACGCAGGACTCGACCAGCGAGTAGGAGTTGATCCGGACGTCGCGGCTGAGCACCGAGTCGCGCACCGTGCCGCCCGAGATGATGACGCCGCCGGCCAGAATCGAGTTGAACGCCTGGCCCTTGCGGCCCTCGGACTCGTGCACGAACTTGGCCGGCGGGCTGAACTCGCTGCTGGTCCGCAGCGGCCAGCGGGTGTTGTACAGCCCGAAGTCCGGCTTGACCGACACCAGGTCCATGCTGGCCTCGAAGTAGGCGTCGATGGTGCCCACGTCGCGCCAGTAGGTGTTGGGCAGGTCCTGGCCCGGAATGGGGTTCTGGTGAAAATCGTAGGCCTGCACGTGGTAGTCGCTGCGCAGCGCGTGCGGAATCACGTCCTGCCCGAAGTCGAAGCCCTGGTCGGCGTCGTTGATGGAGATGTCCAGCAGTTCCATCAGGGCCTTGCGGCTGAAGATGTAGTTGCCCATGCTGGTCAGCGCTGTCTCAGGGTCTTCAGGCATGCCGGGAGGGTCGGCGGGCTTTTCCATGAATTCCCGAATGCGGCCCGTCTCGTCTATCCCCATCACGCCGAAGCGGTGCGCCTCGCTGCGCGGCATCGGGTAGGCAGCGATGGAAATATCGGCCTTGGAGTCGATGTGCTTTTGCAGCATGTCTTCCAGGTTCATCTTGTAGATATGGTCGCCGCTCAGAATCGCCACGTAGTCGGCATCGAAGTCGCGGACCAGGTTCAGGTTCTGGTACACGGCGTCGGCGGTGCCCCGGTACCAGGCCGAGCCCAGCTCTTCGTACAGGGTCATCTGGGCCGGAACCACCGTAATGAAGTAGTCGGGCAAGAAAGTGCCGAAGCGCCAGCCCCGCGAGATGTGCTCGGTCAGGCTCTGGGCCTTGTACTGGGTCAGCACATAGACCGAGAATATGCCCGAGTTGATGAGATTGTTGATGGCAAAGTCAATGATGCGGTATTTGCTGGCAAACGGCACCGAAGGCTTGGAGCGCAGCGAAGTGAGTGGTGCCAGCCGTGAGCCCTGCCCACCGGCCAGAATCATTCCGAGTACACGTGGTTTCATATCAAGAACTTCCTTTCGCCGGATACGTCTCCGCTGCTGCTGGCCCGTCTGCTCGAGGCATGCAACGCAGGTCAACTTCCGCCGCTGTAAGTGATTTGTTTGAAAGCAGTCTAGCGCTGCCTTTTCGCACGGTGGCGTAGGCGAAGTTGCCTTTATCTATCTCAGAGTCCGTGTCTGGTGCCCAGCAGCTGGCGCAGGGCAGCTTCGGCCGCCTGCGCGGTCAGCAGCTCCGCACCCAGCTGCGTGCGGATAAAGGTGCGCTGCCGCTTGGCATAGCGCCGAGTGGCCCCGGTGATGGCGGCGGCGGCCTGCTCCAGGGTCACTTCACCCTGGGCCAGGGCCAGCGCTTCGCGGTAGCCCAGGGCCTGCCAGGCAGTGGGCAGGGGGGAGGTGTCTGGAGGCACCTGCTCTGCCAGCCACTGCGCCTCCTGCGGCCAGCCGGCGGCCAACAGTGCCTGTGTCCGCTGCGCGATGCGGGCGTCCAGCTCCGGCAGCGGCGGGCTGAAGGCGAACACCTGCGCGGCGAAGCGTGGCCCTCGCCACCCGAAGTCGGCCGGAAAGTGCCCGCTACGCCGGTACACTTCCAGCGCCCGCACCACCCGGCGTGGATTGCGCTCCATTCTAGGCAGCTGGTCGGGGCGCACGGCGGCGATGTCGGCCAGCAGGGCGTCCAGGCCACGCTCTGCCAGCTCGGCTTCCACGGCGGCCCGCATTTCTGGGTCGGCGGCGGGGGCCAGCGGCAGCCCGGTGGTGAGTGCCCGCAGATAAAAGCCGGTGCCGCCCACCACCAGCGGGCGGCGGCCCTGCGCCAGCAGCCGGGCGGCAGTGGCCTCGGCGTCGGCCACCCAGCGGGCCACGTCGTAGTTCTCGGTCACGTCCACCACGTCCATCAGGTGGTGGGGCACCTGCGTCCGCTCGGCCGCGCTCGGCTTGGCGGTGCCGATGTCCAGCCCCCGGTACACCGTAAAGGCGTCGGCGCTGATCAGTTCCAGCCCGCAGTCCTGTGCCAGCCGCAGGGCCAGCGCCGATTTGCCCGCAGCGGTGGGGGCGGTGAGAATAGGCAAGCAAGGAAGTGCAGCGGGCATCGCGCTTCAGTGTAGGTCAGCCTGGGCGGCGGCCTGCGCGGCAGATGCGCTAGCGTGAGCGGCATGAACGAACCTACCCTGGCAAGGTTGCAGCAGCTGATGACCGTGCGTGAGGAAGCCGAAGGGCTGCTCGGGTACGGCGAGACCCGTGGCTTTACTCCGGCAGCCGACTGGCTGGACGGGGGCGCTCACCTGACGCTGCTGCTGGACGTGCCGGCGGTGGAAGCCCAGAGCCTGGAAATGGAAGAAGACGGCGACCGCCTGACCGTGGCAGGCGTGCGTACCAGCCTGCCGCCGGGTGCGGGCCGGTTGCTGCAGTCCGAGCGGCGGGCCGGCGCATTCTCGCGTACGCTGGTGTTTCCCGAGCCCGTGGTGCCCGGCAGCGGCGAGGCCAGCCTGGAAGCGGGCGTGCTGCGGGTGCGCTTTACCAAGCTGCACCCCACCATTGACGCCGCCTGCCATGAACTGGACACCGAAGACGAGAAAGAAACCGAAGGAGAACAGCGATGAACGAAGACATCCGTGGGCCGCGCGAATACGGCGACCAGGAGAGCATGGACCTGCAGGACTTCCTGAAAATTGGGGGGCTGGTGGAAACCGGTGGCGAGGCCAAATTCCGCATTCAAGGCGGCGAGGTGCGGCTGAACGGCGAGGTAGAAACCCGCCGCCGCCGCAAGGTGAAACGCGGTGACGTGGTGGAAATCTACGGCGAGCGCGTGGAAGTGAACTGGTGAATGACCTGCACGTTCAGGAGGCCGGCGCTTACGCTGCCGGGCTGCTGGCGTGGTGGGCGGCGCGGGAGCAGGCTTTCCGTGAGGGGCGGGGGCCGCTGCGGGGCGCAGCGCTGGAAGGCTTTGCCGGCCTGAGCCGCTACGTGCCCGACCCTGCCTGGGCCTGGACCCTGCCGGTGCAGCGCCTGGGTGACTTTCCAGCCGAGGTGCAGTTTCCGGCCACGGACGGCGCGGTGAAGTGGTGGGGCGCATTCGGGCAGGTCACTCCGGCGCTCCCAGGAGTTGGGCCGGTTACGCTGACCCTCTATACGCCACTGGGAGAAGAACGCCCAGCCCAGGCCTTCTTACCGTTCCGCGATGTCACCAGCGGTCAGGAAACCTACGGCCTGGGGCGCTACCTGGACGTGCCGCTGAGCTGGGCTGGTGAAAGCGTGTCCGCCCAGCTGGACTTCAACCGCGCCTACTTTCCCAGCTGTGCTTACGGCGAGGGGTTCAGCTGCCCGCTGCCGCCGCAGGAGCACTGGCTGAGTGTGGCGGTGCGGGCAGGCGAACGCTTGCCCGAATAAGGGTTCAGTGCGCGGCCACCGCGTAATAGAACTCCTCTACACCCTGTGCCCGCAGTGCCTCGCGGCAGGCCCGTAGGGTGTGGCCGGTGGTCAGCACGTCGTCCACCAGCAACACAGCTCCTTCTGAAAGCTGCGAGGCGTCGGCGGCAAAGGCCCCGGCCACGTTCTGCCGGCGCTCCTCGCCGCTCAGCTTGGCTTGCTGCTGGGTGCGGCGTTCGCGCCGCAGGGCAGCGGGAGCGTAGGGCACTTGCAGGGTGTCGGCAATGGCGGCGGCCAGCAGGCCGGCCTGATTGAATCCCCGTTCGCGCTCGCGGGCCGGGTGCAGCGGCACCGGCACCACGCCCACCACCTGCCACTGGTCCGGCACGGCCGAAGCCAGCAGCCCGCCCAGCACCGGCGCGACCTCCCGTGCCTGCCCGTATTTCAGCGCCCGCACCGCTCGCCGCACCGGCCCCTGGTAGCGTCCCAGCGTGACCAGATGCGGCTCCTGGAAAGGCGAGAGGGGAGAGTGCCGCTCGACACGCGGGCGCAGTCCGGCGCGGCAGTGCCAGCACAGCCCGGCTGCCTGCCCCAGCTGTCCTCCGCAGCCAGGGCAGGCGCGGGGGAGGGCCAGCCGCAGCCAGTGCGCCAGGCCATGCAGGTCCAGTCTGTTCCGCATGGGTCTAGCGTAGCCTGTAGCCCATGCGCCTGCACCTGATTACCGTGGGAGAACCTCGGCTGAAATACGCCCAGCTGGGCTGGGACGAATACGAAAAGCGCCTGCGCCGTTATCACAAGGTGCAGGTTAGCCGTGTCAGCGGCAAGACCCAGCAGGCCGAAAGCGAGGCGGTGCTGCGGGCGGCAGGACGCGCTCCGCTGGTGCTGCTGGACCCACGTGGTCAGGAGTTCACCTCCGAGGGCCTCAGCGCGTGGCTGGACGCCCAGGCCGTGAGCGGCACCGGCGAGCTGGCCTTCGCCATCGGCGGGCCGGAGGGCCACACCGACGCACTGCGTGCCCAGGCCGCCCGGCTGTGGAGCTTCGGGGGCCTGACCCTCCCGCACGACCTGGCGATGGTGGTGCTGCTGGAAGCCCTGTACCGCGCCAGCACCATCAGCGCGGGCGAGCCGTACCACCGGGGCTAGCGTGTGCGTCTGGCCGTGAAAGCCTACAAGGTGCCTTCGGCCTGCTCCTGCCTGCTCCTGGCCGGGCGCCCTCAGTACTGCGCGGCGTAGGCCCGCGCTGCCGCCACCCGCTCCTGAATCTCTGGCAGGGTGTCGCCGCCGAACTTTTCCAGCACGGCTTCGGCCAGCACCCAGCCGATCACGCACTGGAGGATGACCCCGGCGGCCGGCACGGCCGTGGTGTCGCTGCGTTCGCGGGCCGCGTCGCTGGCCGCGTGGGTCACCACATTCACAGTGGGCAGCGGCCTCATCAGCGTGGCGATGGGCTTCATGGCGACCCGCACAATCAGCTCCTCGCCGTTGGTCATGCCGCCTTCCAACCCGCCGGCGCCGTTGGTCTCGCGGCGGTAGCCCTTCGCCGGGTCCAGATACAGCGCGTCGTGGACCCCGCTGCCGGGGCGGCTGGCGTTCTCGAAGGCGCGGCCGATTTCCACGCCCTTCATGGCCTGCACGCTCATGACCGCACCGGCAATGCGCCCGTCCAGCTTGCGGTCCCAGTGCGTGAAGCTGCCCAGGCCCACCGGTAGCCCCCGGAAGCGCACTTCCAGAATGCCGCCCAGCGTGTCGCCGCTTTCCTTCGCACGGTCAATCTGCTCGCGCATCTGCGCGGCCGCTCCCTCGTCCCAGGTACGCAGGTCGCTGTTCTCGATGGCGTCCAAATGCTCCCAGCTGAAGGGCGAGTCCACCTCCACCGCTGCCAGGCGCCGCACAAAATTGGCGCCCTCGATGCCCAGTTCACCGAGCAGCTTGAGGGCCACACTGCCCACCGCCACCCGCGCCGCCGTCTCACGCGCCGAGGCCCGCTCCAGCACGTCGCGCAAGTCCTTGTGCCGGTACTTGATCCCGCCGGTCAGGTCGGCGTGCCCGGGCCGGGCGTCGGTCAGGGCTTTTTTGCGCGGCCAATTGCCCGCCTCCGGGTCCATGATTTCGGTCCAGTTGCGGTGGTCGCGGTTCTCAATATCCAGCGTGACCGGAGCGCCGGTGGTGACCCCTCCGCGTACACCGCTCATCAGCTGCACCTCATCCGACTCGATGACCATGCGCCGGCCCCGGCCATAGCCGCCCTGGCGCTTTTTCAGCCAGGGGTCAATGTCAGCTTTGCCCAGGGGCAGCTGGGAGGGCAGGCCCTCAATGATGGCGGTCAGGCGCGGCCCGTGGGACTCTCCGGCGGTCAGAAAGCGCATAGCGCACTGTAGCGCACGGAATATACGGCGTACCGGATATGCCAAAGCCCCCAGCCAGGGGCCGGGGGCGTGCAGGCAAAGAAGCCTTATTCGATGATGTCGCCGGTAATCACGAACAGCATCTGGGTGCCGTTGTTGGTGGTGCTCTGCTCGCCGGCCAGGGCGCCCAGGCCGGGAATCTGCGACAGGAAAGGCAGGCCCGACTTGGTCGTGGAGTTGTTCTCGGCCATCAGGCCGGCCAGCAGCACGGTTTCGCCGCTCTTGAACGAAATCTTGGTCTGGGCGTCGCTGTTCAGGAAGTCAAGCAGGCTGGGAGCACCTCCCGAAGCAAGGGCAGCATTGAGTGCCTCGCGGTTACGCAGCTCGTTGATCTGGCCGCGCACGCGCAAGGTGATGGTGCCGTCAGGGGCCACAGACGGCTCGAAGAAGTCCAGCACCACGCCGTAAGGAATGGTTTTCTCAATATTGCTGCCCTCGGCCCCGATGATGTTCAGCTCCAGGCGGCCGCCCGAGCGGATAGACGCGGCAGCGGTCGAAGAAGCGTCCTGGCTGCCGGTTCCCGCATTCAGGCTGCCCTGGCCGCTCTGCATGCTGACGGTGCCGTCGTAGACCCGCTTGGCCACGCGCTGCGATTCCAGGGCATTCAGCGCTGGGAAGATGTTGAAGCCGGTCACGGTCTGCAGCGGGTTGAAGCTGGCAGTCAGGCCGCTGGGCAGAATCCCCACGTTGAAGCCGCCCGCCGTCACGCGCCAGTTGACTCCCAGGGTCTTGGTGGCTTCCTCGTTGATTTCCTGAATCCGCACCTGCAGGTTGATTTGCGGCACCTTGCGGTCAAGGGTCGGAATCAGTTCGGCAATCTGGGCCACCTGGGTGGGGGTGCCGCGCACAATCAGGCTGTTGGTGCGGGGGTCAGCGATGATGGTGGCCTCCTGAGAGGCCAGCCGGGTAGCGTCGCCCAGAGCCGTGTTGGTCCCGCTCACGGTACTGTTGGTTCCTGCACTGCTGTTGGTTCCTGCACTGCTGGTGGAAGTCACTTCACGGGAGCCGGTGGTACCCGCGGAATTGATGGCAGCGCCGGTAACCTGCCGGGCCAGCGTGTCGGTCAGCACCTGCTTGACATCGTCAGCTTTAGCATTGACCAGTTGGAATACCCGCTGAGTGGCAGCGCCTGATGCCGGGTCTATCTTCGTCAGCAGAGTGAGGGCCTGTGCTACGTCCTCCTGAGCGCCGCGCAGCACCAACTGTTTGCTGCTGCCTACGGTGGAAACCCGGATGCCGGGGTACTCGGCGGTAATGAAGGTGCTCAGCTCCTTAACGTCTCCGTTGACCGAGTAGATTTCCTGGACACTGGGACCCGCACTGGTGCTGGCCAGTGTTCCACGCGGGTCCTGGTCCAGTTCACGCAGCAGGCGCTCCACCTGGGTAATTTCTGCGTTGTTTCCGCGAATAATCACGCTGCGGTTGCGGGCATCGGGAATGATGCGCAGCGTAGGCGAGTCGAGCTTCACGTCCACGATGGTCCGTGTGGTAGCGACATTGGCGCCCGCTGCATTGGTCTGAGCGGTCTCGGAATACACCGGGCTGCCAAAAAACAGCTTGACCTGCTCGGCGGCGGCCACCGGGTCGGCGTTTTGCAGCCTCACCACGCGCTGCACGGGAGTGTTGCTTACGCGCAATACCGGCTGTCCTCCCAACTCCGTCACCGTGTAGTTCAGCCCATACACGTCCATCAAGAGCGGCCAGACTTCGTTGAAGGGCTTGTCGCGGAAGGAGTAGGCGACCGGGCGGGCCTGCGCGCCTTCGGCGGCCAGGGTGTCCACGTTCACTTCCAGCACCAGCTCGTAGCCAGCCGACTTGGCAATGGCGCCCAGCAGGCCGGAAAGCGGGCCCTGGTAGCGGCCAGTCTCGATGGTGATGTTGGCCCGGGACAGGGCGGGGTCGCTGGCCGCACTCTGGGTCTGGGCAGCGGCGGGAGCAGAGGAGACCGGGGCCGTCTGAGCGGCGCCCAGGCCCAGGGCGGCAGTGACAAACAGGGCAGTTGCGTATTTCATCATGTTCACCTTTTACTGAAGGGGTTCAAGTTCGAGTTTGAGCGAATCCTGACCGAGTGCCAGCGTCACGCTGTTGGCGGTAATCTGCTCCACCACGATGTCGGTGTCTGGCAGGCGGTCGCCCTTGGCAAGGACCATGAAGCCCTGGCTGCTCTTGAAGATGGCGGTATCGGTGGGGCCCAGCACGGCGCCGGTAAAGCGCAGGTTTTGGCGGTTCAGCGTGCGCGAAAGGAGCGTGCTGTCGTTGGGGGCGCCCACGCCCTGGTCGTCGCCGTACTGGGTCAGCAGGTCTGGCTGACCAGGAGCCGGCAGCGGGACCGACAGCGCGGAGGCCGGAGTGCCGCCTGCGCCGGTGCTGGCGCCGGAGCCAGTGCGGGGGCGGCTGGCCACGGCGCCCAGGTCGGGCTCGGCTACGCCGGCAACCGGGCCGGTGCTGGCCGAGCTGCCTGCGCCGCTGGTGGCCGGCCGGCTGCCGGACCCGCTGCCCGACAGGGTGCCGGCCGGAACGGCTTCGGGATAGTCGTCGGGGTTGTCGAAGGCCCAGGGCACCAGGGTGCCGCTGGTGGCGGGTGCCGGTGCGGTGGCGGGGCGGCCGGTGCCCGCTGCGCTACCGGTGCTTCTGGCGGTGCTAGAACTGGCGCGGCCTGCGCTGGCGGTGCCGCTAGTGGAGTTGCCAGTACTGGCATTGCCCCTGCCCGAGTTGCCCGTGCTGGAATTACTGGCGCTGCTGGCCGGGGTGCGGCTGGCGGAAGCTGCGCTGCCGGTCACGGCGACCGGGGTGCTGTCGGGGCCCAGAACCCAGGTCGTGGTGGCGCCACTGGTCCGGCTGCCCGCACTGCTGACCTGCCCTGCACCGCTGCTGCTGCCGGTGCTACTGCTAGAGCGGCCTGCGCTGGTGCTGCGGCTGGCGGCAGACGGACTGGAGCTCTCGGTGCCGCTGCTGGCGCCAGTTCCCGCTGCCGGGAAGCTGGGGCTGCCAGCTGCCGAGTAACGGGGTGGTGCGGCAATCGCCACGCTGGGTTCGGCGAAGCTGGGCTGCGGCTCAGGTGCGGGCTGGAGTGCGCTGCCATTGTCTGCCACCGCGCCGGCCGGCGTCGAGCCGTCCTTGGTCAGCTTGAGCGGCTTGAAGGGATTGCGCGAGGGCACCGCTGCCAGCGGGGTATCGGGGTTGATGCCGCCCAGCTTGGCCGGATTGGCCACCGCCGCCGGGGCGCTGCTCAGCGGGGGAATGGTGCCGGGTGCCGCCGCATTGCCGCTGACCGTGCCGGGTGCTCCGGCCACGTCGGTGGTGCTGACGGTCGTGACGGTGGTGCTGCTGGCATCTCCCGTTTCCGTGACCACGGTGGACTCGGTGACGGTGGTGTCTACGGTATCTGCGTCGGTGTTGCGGCTGTTGAAGTAGAACGCCAGGGCGCCGGCCAGCAGCAGGGTTGCCAGTGCGGCGAGCAGCAGCTTCATTTCGCGGGTCAGGCCGCCGGCAGGCGTGGCCCCGCCGTAGGTGTCCTGGTCGGTGTAGTTGGGGTCCGTCATTGGGCGGCTCCTTGTGCAGCAGGCGCGGTGGCCGCGTCGCTGGCCGCAGCGCCGGAAGCGTCGGTGGCCGGGGCGCCGGTTGCAGGAGCGGGTGCGGTGGGCGGCGCCGCCAGGCTGGGGTCGAAGGTATAGACCGTCATATTGAGGGTGCCGCCCAGCTCCGGGTTGAAGCTGGTGGCTTCAGGCGACTGCAGCGTGAGCTGGTCGATGGTGGTGAAGCGGTTCATGGTTTCCATGGCACGCAGGGTGCGGAACACCTCGCCGTAGGTGCCGGCCAGGGTCATGGAGATGGGAATCGGCCGCACGCCGCCGGGCAGGTCGGCCGTGGCTGGGCCGCCCGCCACATTCACGCCGCGAATCTGGGTGCCGGAAGCCTGAGCATTGCCGCGCATCTCGCCCAGCAGCTGGGCCATCTCGTTGTTCTGGGGCAGCGCGGCCACGAACTCGGCACGCTCCTGGCGCAGGCCGGCCACTTCTTCACGCAGGGCCGGCAGACGGGCTTCGGCCTGGCGGTACTGCGACACCTTGAGTTCGGCCGCTTCGATATCGGTCTTCAGGGTGGCGATTTCCTGCTGGCGGGCCTGATAGCGGAAGGTGTACCACAGGCCCAGTACCAGGAACGACAGGGCCAGGGCAAGAAAAAAGATGTATTTGGGGTCAAGGCGAGTTTTGGTCATCACATCTGTCCTCCGCTGGCAGGGGCAGCCGGGGTGGCCGCAGCCGGAGCGGGGGCTGCCGGGGCCGGTGCAGCGGGAGCGGGAGCTGCGCCGCTGGCGGGGGCCGCGGCGCTGCCACCGCCTGCCGGGGCCGTGCCGCCGGCGGTGCTGGGAGCCGCTCCGGCCACCCCCACACTGGCCGAGAAGGTGTACGGCGAGGCTTCGTTGTCCGGTTCTTTGCGCTGCATGCCCTGGAACACGATGCCGAATTTGGGATTGCTCTCGAAGGCATTCAGCAGGTCCACGACGGCCTGCGCCGTGGTGGCGGTGCCGGTCAGGGTGAATTCCCGGCTAACGCTGCCGCCTTCCACACCGCTTTGCTGCATATCGGCCGACTGCTGCGTGGCCGTGTGCATGTCGAGGCTGTCGAGTGCCACGCTTCCCCCGGCTGGCAGCTGCGCGGTAAAGGCGGCCAGGTCGTTGCTCCAGTAGCTTTTGCCGTCGCGCAGCGTGCGGGCCACATTGGTCACCTGTTCCAGCTCGGTCTTTTCGGTCTGCAACTTGTCGAATTCAGTCTTGGCAGGTTGCAGCGCGGCAATCTCGCCGTTGAGGCGTTCCAGGTCGGTCCTCAGCCCGCTGACCTGCGAAGCGTAGTACAGCTCCATGCCGGCCACCGTGGCCAGGCTGAGCAGGCCAGTGACCGCGGCGGCAATCAGCCAGCCCTGCCCCTCGCCGCTGCCCTGTCGGCGCTGCGAGGCCGGTAAAAGATTGACTTCAACCACGTTTCACTCCCCTCAGGGCCAGGCCCAGCGGAACGGTGTACTCGGGGCCGTACTCGTGCAGGGCCGGGTCGTCTGCTGTCAGGGTCACGTGGTCCCAGGGGCGCACGATTTCGGCAGGAATACCCAGGGCCTCGCTCATGGCGCTGCTCAGGCCGCTCAGTTTGGCGCCGCCGCCGGCCAGCACCAGCTGGTCGATAATCAGGTCGCCGCTCTGCACGCGGTAGAACTCCAGCGAGCGCCGCACCTCGGTAATCAGGTCGATGGTTGCCGGGCGCAGCGCCTCGGCCACGCGGGCGGGGCTGTGCAGCTGTCCGCTGTCCACCGGGCTGCTGCCCGGCACCTGATAGCCCAATTTGAGCGCTTCGGCCGCGCTGAAATCCAGGTCGAAGGCCCGCTGCAGCGCCGTGGTGAAGTCGTCGGCGGCCACGTTGATGTTGCGGGCCATCAGCAGGCGTTCGCCGCGGACCAGGCCGATCACAGAAGAACTGGCGCCGATTTCGAGCGCCAGTACGACCTCGGCGGGACCGATGTTTCTCTGTCCGATGGTCCGCAGCGCCGCGAAACTCTTGACGTCCACGACGGTAGGCTGGAGCCCGGCCATCTGCAGGGTTTCGATGTGGCGGCCCACCACGTCATTGGGCACAGCGGCAATCACCACTTCCATCTGGGCGTCTTCCGGCAGGGTGCTAGGGTCGTCCAGCACGTCGAAGTCCAGCGTCACTTCGTCAATGGGGTAGGGGATGTAGCGCTCCGCCTCGTAACGAATCACGTCGCTGCTGCGCAGTTCCTTGAGCTCCATGCGCGGAATCATGATGTTGCGGGTGACGGTCGCCTGGTTGGGAATGGCCGTCACCACCTGTTTGTGGCTGATTCCACTGCGGCCGAGCAGAGACCGGATTTCGGCGGCCACCGCCTGCGGCTCCACCACGCTGCCGTCACGCATGGCGCCCAGCGGAGTCGGTGTCATGACCGCCTGCTGCACCGCCATACCGCCGGGAGCCAGTGCCACCGCTTTGATGGCACTGGTCCCAATTTCCAGGCCAAAGGCCTGCTCACCCGATTTGCGAAAGTAACCTGTCATCCACCCTCCAGAATTCCCGATTGGACTACTCTTCCCTGAGTCGCAAACAAGAAGTTTCTAAACTTTGGGGAAGTATGCCGGGTTTTACCTCACAGAATTCATTCAAGTGCTGACAGGGCCGGCGCTCACTTCCCGGTCATTCGGGCAATTCGGCTCCAGGCAGCAGAAAGGGGCCTGATGGGGCCCCTCACAAAATGAGAAGAGTGAACTATTGCCCCAGTCGGATGAGCTGCCACTGGCCGGCGCCTCCAAGCAAAACGTAAGTTTCGTTTCCAATCATTCCAAACGCTTGGGCTGGGCCTGGGAGCGCCGCGGCAGACGGGTCACCCGCGCGGAACACCTGGCTGCCGCGCAGCTCCAGTCGGCCCAGTCGGCCCGACAGGGTGGGCACCTGCGTGACCTCGGCCCCGCCGGGCACGGCCAGCAGGAAGCGGCCGCTGCCTTCTGCCAGTGCTCCCGCGTGGCCGCTGTCCACCTGCCACAAGCGGCCAGCCACCAGCGCGTAGTCGCGGCCGTCGCCGCCGGTCAGCACCTGCGTGGGCCGGCCCAGCGTGCCGGGCATCTCGGCGGCGCTGTACGACAGGGCGCTGCCGTCCTCGCGGTAGATGCGGGTAGACGACATCGCCACCACCCGGCCAGCCGGCAGGGTTTCGGCCGCCCCGTCCACCGTCACCACCTGCCCCAGACTGGGCAGCGCGGCCCAAGCCCGTCCTTCATTCCAGGCGACCGCGCCGGTGGCCGCCGGCCAGCGTGGGCAGACCGGCCGCAACTGCGGCACCCGCGCCACGCACGCCTGGCGGCCGTCGCTCCACACGGCGCCCCCGTCGGAAAAAGCGGCCTGAACTTGCGGAGCCTGGACCTGTGGAGTCTGCGTCTGCCCCTGTAAGCCGGTCAGCGGCCCCCCGCCCAGTGGAGCCGGAGCGCAGGCGGCCAGGGTGCCCAGCAGGGCAGCCAGGGCAGGAGCGGCAGGGAAGCGGCGCAGCAGGGTCATGGTGCTATTCAAGCAGCCGCCCATGAGTGCCGGGCTTCAGGCCGTCTCAGGCTGCTGGTCACGCCATTTCAGCAGCTCGCTGACCACGGTTTCCAGCCCCACGCCCTCCTGGGCCCGCTGCTCCGGAGTCATGGAAATTCCCCGGCTGGCCTTCACCAGAATCACGTCGCCGTCCTGGACTTCCGCTTTCAGGGCGGCAGTCAGTTCCGGCACGGTGCGGTGGGCATGGTGGCCCAGTAGCTCGGCGTAGGGGCCCACGCCAAAGCATAGGTCGGCGCTTTCGCAGGCGCTGCGGCCCACTTCGGCGTGCAGCTCGGGGGCGGTGGGTCCCAGCTCCAGCATGGTGCCCAGCACCGAGATGCGGCGGCCCCGGAAGTTCTGCAGGGCGCTCAGCGCCGCCTGCACGGCCAGCGGGCTGGCATTGTAGGCATCGTCAATCACGGTGTAGCGGCCCGAATGAATCTGATACCGGCCGCTGGGCACCTGCACCTGCTCCACGCGCTGAATGGCGGCGGCCAGCGGCACCCCGTAGGTTTCGGCCAGATACAGGCCCAGCACTGCTGCTTCGGCCTGCACCTGCGCGGCGTTCGGCAGGTGAACCGTCTGGCCCCGGTAGGTGAAGTCGGCCCCCTGCTCGTTGACACGCAGGTCCTGCCCGCTGTGCTGCACCGGCAGTTCGGGCGTGGAAAAGCCGTAAATCTCCTGCTCCGGGAACCAGACCCGCGCCTGATTCCCCACCAGCGCACGTGGCGAGTGCAGAATCTTGCCCTTTTCCTGAGCAATCACTTCCAGGCTGCTGAGGCCTTCCAGATGCGCCGCGCCGATAGAGGTCAGCACACCCACGTCAGGGCGGACCAGGCTGATCAGCCGGTCCATTTCGCCCACGCGGTCAATGCCCATCTCGACCACCAGCGGCCGCTCCGAGCTGCCGAACTCGGTCAGAAAGCAGGCGATGGCCGGGATCGTGTTGTACACCGGCATGTAATGCGCGTCCAGCGCGGCGGCCACATAGGACTTGGTGGTGGTTTTGCCCACGCTGCCGGTCACTCCGACCACCAGGGGGTTCTTCGCCCGCTCCTGCTGCGCCCAGGCGGTCAGGGCGGCCAGCGAATCGGGCACTTCCACCGTGCGCGGCAGCCGGCTGGCCGCGCCGGGCAGGTCGGTCAGCACGAAGGGAGCGCCGCGCTCCAGCGCCGCTTCGATAAAGCGGTTGCCGTGGTCCCGTTCGCCGGGCAGGGCCACGAACGCGGTGTCGGCGTCCGCCTGCCGGGAATCCCAGGTCAGGCGGACGCCGGGGCGAGCCTGCGGATGAACCGTCGCTTCGAAAGGCAGGGGACCATGAGGGCTAAGCATCCCCCGGAGCCTAGCAAAAGCAGGTGAGGAACATAAAGGCGCATTGAACTCCTTGCCGCGTCCCTCTGCTGCCCCACCCGCCACAGCAGCTTTACTCCACCAGTACGAGGTAATCGTACAGCTCAGGGCCGCCGGCCGAGGTCTGAATCTCCAGCAGCGGGAACTCGGTTTCCAGCTGTTCGGTCAGCGCTTGTAGCCGCTCAGCCGGCGTGTTCACACTGCGGAAGACGGTGACCACCTCGGCCTCCTCGGCGCGGGTGCGGACCAGGGCCAGCACCGCCTCCTCGGGGGTCCCGCCCGCATAGACCAGCTCGTCGTCCTGCAGGCCGATCACGTCGCCCTCGGCGATGTTCAGCGTGCGGCCGTCCGGCGTGGTGTGGGACGTGCTGCGGCTGGCGCGGGTAATTTCAAAGGTGGTCACGCGGTCTGCACCTGCTTGCAGCTCGGCGGTCAGTTCGGCGGCGGGGCGGCCCGGGTCAAAGCCCAGTGCTGCGCCCAGGCCCTGGCCCAGCGTGCGGGTGGGCACGACTACGGCGCGGCCCGCCAGCAGCTCGGCAGCCTTGTCGGCGGCCATCAGCACGTTCTTGTTGTTGGGCAGGACAATCACCTGCTCGGCGCTGACGCTGTTCACCGCGTCCACGATGTCCTGCACGCTGGGGTTGGCAGTCTGCCCGCCCGAGACGATGCGGGCTCCCAGTGCCCGGAACTGCTTGATGACGCCGTCGCCGGCGGCCACCGCCACCAGGCCGCTGGCAGGCCGCTGGTCCTCGGCCTGCACCGCCGCGCCGGAGCCGGCCAGGATTTCGGTGTGCTGCTCGGCCATGTCCTCCACCTTGGTCTTGAGCATCCGCCCGTGCCGGCCCACGGTGGCCAGGAGTTCGTCAGGGCGGTCGGTGTGGATGTGGCCCTTGACATAGCCTTCCGCGCCCACCACCAGCAGCGAGTCGCCGAAGGGAGCCACCAGCTCGCGGATGTCCTCGATAGGCAGCTGGGCCCCGTCCATCAGGAACTCGGTGCAAAAGCCGTATTCCTCGGTCTCGAAGGCTTGCTGGGCGTTGCTGCTCACCTCAGGGGCGTCGGGCAGCGCCTCGCCCAGCAGCGCGGCCAGCATGCCGCGCACCACGTACAGCAGGCCCTGGCCGCCGCTGTCCACCACGCCGGCCTGGCGCAGCGCAGGAAGCATGTCCTGCGTCTGAATCAGGTAGTCCTGGCCGGTCGCCACGGCGTTTTCCAGGACTTCCTGCACGGTGCTGCCGGTCTGGGCCCCTTCAGCGATGCCGCGCGCCACAGTCAGGATGGTGCCTTCGACCGGCTTCATCACAGCCTTGTAGCCGCTCTTCTGGGCTTCGGCAAAGGCGGCTTTCAGGGCGGCCGCGTTGATGGCGGGCAGGTCACGGACCGATTCGGCAAAGCCGCGCAGCAGCTGCGAGAGAATCACGCCCGAGTTGCCGCGTGCGCCCAGCAGCGCCCCGTAGCTGATGGCCTTGGACACGGCGCGCATCTCGGCGGTGTCGCAGGTGTCCAGTTCGCGGCGCACCGACTGCATGGTCAGGTGCATGTTGGTGCCGGTGTCGCCGTCAGGAACCGGGTACACGTTCAGCGCGTTGACCTGCTCACGGTGTACGCCCAGCCAGTCGGTGGCGGTGCGGAGCATCTGGGCCAGTTGGGAGGAGGAGAGGGCTTCACTCACGGCTGACCCCCACCACGTTCACGCCGACCTGCTGTAGTTCGATGCCGGCATGGGTCCGCACGATGTGCTTGACCCGGTCTTCGATGTTCTGCGCCACGGTGGGAATACTGACCCCGTACGCCACAATGACATTCACCTCGGCCCAGTAGGGAGCGTCTGCGGCAGGCTTTTCCTTGCGGGCCCTGCCCTTTTCGCCGTGCTGGCCCTTGTCGCCCCGGTGGAGGGTCACGCCGTCTTTGACCTGCGAGCGCCCCAGCGCCTTGGTGATGCCTTCTTTGAGGTTGACCGGGGCCATGCCCACCACACCGGGAATCTCGTGTGCGGTCAGGCCAATCAGCGAGGCGAGCGCTGTATCGGTAATGTGAATGGTGCCTTTGGATGCCTTACTCATGAGTAGGGCCGAGTATAGGCGCTCCTGCAGGCGTCTGCTGAGCTGCGGCCCCCGAAGGCCCCTGCTGGAAGGCTCCAGCCTGAAGGTCACTGGGCTGCTAGGTCACTGGGCTGCCGACTCCCTTTAGCATCTGTTCCATGAGCCGCCGCAAACACTTTGCCGACCCGCCGCCCGAACTGAGCGGGCGCTTCCCGCCCCGGCAGCGGCTGGCGCTGGGTTTTCCCACGCTGACCGCCGCGCCCCCGCCTGAGCTGTTGCCCACCCGCGAAGACTGGACACTGCGGGTGTTCGGCCTCGCCGCCGAGCGCACCTTCACCTGGGCCGACCTGCTGGCGCTGCCGCAAAGCACCCTGACGCTGGACATCCACTGTGTCACCCACTGGAGCAAGCTGGATACTGTCTGGACCGGCGTCCGTACCCGCGACCTGCTGGCGGCGCTGGAACTGTCACCACAGGCCACCCACGTCATGGCGCACGCGCACGGCGACTACAGCGCGGCCCTCTCGCTGGACGACTGGCGGCGCGAAGACCTGCTGCTGGCCCACAGCTACGCAGGCGAGGCGCTGGAAGAAAAACACGGCGGCCCGCTGCGTTTGGTGGCACCGCACCGCTATTTCTGGAAATCGGTCAAATGGCTGGAAGGGCTGGAATTTATGGACCGCGACCGCCCTGGCTACTGGGAAGCGCGGGGCTACCATCACCGGGGCGACCCCTGGAAAAGCGAGCGCTGGGAGAGGGATTGAACCCGCGAGGGCTGCCAGAATAGACCCTATGACTTCCGATTTTTCCTCTTCAGAACGCACCCCCGAAGGGTACTTCGTACCGGATGTGCTGCAAGAGGGCCTGACGCTGGTGCTGGTGGGCACGGCCCCGAGCAAGCGCTCGGCAGCGGCGCGGGCCTACTACGCCAACCCGCAAAACAAGTTCTGGCGCACCCTGCACGCGGTGGGCCTCACGCCGCGCCAACTGGCCCCTGGCGAGTACCCCACGCTGCCGCAGTACGGCATCGGCCTGACCGACGTGGCCAAGCGCCATAGCGGGGTGGACGCCGCCCTGCCGTCGGACGCCTGGAACCCCGACGAACTGCGCGAGAAAATCCGCCGCTGGCAGCCGCGCATCGTGGCGTTCACTTCCAAGCGCGGGGCCGCCGAAACCCTCGGCCTACCGACGGGCCGCCTACCCTACGGACGGCAGGTGATGGACCTGGAAGGCGCGGAGCTGTGGGTGCTGCCTTCCACCAGTCCGCTGGGGCACAACCACTTTTCGCTGGAGCCGTGGCAACTGCTGGCGGCGCGTGTGGCAGAGCTGAAAGCAGCCAAGCGCTCAGACCCTTAAACCTTCTGGCCCTTAGACTGACCCTATGGCAAACACCAAAACCGTGAACATCGACTGGCTGGGCGAACAGCGCTACGTGGGCCGCAGCGAAAACGGTCAGCAACTGCTGATTGACAACAGCGCCAACAAGGTGGGCGTGTCCCCGATGGACGCCCTGCTGGCCGCGCTGGGCACCTGCACTGCTTACGACGTGGTGGGCATCATGGAAAAGCGCAAGACGCCGCTGAGCAGCTACCGCATTGAGGTGGAAGGCGAGCGGGCCGACACCACCCCGGCCCGCTACACCCGCATCACCGTGCGCCACATCGCGGGCGGCGAGGGCGTAACAAAGGAGCAACTGGAAAAAGCCGCGCACCTCAGCCACGAGAAATACTGCTCGGTGGCGGCCAGCCTGAACGCCGAAATCGTGCTGGACGTGCGGCTGGCGGAAGGCTCGGAAGGCTGAGCATCCGTTTCATCTTGGAAGGTGTCAGTGGCACGGGCAAAAGCTCGGCGCTACGGGCCTTCCTGCATTCGCCTGCCTGGACTGAACGGGCAGGTCTATCTGGCCTGGTGCTGACCGAGCACCACACGGGCCGCACCGTGGAGGCGCTGTCCCAACCTACTCCTGCCAATTGGCTGGATACATTGAGCCACACAGCAGACTATGTGCAGGCTTTGGCTGCGGCGCAGGCCAGGATGGATTGGGACACCAGAGGAAGGGTCAATCACCGCCTCAGCGCCGTGCTAGAGCGTTTTCACTTTTCAGCACTGCTGGCTTGTCCGCAGTTGACCTGGGAAGACGTAGCCCCACTGGACAGCGCTCTGGCTGAATTGGGCTTCGGCCTGTGTGTGCTGACTCTTTCAGAATCAGCCTTGGCCGAGCGCCTCGCCACTGCCGCTGTGCAGCGACATCCAGCGTGGCAGGCGCATGCACAGACACTCGGCCACACTGCCGAGGCACAGGCGCATGCTTTGGCAGGGCAGCAGGCGCGGCTGCTTGAACTGGCGGAGCGTTCACGCCTGCCGCTTAGGGTGATTGCAGCAGACGGACTGGACCTATCAGCCGTGGCCGCTCAGTTGGGCTAGTCCCACCGCGTCTTCACCCCACCCTGCCGCAGCAGCTCCAGCGTGCGCGTGAGCGGTAGGCCCACCACGTTGGAATAGTCGCCGTCTATACGCGACACCAGCGCCATGCCTAGGCCCTGAATGCCGTAGCCGCCCGCTTTGTCCAGGCCCTCCCCGCTGGCCGCGTAGTGCGCGATTTCGGCAGGGGAGAGGCGGCGAAAGGTGACGGAGGTAGCGGTGTGGGCCGTATGACTCTGCCCCCCCATCACCAGGCACAAACCCGTGATGACCGTATGGGTCTGCCCGCTCAGCAGCCCGATAAACTCGCGGTTTTCGGCCTCATCCTGCGGCTTGCCGAGCAGCTTGCCGTCCAGTGCCACCACCGTATCGGCCCCGAGGACCGCGCGGTTCGGGTGAGCAGCAGCCACTGCCTCGGCCTTGCGCTGCGCCAGGGTCACGGCGAGGGCGGCGGGGTCTGTCAGCGGGCTGCTCTCGTCGGCGTCGCTGGCGATGACTTCAAAGTCCTCCAGCAGATGGCCGAGCATTTTGCGGCGGCGTGGGCTGCCAGAAGCGAGGATGAGGGAGGCGGGAGCGTCAGGGGTCATGCGGCTCAGGATAGGGGGTAAAAATTTCCTCTTAAACTATTGTGACTCCGCCCCCAACCAGAATTCCCCCGCCAGGGCGCTGAATATCGCTGGACGCTCCAGCGGAACGAGGTGGCCTGCTCCCCGCACCACTTCCAGCCGTGCCCCCGGAATCAGGGCGGCCATGGCCCTTGCCTGAGCGTGGGTCTGAAGGTTGCGCCCGCCCACCACCATCCGTGTAGGTACGGTCAGCCGTGACAACTGCGCCCGGCTGTCGAAGGCGGTGACGGCCTGCCAGATGGCAAGGTAATCCTGCGGCCTTGACTCAAAGGCTTGCAGCTCTGCCTGTACATACTCACGAAGCGGACGGTTGTGCGGCGCGTAGGCCAGCGCGAAAGCTGCCGCTTGCCCGCGCAGGGGCCAGCGAGCCAGCAGCGGCAGGGTAAGGTCCGTCAGGCGGCGTTCCAGTGGGGTGCTGCGGGTGCCGTAGCTCGTCTCGACCAGCAGCAGCGAGCGCACCCGCTGCGGAGCCGTGAGGGCCAACTGCTGCGCCACCATGCCGCCGAGCGAGTGCCCGCAGACATGCACCTGCTCTACCTCCAGCCGGTCTAGCCAGGTCAGCAGCTCCTGCGCCCACCCTTCCACGCTGTACGGCCCAGGCGTGCGGTCTGCGCCGTGTCCACGCAGGTCCGGAGCCAGCAGGTGAAAGTGCTGTGCCAGCGGGCCGCTGAGTTGCGGCTGCCAGGCCCGCCGCGAGAGGTAAGCCCCGTGCAGCAGCAGGGCCGGAGCGCGGGAGGAGGGCCGTGCAGGCATCAGGCGTAGGCTACCGCGCCATACGGCCAGACAGGGTTGCGTTGCCCAGAGTTCTCGCCTATGCTGCCCCTTGCCGCAGGTGTGTGGTCCCGGCCTTCTCTTGCCAAGAGCCGTGCCGGTTGACCCCCTGACGAAAACTCCATAACGCGCCTTCCCCATGCGGGAAAATTCTCTATGCGCCTCCAGCTTCTGCGCTGGTGGAGTCTTGCGGCAGGAGCCTACTTGTGACCTTTGTTCCCGATTCCTCCCCACGTTTCAACTGGGCCGACTACCGCGCCGAGTGGCTGCGAAACCCCAAAGGTGACCTGCTTTCCGGCATTCTGGTGGCCCTCGCGCTGGTGCCCGAAGCCATCGCCTTTTCCATCATCGCCGGGGTCGCGCCGCAGGTGGGGCTATACGCGTCATTTACCATCGCTCTCGTCATCTCGTTTATGGGCGGGCGGCCTGCCATGATTAGCGCAGCCACAGGTGCGATGGCGCTGCTGATGGTCGGTCTGGTCAAAACCCACGGCCTGGAATACCTGTTCGCAGCGACCATCCTGACGGGCGTGCTGCAAGTCCTGTTCGGCTGGGCGGGGCTGTCGCGCTACCTCAAGTTCGTGCCGCGCCCGGTGATGACCGGCTTTGTCAACGCGCTTGCCATCTTGATTTTTATGGCGCAGCTGCCGCAGTTCGCTGGAGCCAACTGGCAGATGTACGCGATGGTGGCGGCGGGCCTCGCCATCATCTATCTGCTGCCGCGCCTGACCAAAGCGGTGCCGAGTGCCTTGGTCGCCATCGTGGTGCTGACGCTGGTCAGCGTCTGGATGGGCGCGGACGTCAAGACAGTGGGCGACATGGGCGAGTTGCCCGGAGCGCTGCCGCCCTTCCACCTTCCGCAGGTGCCCCTGACGCTGGAGACGCTGAATATCATCTTTCCCGTCGCACTGACCCTGACTTTCGTGGGCCTGCTCGAAAGCCTGCTCACCGCGCAACTGATTGACGAAAAGACCGATACCACGTCCGACAAGAATGCCGAATCACGCGGGCAGGGCGTCGCCAATATCGTGACCGGCTTTTTCGGTGGCATGGCGGGCTGCGCCATGATTGGGCAGAGCATGATTAACGTGACCGGCGGCGGGCGCGGGCGGCTGTCCACCTTCGTAGCGGGAGCCTTTTTGCTGCTGCTGATTCTGGTGTTGCAGGGCACGCTGGTGCAGATTCCGATGGGGGCGCTGGTCGCCGTGATGATTATGGTTAGCATCAGCACCTTCGACTGGGACAGCCTGCGGACGATGGTGACCTATCCGAAGGGAGAAACCATCGTGATGCTGGCGACCGTGCTGGCCACGGTGCTGACCCATGACCTGTCCAAAGGCGTGCTGACTGGCGTCGTGCTGAGCGCGATTTTCTTCGCGCGCAAGGTGTCGCAGCTGTCCAGCGTCTCGCATGCCGACCTGCCGGACGGCAGCCGCGTCTACCGGGTGACGGGGCAGCTCTTTTTCGTGAGCACCCACGATTTCGTCCATCATTTCGACTTCTCGCACCCGGCCCGCCGCGTGGTCATTGACCTTTCGGACGCCCATTTCTGGGACGGTTCGGCCGTGGGAGCGCTGGACAAGGTGGTCTTCAAATTCCGGCAGATGGGCGCCGAACCTGAACTGGTCGGGGTCAACGCGGCGTCGGCCACCCTGATTGAGCGCATCGCCCTGCACGACAAGCCGGGCGCGACTGGGCCGGGCGGTCACTGAGAATCAGCGGGGCCTGCTCAGGCTGTCAGTGGTGAACCGAGCAGCCCCGCCCAATCTCGCCGCCGCAGCCACACCAGGCGGTCTGCGCCCTGCGAGTCCAGCAGCCGCAGCAGCACCAGCCCCGGCGTGACCTTCAACACTTCGGCAGGGCGGGCAGCGGGCCAGGGTGTCGTGCCCGCAAGGGCCTGCGGGTGAGCGTCAAAGCCCCCCGTGCGGCGCGGCCTGAGCCACAGCGGGCGGGTGGTCAGCCCGAGTTGCCCGGCTTGCGGCGTAGCCTCACCCCGCTTGCCACGCCGCAGCGGAGGCCGCAGCGCCGCCCTCACCTGCGTGGCGGGCAGGCCCAACACCGCGGCCAGCCGTTCTGCTGTCCAACCGTCAAACAGCCGCGCCTGAGCTGCCGCCCTGGCATTCCAGGGCCAGCCCAGCAGCGGCCAGAGGCGGGGGCCGTGCTTGGCGGCGCTGAAGGTGGTGGGGGGCTGAGGGGGCAAGGGGTTGGTTAGGTCTAAGGGTCTAAGGAAAGGAAGTGGAGAGGCGAGTTCGGAACGCTGTCTCCATCAACCGCCAACCTCAGTACGCCGTTGCGTTCTCCCCGCTCGTCACCAGGCCCACGCCGCCGCTGGTGCCGAGGCGGGTGGCTCCGGCGTCCAGCATGGCCTGCGCGTCTTCAGGAGTCCGCACGCCGCCTGCCGCCTTGATTTGGGCGCGGCCTGCGATGACTTCGGCCATCAGCGCCACGTCTTCTACCGTCGCGCCACCGGTGCTGAAGCCGGTGGAGGTCTTCACGAAATCCGCCCCTGCCTGCACCGCCGCTTCGGTGGCCTGGCGCTTTTGCTCATCGCTCAGCAGCGCCGTTTCGATGATGACTTTCAGCACGCGGTCAGGCACGGCCTTACGCACCGCTTCGATGTCGCGCTGCACGGTGGCCCAATCGCCTGCGCGGGCGGCCCCGATGTGAATCACCATGTCAATTTCGTCCGCGCCTGCTTCGGCGCTCAGGCGGGCTTCCACTGCCTTCTGGTCAGGGGTAATCGCCCCGAGGGGAAAGCCGCAGACCGTGGCGACTTTCACGCCGCTGCCCGCCAGCTCCTGCGCGGCGAGGTGGACATACACGGGATTCACGCACACGGCCGCGAACCCGTGCTCCTTCGCCTCGGCGCACAGGCGGCGAATGTCGTCGGGCGTGGCTTCGGCTTTGAGCAGGGTGTGGTCGATGTGGGGGGCGAGGGGATGAGTCATTTTTTCAGTCTAAGGGTCTGAAGGTCTACGGGTCTAAGGGAGAATGCCAGCAGGCCTTTCAAAAGGACCTCGGCGCCCTTCCCTTAGACTTATCCCCATGACCAACAACCGCATCCAACCTGGCGACCCCTTCCCCGCCTTTTCCCTGCCCGACGGTGCGGGGCAGACCCACAACTTAAGCGACTACGCAGGCCGCTACGTCGTGCTGTACGCCTACCCCAAGGACGACACCCCCGGCTGCACCCGCGAGGCGTGCGATTTCCGCGACTCGGCCCGCCTGCGCGAGATGGGCGTGCAGATTCTCGGCATCAGCCAAGACGACGCCGCCAGCCATCAGCGGTTCAGCGAGAAGTTCAGCCTGCCTTTCCCGCTGCTGACCGACGACGGAGAGTTTCTCGCCAGCATCGGCGCCTACGGCGAGAAAAACAGCTACGGCAAGGTAACGCAGGGCGTGAAGCGCTCCACCTTCATCATTGACCCGCAGGGCAAGCTGCTCAAAAGCTGGCTGGCTGTCAAGGTAGACGGGCACGCCGAAGCGGTGGCCGACGCGATTGCCGCCGATATGGAGACCAGCGCATGAGCGACCAAGCCCAAAATCTGGAAGCACTGAAGAAGGAAGCCGCCCTGAAAGCCGTAGCCCTGGTGCAGAGCGGGCAGCGGGTAGGCCTCGGCACGGGCAGCACCGCCAAATACGCCATCGAGGAACTCGGGCGCAAGCTGCGGGACGGTGAGCTGAGCGGCATCGTGGGTGTGGCGACGTCCAACGCCTCTGCCGACCTGGCCCGCGAGGTGGGGATTCCGGTAGAAGACCTTGACCCGCGCCCGCTCGACATCGCTATTGACGGAGCCGACGAAATCGCGCCCAACCTCGACCTCATCAAGGGTCTCGGCGGGGCACTGCTGCGCGAAAAGCTGACCGAAGTCCAGGCGCGGCGACTGATTATCATTGCCGACCACACCAAAATCGTGAGTCGCCTGGGCGAAAAAGCCCCGCTGCCCATCGAAATCGCGCAGTTTGGCTTCCTGAGCACCGTGGAACGCCTGCGCGAGTTCTTGCCGGGTGGCCGCCTGCGAATGACCGGAGCCAGCAATTACGTTACCGACAACGGCAACTTCATCTACGACGCGCAGCTTCCCGCAGATTTTGCCCCCGCCGAGCTGGAGCGCCGCATCAAAGGCACCCTGGGCGTGGTGGACACCGGCCTGTTCCTGTGCATGGCCGAACGGGCCTTCGTGGCCGCGCCAGACGGAGTGCAGGAGCTGGTGCGCTGAGGATGGATGGAATAAGGGGCAGGCAACTCTAACGCGCTGCCCCTTAATCTTGACCCCCGGGCTCTTGGACTCTTAGGCCTGCTTCATCAGGGCAGCGAAAGCATCTCCCATTCGTCATCTGCCAGAATAAGCCGCAATGACTCAGCCTTCACAACACCATCAAACGGTTGTCATTCTTGACTTTGGAAGCCAGTTCACCCGGCTGATTGCCCGCCGCTTCCGCGAAATGGGCGCTTACTCGGTGATTCTGCCGGGCACCGCGCCGCTGGAGCGTATCCAGCAGGAGCAGCCCGTGGGCATCGTGCTGTCGGGTGGCCCAAGCAGCGTGTACGACGAGAACGCGCCCAAGCCCGCGCCGGGCGTGCTGGACCTGAACATGCCGATTCTGGGCGTGTGCTACGGCATGCAGTACCTCGCCCACGAGGCGGGCGGCGACGTGAAGCGGGCAGGCAAGCGCGAGTACGGCAAGGCCGACCTGACCGAGTACGGCGGCGAACTGTTTAAGGGCATCGAAGGCGAGTTCGTGGCCTGGATGAGCCACAGCGACAGCGTCACGCAACTGCCGCAGGGCTATCAGGTGGTGGCGAAAACCGAGGACACCCCCGTCACCGCCATCGAGAACAACGAAACCAAGCGCTACGGCGTGCAGTTTCACCCCGAAGTGGTCCACACGCCCAAGGGCGGGCAACTGCTGGGCAACTTTCTGGACATCTGCGGCGTGTCGCGTGACTGGACGCCGCAGCACATTCTGGACGAGCTGATTGCGGGCGTGCAGGAGCAAGTCGGCAGCGAAGGCCGCGTGCTGCTGGGCATCAGCGGGGGCGTGGATTCCAGCACGCTGGCGCTGCTGCTCTCACGTGCGGTGGGGGACCGCCTGACCGCTGTGTTTGTAGACCACGGCCTGCTGCGCCTGAACGAGCGCGAGCAGGTGGAAACGGCCCTGCGCGGCGCGGGCGTGAATGTGGTCACGGTGGATGCCCGCGAGGAATTCATGCACCACCTGGACGGCGTCAGCGACCCCGAGCAGAAGCGCAAGATTATCGGGCGCGAGTTTATCCGCGTGTTTGACCGCGAAACCGAGAAGTACGGCCCCTTCGAGTTTCTGGCGCAGGGCACCCTCTACCCCGACGTGATTGAGTCGGCGGGTGGCGAGGGCGCGGCCAACATCAAGAGCCACCACAACGTGGGCGGCCTGCCCGAAGACCTGGCCTTCAAGCTGGTGGAGCCGTTCCGCACGCTGTTCAAGGACGAAGTGCGCGAAATCGCCAAGCTGCTGGGCCTGCCCGACGACATCCGTATGCGCCACCCATTCCCTGGCCCTGGCCTCGCCATCCGCTGCCTGGGCGCGATTACCGAGGAAAAGCTGGACATCCTGCGCCGCGTGGACGACATCTTTATCAGCGGCCTGCGCGAGTTTGGGCTGTACGACCAGTGCTCGCAGGCTTTGGCGGTGCTGACCCCCATTCAGTCGGTGGGTGTGATGGGCGACGAGCGCACCTACTCCTACACGGTGGCGCTGCGGGCCGTGACCACGGGCGATTTCATGACCGCCGAATGGGCGCGGCTGCCCTACGAGTTCCTGGGCACGATGAGCAACCGCATCGTGAATCAGGTGCATGAGGTGAACCGCGTGGTATACGACATCACGGGCAAGCCACCGGCGACGATTGAGTGGGAATAATTCACCCAACTGAGCGGAGCGAATGTGAACTGAGGGCCGCCCCTCAGTTCTATTTCGTTGGTGAGCGCCGACTGGTACAGCTCCAGAGGAGAGCGCCGAGCGAGTCTCAGCCGCTGGCTGCCCTACGGCTATGTTTCGCTTCAACAGCCCTCCGCGAGCACGACCCCAGGATCATCCCTGGATGTTTTTATATTCGCCCACTGGGCCGCGACCAACCGCTGGCGAGCTGTCGGCAGGGCCAGTGAGGAGGGCTGGTGTGAATGAAGGGGCGCAGATCCCTCCACTTCCCTCTCTGTCTGCACTTTGTTGTCTTTGCCACATACTGACCCCCGGCTGACACCCGGGACGCACAATGCGGGCACGAGACCACATCTATGCGCAAGACACTGACATTGCTGCTGAACATCCTCCTCGCCGTAGGATTGGCCGCAGGGATCTGGTACTCGGCCACACAGGCCAGCGTCAAGGAAGTGAAAGGGCTGGTGGGGTCGGAGAAAGAGGCCTTTTTCGCCGACCCACAGGTGCAGGCCACGCTGAAAAAGAAATACCGACTGAAGGTGCAGGCGGTCAAGGCCGGCTCGCGTGAGATGGCCGGGGCCGACCTGGCCGGCTACAGCTTCGCTTTTCCTGCCGGAGTGTCCGCCGCCGAGGTGCTGAAAAAGCGCTCCGGGGCCGCCCAGACCTACGACGCCTTTTACACGCCGCTGGCGGTGGCGTCCTGGGAGCCGGTCGCGGGCCTGCTGAAAAGAAACGGTCTGGTGCAGCAGGACCAGGGCGTCAGCTGGCTGGACATGCGGGCGCTGCTGCCGCTGATGCAGTCGGGCAAGCGCTGGAGTGATCTCAGGGGCGCGGACGCCTATCCCTCCAAGCGGTCGCTGCTGCTGAACACCACCGATGTCCGCAAGTCCAACTCGGCGGCCATGTACCTGGCGCTGGTTGCCTATCTGCTGAACAGCGAGGCGGTGCCGCAGGTGGCCGAAGCGCCGGCCCTGGCCCGTGAAGCCATGCCGCTGTTTTTGCGTCAGGGTTTCCAGGAGAACTCCTCGGCGGGGCCGTTCGAGGATTATCTGGCCCTGGGAGCCGGCAAGGCGCCGCTGGTAGTGATTTACGAAGCGCAGTTCCTTGAGCAGGCAGGGCACGGGGGACTGCCGGCCGGGGCCACGCTGCTGTATCCCCGGCCCACCATCTACGCCAAGCATGTGCTGGTGCCGCTGGACGCCGCCGGGCAAACACTCGGTCACGCCCTGGCCGAGGACCCGCAGTTGCAGCAGTTGGCCGCGCAGTACGGCTTCCGCACGCCGGACGCCGCGCAGTTCGCTGGGGCCGTGCAGGCCAGCGGGGTCAAGGTGCCGGCCAGCCTGGTGGACCTGGCCCAGGAACCCAGCCAGGAGGTGCTGAACGCCATGATTGCCCAGATCGAAAAGGAGTACCCATGAACTGCCGCGCCGCTGCTTGGCTGCCCGCCGTCCTCCTCGCCGCTGCGCTGGGGGGCTGCACCGACCGCACGGCGGACGCCGGGGCCACGCCGGACACGCTGGGCGAGCGCGGCCCGGTGCTGAACGTGATGGCCGGCTCGGAACTCAAAGACCTGGAACCGCTGCTGGACGAGGTGGCCGGGGAAGTCGGCGTGCGGCTGAACATGCGTTACACCGGCACGCTGGACGGCGTGGCCGAGTTGCAGGCCGGCGCAGGGGCCGGCAACTCGGCGGGGCCGGACCTGGTGTGGTTCTCGCACGCCAAGTACCTGGAATTGCAGGGCGGGCTGGGCGGGCGCATCCTTTCCAGCGAGAAAATCATGCTGTCCCCGGTAGTGCTGGGCGTCAAGGAGAGCGACGCCAAAGCCTGGGGTTGGGACACCCGCCCGGTGGGCTGGAAGGACATCGCCGCCAGGGTGGCCAGCGGCGACCTGCACTACGGCATGGCCAACCCTGCCGCCTCCAACAGCGGCATGACCGCACTGATTGGAATTACGGCGGCGCTGAGCGGCAAGGGAGACGCCATCACGGCCGGGGACGTGCAGGCGGGGGCGCTCAAGCAGTTCTTTAAGGGGCAGGTGCTCACCTCCGGCTCCAGCGGCTGGCTGGCCGACGCCTACGTGGCCGACCAGGGCCGGAGCCAACTGAACGGCCTGATCAACTACGAATCGGTGCTGCTGTCGCTGAACCGGGGCGGGCGGCTGCAAGAACCGCTCAAGCTGATTTACCCGTCCGACGGCCTCGTCACCGCCGACTATCCGCTGATGCTGCTGAATGACGCACGCCGCAGCGAGTATCAGGCGCTGGTGGACCGGCTGCGCTCGCCGCAGGTGCAGCAGCGCATCATGCAGGAGACACTGCGCCGCCCCGCCGCGCCGGGGGTGGCCCTCAGCAGCGAGTTTCCGCCCGGAATGCTGGTGGAACTGCCCTTTCCGGCCTCTGCGGGCACCATCGACGCCATTCTGGGCAGCTACCTGAACGACGTGCGCCGACCGGCCAACACCATTTTCGTGCTGGACGTGAGCGGCAGCATGGAAGGTAAGCGGCTGGAAGCTCTCAAGGCGGCACTGGGCAACCTCAGCGGGGCCGACACCTCGCTGGGCTGGCGTTTCGCGGCGTTTGCCGACCGCGAGCGGGTCACGCTGATTCCCTTTTCCGGCGACGTGGAGGCTGTCAGGTCCTTTCAGGTGAACAAGGCCAGCCGCGCCGCCGACCTGCAGGCCATCGCGGCGGC
Source organism: Deinococcus proteolyticus MRP (assembly GCF_000190555.1). Lineage (GTDB taxonomy): Bacteria > Deinococcota > Deinococci > Deinococcales > Deinococcaceae > Deinococcus > Deinococcus proteolyticus. Next base: position 727,137 of record NC_015161.1, read on the forward strand.
AGGCGGGGCGCTGCAGGCGGGCGGCGGCACCAACATCTACGGCGCGCTGTCCGAGGCGTACCGCCAGGCGGCGGCGGCTCCGGCGGGCAGCTACACCTCGGTGGTGCTGATGACCGACGGCGAAGGCACCGCCGGGCCAAGTCTGAACGAGTTCCGCGACTTTTACGCGGCGCTGCCGGCCGGGGCGCGGTCCGTCAAGACCTTTACGGTGCTGTTCGGCGACAGCGACGTGCAGGAGATGAACGAGGTGGCGGCGCTGACCGGCGGGCGCACCTTCGACGGGCAACAGAACCTGGCGGCCGCCTTCAAGGAAATCCGGGGCTATCAGTGAGCCGGGCAGCAGGCGGGCAGACGGGCGGATGGGCAGCGGGTCTGCAGCGTCACCTGCGTTCCACCCGCCATCTGGTGGGCACGCTGCTGGCGGTCGCCGGGCTGCTGGCGCACTTTGCCGGGCTGCTCGAAGCGTTCTGGCTGCCCATCGTGCTGGGGCTGTACGCGCTCGGGGTGCTGGTCACGCCGCAGACCCAGACCGACCTGCAACTGGAAGAACTGGCCGGGCAGCAGGCCCTGCGCGGCGAGCTGCAAACCTTCCTGCGCGGGCTGCACGGCCGGGTCGCCCCCGACGTGCAGGCGCGGCTGGCACGCCTCGAAGCGCAGCTGGACGACCTGCTGCCGCGCCTGCGTGAGCTGGAACTGCAGGGCAACCCCCACGCCTTTACCATCCGCCAAATCGTGACCGATTATCTGCCCGAAACCTTCGAGAACTACCTGCGCCTGCCGCCCCGCTACGCTCAGCAGCACGTGCTGCTGAGCGGCCGCACGCCGCACGCGGTGCTGCTGGACCAGCTGGCCCTGCTGGAGCAGACGCTGGAGAGCATCACGGTCAGCGTGGCCCAGGGCGATACCGGTGAGCTGCTGGCCAACGGCAGATTTCTGCAGGACAAGTTCGGCACCCCTGACCTGAAGCTGTAGGGGGCGGGGGCTGTGCCGCCGGGGCCGCCCCGCCGGTTGGGTGAAGTTGGGTGAAGTGCAGCTGCCGGACCTCCGGAGCACGCGGCCTGCAAGTGGTGTACTTGGCGGTCTGGTGCAGCCTTGCCCCCGGTGCCCCAGCGCCCGCTATCATGCCGAGGTGACCGACGGCCCTACCATCCGCCTGCCTGAACTGACCGCCAGGTATGGACCGCTCAGCAGCATGGGCACAGGTATGCAGAGCCGGGTGTACGCCACGGCGGACGGCCAGTCAGTAATCAAGGTGTACCGCAGCGGCGTGGGCAAAGCCGAGCGCGAGGCCGCGAACCTGCGCCGCGCAGGCCTGGGCCACTGGGTGGTGGACACCCTGGTGGCCGACGGCGCCGAGGCGCTGGTCATGCGCCGCTTTGAAGGCAAGCGGGTCACGGCGGCCACGCTGCCGGCCGCGCTGCCGCAGCTGAAAGTGCAGCTCTCACGCCTGCATGCTGTGCAGCAGGGCGAGGTGGACGTGGGCCGAGTGGAGGAGCGGCTGCGCAAGTTCCGCCGCGTGCTGGCCTCGCAGGGGCTTGACGACCTGTTCGCCGCCGTAGAAGGCCCCCTGCACGCCGGCGAGTTCGCGCAGCCGGCGTCGTTCTGCCACCTGGACCTGTGGCAGGACAACATCCTGATTGACCCGGCCGGCGAGGTGATGCTGATTGACTGGACCAACGCCGACTGGGACGACCCCCTCCGCGACCTGGCCCTCCTCAAGACGGGAACGCTGGACCTGCTGGGCGCCGACGAGAGCCTGGCCGCTGTGCTGGGCCTGCTGCCGGGGCGCACTCCGCCCGTCTTGCGGCGGCTGCGGGCCTACCTGTCGCTTACCTACCTGCACGACCTGTACTGGCTGATGATGAACGAGCCGTACGAGTTCGCCGCCGAGCGGGCCAAAAAGGTGCCGCGTGCCCGGCATGTCCTGTCGTGCCTGCCGGCCAGCGGCTGACAGCAGCGCGGGACGACCAGGGCGCGGCCAGGGAAGGCGGCAGGGTCGCCTGAAGGAAGCGGCCGCTCCTTTGCGGCGCAGCCGGGCCTGCTAGACTCCTGACTGTGCAAGTGCTGTTCGCTCTCCAGGTCGTGGTGACCGTGCTGCTGGGCGGCCTGCTGGTGCTGACCGCACTGGAAAACGGCGGCACCCTGAGTGTGCCGTGGCTGTTCTCGCCGGAGGTCTCGCTGGTGTCACAGGCGCAGGGTCTGGTGGGGTTTGCGGCGTTGGGCTCGGTGTGGACCTTGCTGCTGCTGCTGCCGGTGCTGCTGGGACTGAACATGCAGCGCCTGCGCGCCGAGCGCCTGCTGGCCGAGCGCGAGCGGCACCTGCAGGCGCTGCTGCGCGGCCAGCTGCCGCCGGCTGCGGCCCCTGCCGCCGAGGAGCCGTCTTGACCCCCGCGGCCCGCTGGCAACTGGCCCGCCCCGCTCCGCTGCCCGCCCTGCGAGACCTCATGGAGCGCTACGGCCTCTCGGCGCCGGCAGCGCAGTGGGTGTACGGACGCGGCCTGCGCCCTGAGCTGCTGTCTCCCGAACACCGCCTGACCCCTAACCCTGGCCTGCGTGAAGCGGCGCGGCGGCTGGTGCAGGCCATTCGCGCCGGCAAGCGCATCCGCATTCACGGCGACTACGACGCCGACGGCGTGACCGCCACAGCCACGCTGGTGCTGGGCCTGCAGGCCCTGGACGCCGATGTCCACGGCTTTATTCCACACCGGCTGGAGGAGGGCTACGGCATCCACCCCTCCAAGCTGGACGAGCACGCGCAGAGCTGTGACCTGTTGGTCACAGTGGACTGCGGTGTGTCCAACCGCGAAGAGGTGGCCGGCCTGCTGGAACGCGGCACCGATGTCATCGTGACCGACCACCATGCACCGCCGCCGACCTTCCCCGACTGTCTGGTGGTCCACCCGGAGCTGACGGCCAACTACGACCCGGCCCTCCACAACCTGACCGGCGCGGGGGTGGCCTACCATCTGCTGTGGGCCGTGCATCAGGAGCTGGGGCTGCCCGAGCCGCGCCCGCTGAGTGCCCTGGCTACTCTGGGCACCATTGCCGACGTGGCCCCGCTGACCGGCGAAAACCGGGCCCTGGTGGGTGTGGGCCTGGCGGCCCTGCCCGGCACTGACATCGTGGGACTGCGGGCACTGCTGGAACTGAGTGGGGTGGCCCAGCCCTCGGCGCGGGACGTGGCCTTTGTGCTGGCTCCCCGTATCAACGCGGCCGGGCGGATGGGCGAAGCGGACCGGGCGCTGGAGCTGCTCACCACGTCCAGCCCGCAGCGGGCGGGGGCGCTGGCGCAGTACCTGGAGGTCCGCAACGAGGAGCGCCGCGAGCTGCAAGACCGGATGTACCGCGAGGCGCTGGACCTGGTGGACCCCGGCGAACGGGCCCTGCTGGTCACCCGCCCGGACTGGCACCCTGGCGTGATGGGGATTGTGGCCAGCAAGCTGCTGGAGCAGTTCTACCGGCCGGTGTATATCGTGGCGCAGGGCAAGGGGTCGGTGCGCTCCACGCCGGGGATCAGCGCGGTGGGGGGGCTGCGCTACAGCCACGACCTGCTGCTCAGGTACGGCGGGCATCCTGGCGCGGCAGGCTTCTCCCTGGAAGAAGCCAACCTGCCCCGGCTGCGTGACCGCCTGCAGGACTACGCCGCGCAGTTCCCGGTGCCAGTGCCGCACGTCACGCTGGATGCGCCGCTGCCTGCCACCTACGCCACGCTGGACCTGTGGCAGGAGCTGCAAGCCTTCGAGCCCTACGGCGAGGGGCTGCGGCCACCGCTGTGGCACCTGCGTTCACCCCTGAGCGGCACCCGTCTGGTCGGCAGGAACAGAGACTGCCTGCAGTTCCAGGCGGCGGGGCTGCGTGGGATCAAGTTCCGCGAGCAAGACGCGGCCACAGGCCCCCGTGACCTGGCCGTGCGGCTGCGGCGCTCGGAGTTCCGGGGCCGGGTGTCGGCCGAGTGGGAAGCGGAAGAACTGCGCCCGCCCCAGGCGCTGACCCTGGCCGCGCCTCAGGCCCAGGTGGCTGCGGCGCGTTTGGCGGTGCGCCGCACCCCCGAGCAGGTCATGGCCCGCCTGAAGGCCGTGGGCCGTGGCGTGGCTGTCTATGCCGGTGAAACACTGCGGGCCTCGCTCGCCGCCCGCTTGCCGGAGCTGCACTACCTGCAGCCCGGCGACCCGCTGCCAGCGCTGCCGCTGGTGCTGTTTGACCTGCCGCCCACCGGCGTCTTGGAGCGCTGGCTGCAGGAGCGGCCTGCTGCGGCGCCGCCCGTCACCTTTGCCTGGGGGCGCGAAACACTGGCCGCGCTGGACGCCGCGCCCCAGGGAGCGGAAGGCTACCACCGCTTCCAGTGGGCCCACGCCTACCTGACACTGGACGAAGCCGGCTGGGACGGGGCTGTCCGGGCACTGAGCGGACTGGGGGTAGAGGAGGCAGCCACGCCGCCCCTGCCCCTGGAAGCTGTGGGCGACGACTGACCCGGCTGGTTGGACGCCGCAGATGGACTCAGCGAGAGCGGGGGGCAACGGGCAAAAGGGGAACTCCCGGCGCTTTTCCCTGAGGCGCGGTCATGCCGTCAAATGCTGCAGGTCCGGGCGGGCCGTGGAGGCGGGGGGAGCGGGGCAGAGCAGAACACACCTTACCCCGGTCCTCTTCTGCGCTGTCCAGTCGCGGCTCAGTTCTCCGGTGCTTCGCCGCTCAGCTCGGCCTGGGCGCGGTGCAGCACGGGGCTGTCCTCCGGTGATTGCCCGGCGATTTCGGCCAGGTACAGGGCGGTCCATGCTCCCAGGTACCACAGCGCCAGCCCAGGGGCGTAGTCGCTGTCTGCACCAGATTCGGCGCTGGGTTCCGGGAAGGGCAGGTGAATCACCTCGTCCACCCGGCTTTCCATGATTTCGCGGCCCACGTCCAGGCGGGGGCTGAGGTCGCCCAGAATCAGGCCCACCTTGGCGTCGCCCTGCTCGTGCTGGGCTTCGAACATGCCGCTCAGCACCGGGAGGGGGTCGCCCAGCACCGGCACGCTGTAGCTTTTGCCGGTGCGGGCCAAGAGGTTTTGCCAGGCCAGCACCAGCCCTTCCGAGCCCTCGTCGGCCAGCAGCAGCGGGGTGCGCCCATGCAGCCGCCAGGCCAGCTCGCGGGCGGGGTTGCCTTCGGTGTCCTCGCCGGCGCACCTGGCTGCCAGCGTGGCCAGCAGGCGGTCGGCCTCCTGCGCTTCGGCGGCGTGGCCGCTGGCGTAGGCCAGGTACTGTGCGCCGTGGTAGGTAGCCGTGACCCCAGCGGGGATCAGGGTATCGATGTGCTCGGCGTCTCCGCCGGTCGCCACGCGGCGGACCTGCGCTCCGGCAGCTTCGGCCAGAGCGACGTATTCCAGAGACAAGGGTGCGCTGTCGGGGCTGCCCAGGACGAACTGGGTGCCGCCCGTGCTCAGCGAAGCGGCAATCAGCGGCTGGGCCAGCAGCGCGGCCAGGGTGCCTTCGCCGGTGCCGACCGCGCCGTAGGGGGCCTGCTGCACCTGTACGGGGCCGCTGTAGCTGCCGGGAAGGGCCAGAAGAAGAGAATGCAGAGTCATGGGCTGAATCTTAGCGGGTCAGCTGCGCTGGGAAAGAGGCTGCGCCTTGCCTTTGCGGGGCAGGCCGGGCCAGGAAGCTCATAGAGGTGCGTGATACAATCGCCCGCGTGTTTGAGGGAGGCCCACAGCTGCTGGCAGCCGGAGTTAACCTCCAGCCAACGAAAAAGCACCACCCTGCGGGGTGGCGCTCTTTTGTGTGGTGTACCCGATTGGATTCGAACCAACGACCTTTAGCTCCGGAGGCTAACGCTCTATCCAGCTGAGCTACGGGTACGCGCAAGCTCAAGTAAAGTATCACGTCTCTGAGGAGGACTTCAAGTGAATAAGAAAACCGCTCTCAATGCTCTGCTGACCGTTCTTGCCCTGCTGATGGTCGGCGGCATGGCCCTGCAGTTCCTGCCCGGTGACGGCGCCAAGACCATCACGAACGCTGTGCGCGGCGAACAGGGCACTCCGGCCATCCGCGTGAACGGCAAGGCCATCACTGCCGAGAAGCTGCAAAAGATTCAGGACAACAACCCTTCGCCGTTCGCCTCGCAGGGCAAGGCGCTGCAAGACGACTTCCGCACCTTCATGATTTCGCAGGTGGTTCGCCAGGAGCTGATGGTGCAGGCGGCGCGTGACATCAACGTGACCCGCGAAGACGTGAACGCCGAAGTGACCAAGGTGCGCGAGCAGAACAACCTGACCGACGACGCCGCCTGGACCGACGCCCTGCAGCGCGTGGGCCTGAGCGACTCGGAATACCGCGAGCAGGTCAAAGAAGGCCTGGCCGTTCAGCGCAAGAACGAGGCCATCGAAGCCGCCGTCCCTGCCGCCACCGAGCAGGAGATGAAAACCTACTACGACCTGAACCCCACGCTGTTCCAGACCGAGCAGCGCCTTAGGGGCCGTCAGATTGTGGTGGACGACGAGAAAAAGGCGCGTGAGCTGCTGGCTCAGGCCCGCGGCGGCGCCGACTTTGCCGAGCTCGCCAAGAAGAACAGCACCGAGAACGCCGAGAATGGCGGCGCCCTGGGCGCCTTGGGCGAGGGCGGCGCGCTCCAGCCCGTGGAGCCGGTGGTGCTGCCCGAAGAGGTCGCCGCTGCCGTGCAGGCCCTGCCCGCGCCCGGCCTGACCGACGTGGTGGCCAGCGGCGGCCGCTTTTACGTCGTGAAGGTCGAAGAACTGCTGCCCCCCGAAACCAAGCCCTTTGAGACCGTCAAAGAGGAAGTCAAGACCGAGCTGGAAAAGAGCAAGAAGCGGGCCGCCGTGGAAGCCTTTATGGATGAGCAGCTGGCGGGTGCCAAGATTGAAGTGGTGGACCCGGCCTGGAAGTACGAAGACCCCACCGTGGCCGAAGTCGGCGGCCGCAAGGTTCCCTACTCGGAAGTGGTGGGCCGCGTGATGCAGAACCAGCAGCTGATGATGATGATGCAGGGCATGGAAGGCGGTCAGCTGACCGAGATGGTCAACGGCATGCTCAAGCCCTCGGTGGTGGAGCAGCTGATTCAGGAATATGCCGCGCCCAGCATCGTGAAGGCGGAGAATATCCCGGTGGTGGGCACCCGCCAGGACCTGGTCAGTGGCCTGATTGCCTACGGGGGCCGCAATGTTAAGGTGACCGACGAGGACCTGCAGGCCGCCTATCAGGAGCGCCAGCAGCAGTTCCAGACGCCCGCCAGCGCCGTGGTGTCGGAAGCGACCTTCCCCAGCCGCGAGCAGGCGCTGGCTTTCCGCCAGGACTGGCAGGGCGGCGACTTCACGCAGGCGGCCACAGCCGCTGGGGGCATTGTTTCCGAGCGCGGACAGGTGGCCCCCGACACCGACCTGATGGAACCCTCGGTCCTGCAGTCCATCTTTGAAGGCGAGCTGCGTGCGGTGGGCAGCACCAGCCTTACCAACATCGTGCAGGCCAGCGACGGCTGGAAGGTCGTGGCGGTGACCGACCTGCAGCAGGGCCGCGTGCTGCCGCTGGACGAGGTACGCACCAGCCTGAAGGCCAGCCTCTTCAACGAGAAGCAGGCCGCCGAGGGCGAGAAGTTCCTGAGCAGCAAGGTGGCCGCCCTGAAACCTGTGAACAAGCTGGAAGAAGTGCTGGCCGCCCAGAAAGCCCGCGTGGGTGCCGATGCTCCCGCCGACGCCTCGGGAGCCCAAACCGCTTCCGGAGCGGCGGCTTCGGGCACACAGACCACTACGGATCCTGCGGGCGCACCTGGGGTGATCGTGGATGACGCCTCGGGCGCCGCGAGCGCCGCCGCTGAAGGCTCCGCCGCTGCGACCACGCCCGCTCCGTAAGGGCGCGGCTGGCCGTAGGCAAGAAGGCCCCCGCCGGTGGGTGGGGGCTTTTCCTATTCCCGCCATCCATTGGCACGGCTGCGCGAGGTTCTGGACAGATAAAGGTTTCGGGCAGAGCATTGTCAACCGTGCGGCGTCGCCTCACTGCGGAGCTGCGCCCGCCTCCACGAATTTCTGGAGAGCTTTTAGGGCGCAGCGGGCGGCGCGCTTTCAACATTCCCGCTGCCCAGTTCGACCTGAATGTCGCCGTAAGGCTCGGCCTGCTCGGCCCGCAGCTCGCCGGTCTTGACCGCTTCGAGCAGCGCCGCGAAATAGGTGGTGCGCTCGCCCCAGTCCTGCGCGGTGATTCCACTGAAGCTGAAGTGCCGTAGCCGCCGCCCGAAGGCCAACAGGGCGCTCAGTGCCCCTTGCAGGCTGAGGCGTTCGCGGGCCAGCAGGGGAACGTCCACCTCGCGTACGGCGGCGCGGGCGGCTTCCAGCAAACGGCGCAGGTTCTGCCCCTGCCGGGGGGGACGCTGGCGGCGCGGCAGGTCCAGCCCCGGCCGGGGCACCGGGGCTGGAATCAGGCCGCTGCGCTCTGTGCGGCGCTGGCTGAGAAAGTGCACCGCCCGGTCCAGCTCGGCCAGGGCTTCTACGCCGCCAGCCACGTCGTCCCAGGCTTCGGACCAGTCCTCGGTCTCCCCGTCCCCCTCCTCTGAGGGCGGGGCTGGTGGCAGCAGGAGCCGCGCCTTGAGGGCAATCACCGCTGCCAATGGGGGCAGCACCTCGGCCGGCGGGCGGCCCTCCTGCCAGGCGGGGTGCTGCCTGAGCCAGGCCAGCACCGCTCCGGTCAGCTCCAGCAGCGGCACCTGTTCGGGGGTCAATTCGCCCGACCGCAGTGCCGCTGCCAGGTCACCCAAACTGCCTTCGAACGGCTCTGCGCCGGGCCGCACCAGCTGCACCCGGTAGGGCAGCAACTCGTCCTCTGCCAGAGCAGCGGGAGGCAGCAGGGTAAGGGCAGTGGACTGCGTCATTCGGCGGCCATGATAGCGGCTGGGTAGGCAGTGGCAGGGCGCCGGTCCCGCAAAGGAGACCCCGGCACCCTACCCGTACTGGCCTGCCTTACTCGCCGCGCCGCACGGCGCTCAGCAGTTCGCGCAGCACGCCCAGGCGCTTGGCTTCGGCCACTGCGGCAGGAGTGACCCGTCCGCCCTCGGCCAGGACCACCTCACCGCTTTCGGCCCGTACCGTACGCTCGACCGGCCAGCCATAAGCCTGCTGCACGATGTTCTCAATGGTGGCCTGATTGAACCCCTCAGCGCTGTCTGCGCTCTGGGCCAGCGCTGGCTCGTGGGCCTCTGCGTTTGCCAGAGCCGCAGCTGTATCTGGCGCAGCTGTATTTGCCACAGTCTCGACTGCCTGAGCGTAGGCCGGCGGCTCCTCACCCGCCGGCTGCAGGGGGTCGGCTGTCAGCTCGGTCTGGGGCAGCGCTGGCTGGGGCGCGTGGTGCGGTGCTGGAGCAGGGTGGGCCAGCTCGGCCCGCAGTTCGCCGGCCGTTTCGCTGAGGTCGGCCTGGCCGCCGACCGGTTGCAGGGGGTCAGCGGCTGGAGCCAGCGGAGCGGGCCCCGTCAGGTCCAGGTCTACCGGCTGGGCCAGCAGTGGGGCGGGCGGCTGCTCGTCCTGCGGGAGGTCGGTCAGCTGTGGAGCGGGGCCACGGAGGACCAGGGTTTCTCCCTCGTCCGCTGCGTCCGGCGTGGGGGCAGCCTGTGCCTGCACATGGGTCTGGCGCTGCACTGTCGGCTGCGGCGCGGGACGGGGAGGCAGTGCCGAGGAGTGCTCTGCGGCTTCTCTTTCTCTAACCTGTGCCTGCTCCTGTGGCAAGGCCGGCTCTGGCGGCGCCGTGACCGGTGCGCCCCATTGCTCGTAGACCTGGACCAGCTCGCGTTCGCTGGGGTCGTGCAGCAGGTCCTCGCGGCGGTCGTCCAGCCAGCGGCGGGCCTTTTCCAGCAGGCCCGGTTCCGGCGCCGGGGTCGGCTCGCTGAGGTGGACCACCTGCTCCGCCCGCGCCCGTATCGGCCGGTCCTGCGGCTCCGGGCTGGGCACCGCCGTCAGGCGGCCCTCTCCGCCCGGAATCAGGTCCACGTCTGCGGTTTGCGCCTGGACAGGCGGCTCCGGCTCGGGCATGTGCAGCGGGGCCGTGTCCAGTGGGGCTGTGTCCAGTCGGCCCATGTCCAGTGGAGCTGTGTCCAGCAGGTCCGGGCTGCCGGGTTCGGCTGCGGGCGTGGGCATGGGCGCAGTCATGGGCACAGTGGCGCTGGGGTTTTCTTCCAGCTCGGCGGGTGGTGTGGTGTCCGTCACTGCGGGTGCAGCTGTTGTGGCTGCAGGCGTTGCTGGCCGGGGCAGCAACGTGTCGGCGCTGCGGCGCTCGTACTCGCCCAGGTCCAGCGGCTCGGCGGCGGATTCGGTGCCTTCCCGCAGGTGCAGCTGAATGTCTTCCAGCATCCCCAGTTCCTCAGCGCGGGTCAGCACGGCAGGCGTAATCATCTGGCCCTGTGCGGCCAGCAGGTTGCCCTGGGCGTCGGTCACGTCCTCGCGCACCCGGCGGCCCACCATCTCGCTGAAGCTGAGCAGCGCAGGTTCGCCGGGCTCTGTCAGCGGCTCGGGGGTAGCCGGTGCGGCCGGTTGAGGAGCTGCTTCTGCCTCCCGCACCGTGGCGGGCGGCCCGGCTTCCACGGCGCTTCCTTTCTCGGCTCCGGCTGCATCCTCTTCGGGGGTCTTCTCGGCGGCCTCCGCTCCGGCCACTTCCTCGGGGCTGAGCGAAGTGCTGCTCAGCACCATCAGGCGGCCGGAGCGCTCGGCACGGGTGACCTGTTCGTCGGTAATGGGTTCGCCCTTCTCGGCCACCACGGTGCCGTCGGGCAGGATGATGCTGGTTCCGGCGATGCGGCCCACCAGATAGTCGCGCTGGCGCTGCGCCGCCTGCTCGGCCAGCTCCTCACGGCTGTAGTCGCCGCCCAGCTCGGCGCGTTCTTCGCCGGTAGGGGCAGGCCACCCGCCGCCGCTGCGGCGCATCTCTTCGGCCACGCTGGCCGGCACGATGGCCACGTCCTTGCCAATCTGCACGCTTTCAGGAGCAGGCACGAAGGCGCGGCCCCCGGCCACGTCCGCGAACAGGCCGCCAGTCACCTCGTAGCCTTCCACGCGGCCCGAGTACTCGTCGAACACCACGTCACCGATTTTGCCCAGGTCCTCGCCCTGCGAAGTCAGCAGCGTCATGCCGATCAGGTTCACCTTGGAATCCATGATTTCCTTCATGCGGGCCTGTTCCTCGTCGCTGGCAGCGTCCTGCGCCGAGGTAATCATTACGGCGTCCTCGCCTACCGAGTACACGGCGGCGAAAGGAATGACGCGGTCGCGCCGGCGCAGCCAGCTGCCGCCCCCGTCCACCACCAGGCCCAGTACCAGATTGGCCCCGTGGTCGAAGACGATGTCACGCACGCTGTCTACCCGCTCGCCGGTGCTCAGGTCCACCACATGGCGTCCCAGCAGTTCTTTGCCCTTGATCATGTTTACCTCGTATTCCCGCTTGCCGGGGAAGGGGGCCGCGGGAAGCCCAAGCTGCCCGCCGGAATAAAGCTGTGGCCGCGAGTTGCGGCGTGCTGCCAAAATCTCAGCTTAGCCGCTGAGCGCCAGATGAACCCAGATTAAGGCGCAGGGCCGCTGGGCAAGATGTGTGCTTATTCAGGTCCATTTTTACCTTTGGACGGCGGGGCCACTGCTCAGGTGTACAAAAACCTCTCCGTATCCGGATACTTCCCACCCAGCGTCCGTCTCAAGCGGGACTTGCCGCCGCCTCAGCCGGGGCCAGCGCCAGCACGGTGGGGCTGGCGGGCTGGTGGGCTGGTTGAGCGCAGGTTGGTGGAGACGGGGGAGGATGGGCAGCCTCAATTCCGGAAAATCACCTCTTCGCGTGAAAAGGAGCGCAGCGCCAGAGCGCCCAGCAGCAGCGTGCCGAGCAGATTGGCTCCCAGCGAAAGCCATAGCTGCGGCCATTTCAGGGTGCCGGTCACAGCATCCATCACGCTCAGCATGGAGCCAAACAGCGGCACGGCGTAAAAGGCGGAAGCGAAGCCGTCGCTGAATTGCAGAAACAGTGCGGGCACCACAATCAGCAGTGACAGCGGTGTCACATAGGTCTGCGCTTCCTTGTAGGACCGGGCGTAGATGCTCAGGGCAATCAGCAGCGCACTGATGAGCAGGGCGGCCCCGGCGGCACTCAGCGCCAGCCCCAGCACACTGCCTCCGCTCAGGGTCAGCTGTCCGCCGAACGCCTGCGACAGCTCGGCCTGCATGCCGCCGCGCAGCAGCAGATACCCGGCGATAAGTCCGGTGCCCAGAAAGCCCAGCACGCTGAACAGGGCCGCCACCAGTGCGCTGAGGGTCGTTGCCAGCAGCTTGCCCGCCACCACCTCGCCCCGGCGCACCGGGCTGACCAGCAGGCTTTCCAGCGTGCCGCGCTCCTTTTCTCCAGCTGTGGAGTCCAGCGCGGTCGCCATCGCCCCCGACAGGATGAAGTTCAGCATCAGCAGCGGAATCAGGAAGGCCAGCTGCCCGCTGCTCGCCTCCTGCGCGGTGGCGGCGTCCTGCGGGTCCAGCGTGACCGGCGAAAGGTCTTCTTCGCTCAGGCCCGCCGCTTCCAGCCGTCGGGCTGCCAGGCGGCGGTTGTAGTTGTCCACGGCCGCTTCCACCTTGCCCAGCGCGCCGGTCTGTGCAGCCAGCGAGTTTAGCTTGGCAAACACCTGCACCGCAGCGGGCGCGTCGCCTTCACGCTGCGGCAGCGGCGCTGTGACGCGGATGACGGCGTCCACCTCTTCGCTCTGCACGGCCTGGCGGGCGGCTTCGGGTGTGGCGGCGGCCAGCGGCACCAGCTCCACGCCGGACAGCGCCGGTTCAGCGGTCTGGGTCGCTGCCCCCGCGCCGCCCCGTTCCAGCTCGGCCCGCAGGCCAGGCGGCAGCGTACCCATGACCCCCACCTTCTGCCGCTCCTGTGCCTGCCCGCCGATAAACTGCCCCAGCAGCAGCGGCATTCCCAGCATCAGTGCGGGAATCAGCACCAGCGGAATCAGGACCGTGCCCAGCAGCGTGCGGGTGTCGCGCAGCGTGGACAGCAGGTCGCGGGCCGCCACCCGCCAGACAAAGTCAGAGCGCATGGGCCGCTCCCACCTGCGCCGCTTCATCCTGCTCTACCAGCCGGAAAAAAGCCTGCTCCAGCGTCCCGGCCTCCGTGCGTGCCAGCAGCTCCGGCTGGGTGCCCTCGGCCAGCAGCCGGCCTCCGTGCAGCACGGCCACCCGGTCACAGACCTCTTCCACCTCGCTCATCACGTGGGTGGAGTACAGGGTCAGCCGCCCTGGCCGGCGCGCCGCCGCCACCCAGTCCAGCAGGGCGCGGCGGGCAAAAATATCCAGGCCGCTAGCCGCCTCGTCCAGAATCAGCACCGCCGGGTCCTGAATCACGGCGCGGGCGATGGTCACCTTCTGGCGCATGCCGGTGGAGTACTCGCCGGCCCGCGTGTTCAGCGTGCGGCCCAGGTCCAGCGCAGCGTCCAGCTCGGCAATGCGTGCCTCCGCCTGTGCGCGGCCCAGGCCATAGAAGCCTGCAAAGGAATGCAGAATCTCGCGGCCGGTCAGCCGGGCGGGCAGGCCCATCCCCCCGTTCACCACGCCGATGCACTGCCGCACCGCGTCCGGCTGCCGGGTCACGTCCAACCCCGCCACCGCCGCCGTGCCTGCGCTGGGCTGCAGCAGGGTCGCCAGAATCCGCAGCAAGGTGGTCTTGCCGGCTCCGTTCGGTCCCAGCAGCCCGAACACCTGCCCACCGTCCACGCTGAGCGTCACGCCGTCCAGCGCGGTAAAGGAACCGTAGCGCTTGCTGAGCTGCTTCAGCTCCAGCAGTGGGGGAGAGGGGGTCATGCGGGCAGTCTAGAGCGGGGCGAGTTGGCGGGGTGTCAGGTTCCGGGCCTGCGTGCCCGCGGCGAGAAAGAGCCCGGCTGTTGGAGCGGAGTGCCCGGGGCGCTGGACATGGGTGGGGATGTCTGTCCCCGGCCCGCTCCTATGCGGCATACTGTCAGGGTTAAACCGTCCGCGTCCGCCACGCCACGTCATCAAGCCGCTCACGCGGCGCCCCACGGAGGAACCCATGTTTAACCCCCCCACGCTGGAAGACCTGCAGGAAACCCGCCGCGCCAATGAGAAGCTGGTGCTTGAAGCGCTGGATTCCAAGCCCGAATGGGTCGAAACCGAACTGGCCAAGACCACCGGCCTGGCCCTGTCGCACCTGCGCGCCGCGCTGGCCAGCCTGCTGGACCAGGGCCGGGTGCGCCGCCTGCCCGGCACCGGCACCCGCGCCGTGTACGGCCTGGCCGACCCTGGCCTGGCCGACGTGCCCGCCACCCCGCTGACCGAAGACGCCCTGCGTATCCGCGAATATCTGGAAGGCCGCGCCGACTCCGCACTGTACATGAGCGACCAGCTGCGCCTGACCCGCGAGGAAGTGATGGCCGCGCTCTCGCTGCTCAACGCGCACGGCATGATCACCTGCACTTTCGTGGGCAGCCTGGTGATTTTCCGCCTCAAAGAGCAGCAGGCCCTGGACGCCGAAGCCGCTGAGGCCGCCGCTGCTGCCGAAGCGGGCGTCGCCCCCGATGACGCGGCCAAGCCCGCCGCCAAGAAGGCCGCTGCACCTAAAGCCACTGCACCGAAAACCGTTGCCAAGAAAGCTGCTGACGCGGACGGGGCCGACCCTGCCAGCTCGGCAGCCAAGCCCGCCAAGAAGGCCGCTGCCCCCAAAGCTGCCGCCAAGCCCGCCGCCAAAAAGGCCGCTCCGAAAAAGGCTGCCTCGAAGGATGCGGGCCGTGAGGACACCGAAGCTGCGGCCTCTGCTCCGGCAGTCACAGCCGAGCCTGCGGGAGCAGAGCCGGAATCGGCCGAGTCGGCTTCGGCTGCCAAGAAGCCGGTGGTCCGTAAGCGCGTGAAAAAGCCGCTGGCCTGAGCGTCTCCGCCCTAGCCCGGAGCAGCTTCTCCCCAGCAGCTCCACCCTCGCCCTGCCTTCTGCAGAGAAGAGGGCAGGGCTTTTTCCGTGCCTGCCCGGAGCATGCTCCTGGGCCTCTGCTAGCATGGGGCCATGCCTTACTCTGCCGTCCCTGCCGAACTGCTGGTGCTGGCCGTGATTCAGGATGCCGACGTGCCCCGGCTGATGCGGGCGTTGTCGGTAGCTGGCCTGGACGCCACGCGGCTGTCCAGCTCGGGCGGCTTTCTGCGCGAAGGCAACACCACCCTGATGATTGGGGTGACCCGCAGCCGGCTGGACGAACTCAAGGACATCATCACGGCCAGCTGCCGCACCCGCAGCCGCATGATGAGCCCGGCCATCCCGCTGGCGGAGCAGGGCGAGGGCCTGGCTGCCGAGCCGGTGGAAGTGGAGGTGGGCGGAGCCGTGCTGTTCGTGCTGGGCCTACAGGAGTTCGTCAAGCTCTGATGCAGCAGGCTGCGTCGCTGCCGGAGTTCACCCACCCGTTCCGCGCCTACAGCCCGGCCGACTTCACCTTTCCGCTGCCCGAAGGTCACCGCTTTCCGCAGTACAAGTACGAAGGGGTGCGCCAGCAGCTGACCGGCCGGCT
Organism: Deinococcus proteolyticus MRP; assembly: GCF_000190555.1. Lineage (GTDB taxonomy): Bacteria > Deinococcota > Deinococci > Deinococcales > Deinococcaceae > Deinococcus > Deinococcus proteolyticus. Next base: position 742,629 of record NC_015161.1, read on the forward strand.
GCCCATTCTGACCACGCCGCAGCTGCGCTGGGCCGACGCAGGCCGGGTCCACGATGCCCACTTCCTGCGCCGCTGGCGGCGGGGCGAGGTGCCGCGCAAGGAAGAACGCGAGTTCGGCCTGCCCTGGTCGGAGGAGGTGGTGGTGCGGGCCATGCGGGCCGCTGGCGGCAGCCTGGCCGCGCTGCATGACGCCCGCGCCGTGGGCTGGGGCGCCAACCTGGCAGGCGGCACCCACCACGCCTTCGCTGACCGCGCTGGGGGGTTCTGCTTGGTGAACGACGCCGCCATTCTCACCCGGCTGGCCCTGGACGAGGGCTGGGCGCAGCGGGTGGCCGTACTGGACCTGGATGTCCATCAGGGTGACGGTACCGCAGCGCTGCTGGAACACGAGCCGCGGGCTTTTACACTCAGCATTCACGGCGAACGCAACTACCCTTTTCGCAAGGAGCGCAGCAGCCTGGACCTGGGCCTGGGCGACGGCGTGACCGACGCTGAATATCTGACGGTGCTGAGGACCCAGGCTCTGCCTGCCCTGGAAGCCTTCCGCCCCGACCTGTTGCTGTATCTGGCGGGTGCGGACGTGCTGGCCGGCGACCGCTTTGGCCGCTTCGCCCTCACGCTGGACGGAGTGCACGAGCGCAACCGCCGCGTGCTGACCTGGGCGCGGGACGCCGGGGTGCCGGTGGTCAGCATGATGGCGGGCGGCTACAACGCCGACCACACCCTCACCGTGGCCGCACACGCCAGCGTGGTGGAGCAGGGCCTGGAAGTCTTCAGATAGGCAGAGGGGATAGGCGGGCGTCCTGTCTGCCGCTCCACCATGACCACTACCGCTACCGCTGTGCCCCGCTCTCGGCGGACCGGACAGGCGCTGCCGCTTGCGGAACAACGCCCCACCTCTGTGTCCAATGCTCTAGGAGCTGGCCAGGTCCTTTTCCTCAGGCGGCGAGCCTGGGGCGGTCACCGCAGTGCCGGACACGCCGGAGAGGCTGCTGGCGTATTCCAAAAAGCCCATTTCTTCCTCGTCGCCCTCGCCATACAGGTCGTCACCCAGTTCGCGCAGGGCTTCCGGCAGCTGCGCCAGCACGATATCTACGGTCCGCTCGGCCTGTTCGTCCAGCGACAGGTGGTCCAGTATGGGGACTCCCTGGCGCTCGGCCACCCGGACCAGATATTCCTGTAGCCCGCGAATCTCCTGAAAGCTCTGCAAGTAACGGCTTCCTTCCCGCGCCGCCGCTTCCTTTTCACGCCGGGCGAAGCGGGCGCGGTGCTCGTCCTCGTCGGGGATAGTCAGCAGCACCGGCACCACGATGGCTGCCTCGGCCAGCTGCCCGTCCAGAAATCCGGGAACCAGATGCACGCCCTCGGCCACCAGGTCGGCGTTCTCGTGGACCAGCCGCCGGGCGATGGCATTCAGTCCCACCGACACCTGCCGCGCCTGCTCCCGGAACCCGATTTCCAGTGCCAGCCGGTCGGGGTGGTCGGGGCGCTCCTCGCCGGGAGGCAGCAGGTGCTTCCAGGCCTGAAAGGTACTGGTGTGCAGCGTAGGCATCAGCTGCGGCGACACCATCGCCCGCATGACCTCACGCACCGAGTCGGTGTTGATGATGCGGGGAATGCCCAGGCGGTAGGCCACCTCGGACGCCAGGTGCGATTTGCCGGTGCCCGATACTCCCCCAATCAGGACCAGCAGCGGCCGTGGCAGGTGCCGGATGGACCGCAGCAGTCCGTAGCGGGCGCTGACATGTTTGCCCGCCTCGTCGCGTAGCCGGCGCTGGACCATGCGGCGAATCTGGGCACGGGTCACCACCCGGTCTTCTTGGCCTTGCAGGTCGCGCTGCACGGCGCGGGCCAGGGTGCGGGCAGCGTCGGGCGCGGCTCCAGCGGCCAGCAGCGACTGCATCAGGATGCCCTTGCTAAACGGAATCGGCTGCACCTCTTCGGGGCTGTCGGTGCTGATTACCCCCACCCGGCCCTGGTGGCTGAGGGTAAAGCGGTAGGTGCGCGCGAAATGCTCGCCGTAGTTGCGGGTCAGAATCTCGGCGGCGTAGTCCTGCAGCTCCTCGGCGCTCACCTCTCGCAGGCCCTGCTCGCGCAGGTACAGGTCCACCTGCCGGGCCGCCGCGTAGGCTTCCTTGGTGTCCAGGCCGGTGTCGTCCAGCCGCCGCGCCAGCACCGACCGCGAGAACGGCATCTTGCCGCTGGCCGATCGCACCTGAATATCCTGAAAAAAGGGCGTTTGCTGCGCCACCTTCCGCGCCAGCGAGCGGCTTCCCTGCGCCCTGGTGACCCGCACCAGCAGGGCGTGCAGGTCTTCTACGCGGATAGGGCTCAGGGCGTGGTCGCGCAGGTACTGCTCCACATACCGGGCAATGCTGGCCGCTTCCTTGCGGCTGGCACCGGCGTGCAGCAGGGTCCGAATCAGCAGGCCCCGGCTGAAGGGCCAAGCGTGCTTGGGCGGCCCCACCAGCAGGTCCAGCGGTTCCTTGCGGGCTCCTTTTTCGCTTTTGTCCAGCTTGCTCTTTTTGCTGGCCACTCGTGTCCCTCCTCTCTGCCGGGCTGGCGCCCCCTGAGCTTATTCTCTGCCGCCGGCTGCGCGGGCCGCTTCAACAGGGCGCAGTCACGACCGGCGCCTGCACCGAATCAGGAACCTGTCCCTTGGCGTTTGAGTGCCCCGGTCAGCAGCAGGTCCAGCGACAGCCGCAGTTCGTCGTGCAGGCTGCGGCCAGTGCCGTAGGCGCTCCAGCGCAGTGCGACCAGCAGGTAGGTGTCGGCAATCAGGTTGCTCATGCGGGCCAGGCTCAGGTCCGAGCGCAGCTCACCCGCGTCGTGCAGGGGCCGCAAAATCAGTTCCACCACGCCGCTGAGGCGCAGGGCCCGGTACGCGGTCTGGGCCCGCTCCGGATTGGGATTCATGACCTCGTAGGCCAGCGGTGGGAACAGGTCACGCTCCCGCGTGTTCTCGTCGGCCAGCAGGGACCAGATGTCGTACAGCACTTGCAGCGGCGGCTGACCCTCATCCAGTCGGCGCCCGGCCTCGGCCTGCAGCTGCTCGACCACCAGGCTGCCGTAGTCGAGCAGCACCGCTTCCTTGTAGGGGTAGTAGTTGAAAAAAGTGCCGCGCGAAACCCCGCTGGCCCGGGCAATCTCGGTGGCCGTGGTGTTTTCGAATCCGCATTCCTTGAATAGAGCGATGGCGGCCTCGTAAATCTCGCTGCGGCGCCGTTCCTTTTGGCGTTCGCGAAGGGAAAGTTCCATGAATGGCTGACAGCATAGCGCGTGACCGCTCGGCGGAGAGGAAGGGGCTGAGCAGCAGTCGGCGGGCGCGGGGCTTTGCCGTTGGGCTGCCTGGTCAACCTGTCCCTATCATACGGAGCGAGACTCCCTGTCCCTGTCTGGGTCCCTGTCTGGGGCGCTACCTGGACAGGAGAGAGAGACGCAGGAGATGAGAAATAGCCCTTGGCAAACTAAGTGATGGATGTTACCGTGGGTGGGCAAAGTCTAATTGTTCCATGAAGATTGAACCCGGGCAGCAACTTGCGCTGAGGTGGGCTGCCCCCGAAAGAGAGTGAGCCTATGCCGATAACTGCTGACCCATTGTCCCTTTCCGGTGTTCGTCTGTCCTCTGCCCTCCTGTCTGGCCTGATGTGCTGCCTTCCCGTGGCCGGCAGCGCTGCAGCCCAGGGCGCGTTTGAACAGGTCCAGCCTGCCGCCGAGGCCCCCCGGCACCTGTTCTCGTACAATGAAATTACCGTGCAGCGCGGCGACACCGCCTACAGCCTGGCCCGCGAGTATGGCCTGAGCGTGCCGCAGCTGCTGGAACTGAACGGCCTGAGCACCCACGACCTCGAAGTGGGGCAGGTGCTGAAGGTGGCGGCCATCGCGCCCCATCAGGTGGTGAAGGGGGACACGCTCTACAGCCTGGCCCGCACGAACGGTGTCACGGTGGAAGCCCTGCAGTCGGCCAACAGCCTGTCTGGCGACACCATCGAAATCGGGCAGTGGCTGGCGGTGCCGGCCGCGCCTCAGGCCCGCCCCATGCCCGCAGAAGTGCTGGCGGCAGCGCCAGCTTTCTCGGTCACCCACTCGTCCTCAGCGCCCAGCGCTGCAGAACCTGAGGCTGCCGACCTCACCGGCTGGCGCCGCAACGCTCTGGCGATGCTCAACACGCCCTATGTGTACGGCGGCAACTCGCCTTCAGGCGTGGACTGCAGTTCCTTCGTGGTGCGGGTCTTCCAGCCGCTGGGCCTGTCACTGCCCCGTACCAGTGCCCAGCAGGCGCAGGTGGGCCAGCCGGTGGCCCGCGCTTCACTGCGCGGCGGTGACCTGGTATTTTTCGATACGGTGGGGCGCGGCAGCGTGACCCACGTTGGCATCTACCTGGGCGATGACCAGTTCGTGAATGCCAATTCTTACTATGGCCGCGTGGTCATCGACAAGTTGGAGGGCGACCGCTACTGGTCGCCCCGTTACTTGTCGGCCCGCCGGATTTTGGACAGCGGTACAGTGGCCCGCCTGAACAGCGGTGTGCAGGTGGCTCTGCGCCCCGGCCACGCCGACTGAGCCTGCTCCGGCGCCGGCCCAGTTGCCCCGGAGGGCTCCGGCTGCACGCCGACCCCCAGACCGGCTTTTCCTGGCGTCTGCCGAAGGGTCTGGCAAATGCCAGGAAAACCAGGCTGCCGACTGACAAAGGCCTGAAACTTTCCTGTGAAACTATCTGTTCATTTCAGGCTTTCAACCCGGTCTAACGTGACTTAACGCACGTAAGGGCCGGAAAATGAGGCCGGTATATTCGTGGACACTCTCTACTCACGCTGCTACTATGCGGCTTGAGATTGGTTTCCCTCACATAGTTGGGGGAAACGGGGGTTAAAACAGTACAGACCCCCATGGCCGTTGGCCAGCGGTCGGCTTTTCACTTTACTTCCCCGCTGCCCAGCAGCACCCGAAAGGAACAACCATGCATCTATCCCCACTGCGTATCCAAGGCGGTCGTCCCCTTGGAGGAGAGTTGGCTGTCCAGCCCAGTAAAAATGCCGCCCTGCCCATCCTGGTGGCCAGCCTCCTGAGTAGTGAGCCTATTACCCTGCATGGCATTCCCCGGCTCAGCGACGTATACACCATTCTGGAACTTGCCAGCCACGTGGGCGCCCGCCACGCCTGGACCGGGCCCAACAGCCTGACCATCCACACCCCCGAGCTGCTGCACACCGACGCGCCCTACGCACTGGTCAGCAAGATGCGTGCCTCGTTCATCATGATGGGTGCCCTGCTGGGCCGCGCCGGTGAAGCCACCGTGAGCATGCCCGGTGGCTGCGCGTTCGGATTCCGCCCGGTGGACCAGCACGTCAAGGCCTTCCGCGCCATTGGGATTGACGTGACCGAGGACGGAGGAAACTTCCAGGCCAGCCGGGGTGCGAATTTCGGTGGCCGCTTTGTTTTTGAGATGCTGACGGTGGGCGGCACGCATAACGCCATCCTGGCCTCGGTGCTGGGCGAGGGCACGCACGTGACCCTGGAGAATGCGTCCATCGACACCGACGTGGTGGACCTGATCGGCTTCCTGAACTCGCTGGGAGCCGACATTCGTGGCGCGGGCACCAACACGCTGGACATCTACGGCGTCAAGGCCCTGCGCGGCGGCGAATACCGCGTGATTCCCGACCGTATCGAGGCCGGCACCTTTATGCTAGCGGCAGCCGCCACCCGCAGCCGCCTGACCCTGACCGACCTGCGCCCCGACCACGTGCGCTCGCTGAGCAGCAAACTGGAAGAAATGGGCGTACAGATCACCGAGGGCGCTGACTCGCTGGTGGTGGACGCCACCCGCGGCATTCTGCGCCCGGTGGACGTGACCACCCAGAGCTACCCTGGCTTCCCCACCGACCTGCAGCCTCAGATGAGCGCCCTGCTGGCCACTGTGGACGGCACCAGCATCGTGCAGGACCCGGTGTACAAGGACCGCCTGACCCACGTGGCCGAGCTGCAGCGCATGGGCGCCGACATCAAGGTGAGCGGCTACACCCAGATTATCCGTGGCGCTCGCCTGCGCGGCGCTCCCGTCAAGGCCGCCGACCTGCGCGCCGGCGCCTCGCTGTTCATCGCGGCACTGACCGCCGACGGCGAAACCGTGATTGACGGCGTGAAATACCTCAACCGTGGCTACGAAAACCTGGCCGCTCGCCTGCGCAGCATCGGCGCCGACGTTCACCAGCCCGAAGTGAACCTCGCGTCCGCGATGGACTGATAGGGTGTGCGGGGTTCTCGCTGTACATGAAGCGAGAAGCCCAGCCAACAAGCTTGGTGGGAAAATATGTGCTGCGCGGCATGGAGGGAGCTGAGACGCTTCTTACGCACCGCAGAAACAAAGGACCGGGAGCCGCCCGATGGAGTGGCTCCCGGTCCTTAAGCTTTGCCGCCTTACGCGCCCAGCACGCTGCTCGGCTCGCTCCAGTTCATCCCGAAGGCTTCGGCCACCGGCTGGTTGGTCAGCTGGCCGGCGTGGGTGTTCAGGCCCAGCAGCAGCGAGGCGTTGCGCTCCAGGGGCTGCACACCGTGTTCGGCCAGGCTGAACACGTAGGGCATGGTCTGGTTGGTCAGCGCCAGGGTAGAGGTGCGCGGCACTGCGCCGGGCATGTTGGCCACACCGTAGTGGATGATACCGTCCACCACGTAGGTGGGGTCGTCGTGGGTGGTGGCGTGAATGGTTTCCACGCAGCCGCCCTGGTCCACGGCCACGTCCACAATCACGGCACCTTCGGGCATCAGGGCCAGCATGTCACGGGTGACGAGGTGCGGGGCCTTGGCGCCTGGAATCAGCACCGCGCCAATCAGGAGGTCGGTCTGCGGCAGCAGTTCGCGGAGGTTCGCTTCGCTGCTCATCATGGTGGTGATGCGCCCGAAGAACACGTCGTCCAGGTAAGCCAGGCGGCGCTGCGACACGTCCAGAATGGTCACGTGAGCGCCCAGGCCCATCGCCATCTTGGCCGCGTTGGTGCCCACCACGCCACCGCCCACGATGGTCACGTTACCTGGCTTTACGCCGGGCACGCCGCCCAGCAGCACGCCGCGCCCGCCCACCGGCTTTTGCAGGTGGTAGGCCCCGGCCTGCACACTCAGGCGGCCGGCCACTTCGCTCATCGGCATCAGCAGTGGCAGGCTGCCGTCACTGTGCTGCACGGTTTCGTAGGCCACAGCTGTGGTGCCGGCGGCCAGCAGCGCGTCAGTCAGGGGGCGGTCGGCGGCCAGGTGCAGGTAGGTGAACAGCAGCAGGTCGCTGCGCAGGTAGCCGTATTCGCTCTCGACCGGCTCCTTGACTTTCACGACCATCTCGGCGGCCCAGGCGTCGGCGGCGCTGCCTAGCTCGGCTCCTGCCTGGCGGTAGGCCTCGTCGCTGAAGCTGCTGCCAACCCCTGCGCCGGCTTCCACCGTCACGCGGTGCCCGCGCCGCACCAGCGACTCCACGCCGCCGGGGGTCATGGCGACGCGGTTTTCCTTGACCTTGATTTCTTTGGGAATACCGATATGCATAGTGTGTCCTCTCCGGGCCTTTGGGGCGGCCCTGCACTGGTCTGTCCGGCACGGGCGCGCCGGGAAAGAAACCCTGTCCGTCTGGCTGCGCCCATGCCCGAGTAATGAAGTGATGCCGCAATCTTAGCCTTGTGCCGGCTGTAGGGGATTGCGCCTGGTGGCCCATCCGGCTGGCCTATGCGCAATAAAGCTGCTCGGAATTGCTAAACTGTGCGGGTTGATGGCGCAGATAGAACTGGACGACACCGATATTCGCCTGCTGAACATCCTGCAGCGGGATGGCCGCATCGCCAACACCGAGCTGGCCGACGAGGTGGGCCTGACCCCGGCCCCTACGCTGCGGCGGGTGCGCCGGCTGGAGGAAGCTGGACTGATTCGGCGTTACGTGGCCCTGCTTGACCCGGAAATGATTGGCCGCAGCTTTCTGGTCATGGTGCGGGTCACGCTGTCGGGGCAGACCAAAGCGGGCTTCGAGACCTTCGGGGAACAGATGCGCCGCCGTCCCGAGGTGCTGGAGTGCTACCTGTGCCTGGGCGGCACCGACTATTTCCTGAAAGTGGCGACCCGTGACCTGATGGAGTATCAGCGCTTTCTGGTGGACGTGCTGGCGGCCAATCCGCTGGTGCAGCACACCGACTCCATCCTGGTGGTCAAGCAGGAGAAGCAGACCACCGCGCTGCCGCTGGAATAGCTCTGCCTACCCGGTTGGAGGCTGCTGTCAGCAAAAGAGTGCGTCAGGTAGGGAACATGTCAGACCGGCACCCTAAAATGGGCCCATGAAACAACTGATCTGGATCATCCCCGCGGCGCTGCTTGCTTCCTGCGCTCCCATGCAGCAGGGGGGCATGAAAGCTATGGAGCAGCGCGACGGTACCACCCAGGCCCGCTATCAGGTGCCCACCTCGGCCGTGATGTCCACTGCCGAAGCGGCGCAGAAAGATGCCGGCTGGCAGGCGCTGCCCTACCTGACCCCCCAGCGCACGACGGTATTCACCCGCGCCGAGCAGGTGACCGAGCCCGGCAAGCAGTACCGCGCCGTGCTGAACACCTCCCGCGGCCTGATTACCCTGGAGCTGTACCCCGACAAGGCTCCGCAGGCCGTGAACAACTTCATCTTCCTGGCGCGCAATCATTTCTACGCGGGCACCCGCTTTCACCGCGTGATTGACGGCTTTATGGCCCAGGGCGGCGATCCCCTGAGCACCGACAGTGCCCGTCAGGCTGACTGGGGCACCGGCGGCCCCGGCTACCAGTTCGCTTACGAAGTGAACAACGGCCTGAACTTCAACGAAGCCGGCGTGCTGGGCATGGCCCGCAGCGCCTCGCCCGATTCGCAGGGCAGCCAGTTCTTCATTACGCTCGCCCCGGCCAGCTTCCTGAACGGGCAATACACGGTATTTGGCCGCGTGGTCAGCGGAATGGATGTGCTGCAGGCCCTGACCAAGACTTCGGCCAGCGGGGCCTACGGCGAGCAGCCTATCCCCGGCGCTCAGGCCGACGTGCTGAACAGCGTGACCATTCTGACCCGCTGAGCAGGTGCCTGGACCGGGAGAGAGGACGCCGGGCTGCCTGGCGCCGCTCTCCCTTTTTTGTTTTGCAGCCTCTCTATACTTGCCCCATGAGGACCCGCAATCTGCTGGCCGGGCTGGGCGCTGCGGCGCTGGCCGGAGCCTACTATCAGCGCAGTTACCGTTACCGCGACCCGGTGCGCCTGCCTCCTGAGGGCGCTGAAGCCACTGGTTTGGTTGCCCCTGCTGACGGCAAAGTAATGTTCGTGCGCCGCACCGAGGACGGTTGGCGGCTGGGTGTGGCCCTGGACCCGCTCAGCGTGCGCTATGTCTATGCGCCGCAGGACGGGGAAGTGCAGGCGCTGACCCGCCAGCCGGTGCAGGGAGACGGGCCGGGCCGCCCGGCAGACGGGCTGCTGATGGCTTTTGGGGATGGCCTGGGCGTCTGCCTGGCAGCACCGAGCGGCAAGCTGGAAGCCCGCACTTATTTCGCAGCGGGCGACCTGGTACGCCGGGGCAACAAGCTGGCCTTCTTGGAGCGCGGTGGCCCAGTCTTGTTGACGTTTGGGGCGCAGTTCCGCCCGGCGGTGCGGGTAGGGGAGCGGGTGACAGGCGCGCAAACAGTGGTGGCGCGTGGATGAGTGAACTGGCTTCTCAACCCTTAGACCGTCACCCTCCAAATCAGCAACCTGTGCCGCTGGCCCGCGACCACGCCCCGCTGCTGTGGGCAGTGTTGGGCCTGAGTGCTGCGCTCATGCTGGCGCTTCCCTGGCTGCCGGGTGGCGATAAGCCCTTGCCCCCGCTGCCAGCCGCTCTGCTCAGCCTGAGCGGGCTGGCATTGCTGGTCTTTTTTGCCAGCTTGCCGCGCCGTCTGGGCTACGCCTTCACGCCGGAGGGCTTGCGGGTCAGCCGCTTTTCGGGCACGCAGGTCTGGCCGTATGCCTCGCTGGAGGTCGTGTCGGTGGGCGGCGAACTGGGCCTGAAACTGGGCGGCGTAGGCGTGCCCGGCTATTACACGGGCACCTACGGCTGGCGGGGGCCAGAGGCGAAGGCAGTGCAGGCGCTGGCGTCCACCACACGCGGCGGTGTACTGCTGCGGCGGAAGGGGACACTGCACTACCTCACGCCCGCAGACCCGGTGGGTTTTGTAGAGGTCCTGGGGGAAGCGAGTTCAAAGCTCTAAACTCGCTTCATGCCCCGCAAGCCGCGCACCTACTGGACAGACCGCGCTGAATTTTATGTGGTGACTGGGCGCTTGCAGCATTACGCTTGTTTCCACTGCTGCAAAGCTTTCAAGCAGCCGTTTGGGTCAGGTGAACGCCTTTGCCCGCAGTGCCGCTGGCCCATGACCAATATGGGAACCGACTTCAAAGCGCCGCCGCAAAAAGATACAGGGCAGTGGCGCAAAGTTGAGGCGTTGGCGGAAGCAGGGGTCAGATTTTTCCCCAGCCCTCCTGACGGGTTGCCGGGTGAGCGGCCCGTAGCGCTGGCGGAGGTTCCAGCCTTCCTGAATAGGATTCGCCCACCGACCGCCGCACAGAGGCTGCTGGCGGGGAGGCCCCAACGTTCGCGTGCGCCCAGAGAAGGCAAGTTCAGTGTTCAGGGGCAAGCTCCCCATCAAACATTTTTTCTGTTTGGAGACAGGCTCACTCAGGGGCAGCACCTTGAGGTCTGGCACAGTGGTATCTGGCAGCCTGCCCGGCTGTGGGGCTGGAATGGTGCAGGCGGGCCATCACACCTCGTCCTACTTGATGAACAGGGGCAAAGCACGGGTCAACTTCCACTAGACCCGACGCTCCGTCTTCGTTGGCCCCAATAAAAAAAGCCGGAGCATCGGCTCCAGCTTCTTTCCATGTGGCCCTCAGTTCAGTGCGCCCGCTTCAAAGTTAAACTCCCCATTTTCATACCCCACGTTCAGTACCGAGTTGTCGGGCACATCGCCAGCCAGGATGCGGCGGGCCAGCGGGGTTTCAATCTCGCGGCTGATGGCCCGCTTGAGCGGACGCGCTCCGAAGGCGGGGTCGTAGCCCACGGCGGCCAGGCGGTCCTTGGCGGCGTCGGTAAGGTTGAGGGTCACGCGGCGCTCGGCCAGGCGCTTACGCAGGCCACCCAGCTGGATATCCACAATCTGCCGCAGGTTCTCGGCGGTGAGGGCATCGAACACGATGATGTCGTCTACCCGGTTCAGGAACTCGGGGCGGAAGTGCCCGCGCAGTTCTTCCAGCACGGCGTTACGGATGTCGTCCGGCTGCTGGCCCTGCGCCTGCATTTCCAGAATCAGCGGGCTGCCAATGTTGCTGGTCAGGATAATCAGGGTGTTGCGGAAGTCCACTGTGCGGCCCTGTCCGTCGGTCAGGCGGCCATCGTCCAGCACTTGCAGCAGCACGTTGAACACGTCAGGGTGGGCTTTTTCGATTTCGTCCAGCAGGATCACGCTGTAGGGGCGGCGGCGCACGGCCTCGGTGAGCTGACCACCTTCCTCGTAGCCCACGTATCCGGGAGGGGCACCGATGAGGCGGGCCACGGTGTGTTTTTCCATGTACTCGGACATGTCAATCCGCACCATCGCGTCGCTGCTGTCGAAGAGGAACTCGGCCAGCGCTTTTGCCAGCTCGGTCTTGCCCACCCCTGTCGGGCCGAGGAACATGAAGCTGCCCAGCGGGCGGTTGGGGTCGTTCAGGCCCGCGCGGGCGCGGCGGATGGTGTCGGCCACCGAGGCGATGGCCCGCTCCTGGCCAATCACGCGGCGGTGCAGTTGGTCTTCCAGGTGCAGCAGCTTCTCGCGCTCGCCCTCCATCAGCTTACTGACGGGAATGCCGGTCCAGCGGCTCACCACCGAGGCGATGTCCTCTTCGGTGACTTCGGTGTGGGCAAACTCTGCGCCCTTGAGCTGCTGCTCCAGCGCCTGCACTTCTTTTTCCAGCTTGGGCAGTTCACCGTATTCCAGCTCGGCGGCTTTTTGCAGGTCGTAGTCGCGCCTGGCCCGCTCGATATCGGTGCGGACGGCGTCCAGCGCCTCGCGCTTCTCGCGCAATTTGCCCACTTCGCCGCGCTCGGCTTCCCAGCGGGAGCGGGTTTCGGTCAGCTCGTCGGTCAGGGTCTTCAGTTGGCCTTCAATGTCGCTCAGGCGAGCCACGCTGTCCTGGTCTTTCTCTTTCTTGAGGGCCTCACGCTCAATTTCCAGTTGCAGCTTGCGGCGCTGCAGCTGGTCAATCCGCTCAGGGCTGGATTCCAGCGCCATCCGCAGACGGGCGGCGGACTCGTCAATCAGGTCAATCGCCTTGTCGGGCAGTTGGCGGTCGGTGATGTAGCGATTGGAAAGCTGCGCGGCGGCCACCAGCGCGGGGTCGGTGATTTCCACGTTGTGATGAACCTGATAGCGCTCCTTGATGCCGCGCAGGATGGAGATGGTGTCTTCTACGCTTGGTTCATCTACAAATACAGGCTGAAAGCGGCGCTCCAGCGCGGGGTCTTTCTCGATTTCGCGGTACTCGTCCAGGGTGGTTGCGCCGATGAGGTGCAGCTCGCCGCGTGCCAGCGCAGGCTTGAGCATGTTGCCCGCGTCGGGGCTGCCCTCGGTCTTGCCTGCGCCCACGATGGTGTGGATTTCGTCCACAAACAGGATGATTTCGCCCGCGGACTGCACCACTTCGTCGATCACGCCCTTGAGCCGTTCCTCGAACTCGCCCCGGAACTTGGCCCCAGCCAGCAGGCTGCCCATTTCCAGGCTCACGATGCGCTTGTCCTTGAGGCCGTCGGGCACGTCGCCGCTCACGATCCGCATGGCGAGGCCCTCGGCAATGGCGGTCTTGCCCACGCCGGGTTCGCCAATCAGAACCGGGTTGTTCTTGGTGCGGCGCAGCAGAATCTGCATGGCGCGGCGGATTTCCTCGTCGCGGCCAATCACGGGGTCGAATTTGCCGTCCCTGGCCCGTGCGGTCAGGTCGGTGCCGTATTTGTTGAGCGCGTCAAACTGCGCCTCACTGGATTTGTCGGTCACGATTTTCCCCTTTCTTTGTTCGTTGACGGCGCGGTTCAGGTCCGCCTCGCCGGGCAGGTGGCGGTCATTCATCTCACCGCGCACTGCCAGCAGCAGCACGTCGGCGGCCACAAAGGAATCGCCCAGCTGTTCGGCCAGCGTATCGGCCTTCTGAAAGGCACGCTGAAGCGCATTGTCCATATACAGTTGGCCCGTGCCGCCCTGCACACGGGGCAGTTTGCCCAGCTGCGTGTCCAGGCTGGCCCGCAGCGCAGGCAGGTCGGCCCCTGCCAGCGTCAGGGCGCGGGCCGCCGTGTCGTTGTCGAGCAGGGTCCGCATCAGGTGCGCGGGCGTGAGCGTCTGCTGCCCATTTTGCTGCGCGAGCTGCTGCGCGGCGGCAATGGCCTGGGTCGAGCTTTCGGTAAAGCGTTCAGGATTCAAGGTTCAGACACCTCCAGGGTATGAGGAAAGACGTGGTTCAATCTGGCTTCCATTCTGAAGCTTGAGTCTGGTCATGTCAAGTTTATTGAGGGTTTAAGAAAGTGTGGTAGGTGGTGTTTGGTCCGGGTGGATGAGGTGTGCCTGGCTGGCTTTCGGTTGGCTGTATGTTCCCGCCAGCTGGAAAAAGCGAGGTGCAGAGGATTGGGCATGCTTTATTTCGAAAAGCAGTCCATGTAGTAGAAATGTGGATATTGACACTTTCCGCCAGTTCGGCAAAGTGCCTTTGCTGGTCGGTGATTTTTCCACTGTAAGTGACTTCTACCGCGCCTTGCTTGGTTTGGGGGTGCAGGCCATTTCGCAGAGTGAGCATTTGCTCTTGGCGCACGGGTGGCCAAGTCAAAGTGGATATCCTACCCGTGGTAGCGGCTGTCGTGCTGAGCCCGTCGGGGTTGTCGCTGGACGAGTGCAGCGTGGCGCAGGCCCGGCACTTTTACAGTGATGCGCTGAGGCTTGAGCATGTGGTGGACGCACTGAAGCGTTAGACACGAGGTAGAGGACAGAGGAGACGCCCTGACCCTAACTGACCCCTGGGGCAACCGCTTCAGCTTCCGCTGAGGTCGAGCAGACACTGCCTGCTGCACGGGCCTGCCAATGTCGTTTTTACCCCGACTGATTCTGCAAACCTCAAACTTCTTTCTGGTAGCGGAATACCTCAAAGCCCATGACCTGCTGGCGGTCCACGGCCGTAAAGCCGAACCCGGTGTAGATGGCCTGCAACTTGGGCCGGGTCACGTCGGTATCCAGCCGCAGCCAGCGCCGGTCGGCCTCCCGGGTCAGCTGCTCGGCGCGGGCCAGCAGGGCGCGGTTCAGCTCCTGCCCCTGCGCCAGCGGATGCACCGCCAGCTTGTGCAGGTACAGCGCTTCGCCTGCTGGTTTCTCGGCCCAGAACACCGGGTCGGGGTCCATTAGCACGAAGCAGCCCACCGGTTGCTCCCCCTGCCAGGCAATGTGCCAGCCTTCGGCGGGGTAATCCTGTGCCAGCGCGGCTACGGTCAGGGTTTCGTGGGGCCACAGTTCCGGGTGGCCGCGCTCCAGAACACTGCGGGCGGTGGCCTGGAGCACCAGGGCGGCAGCGGCGGGGTCGCCGGAAGTCCAGCGTAGGGGAGAGGCCAGCGGCGGGGCAGCGAAGCGCTCGGTCATGGCTGTCACTATGCCGCTTCAGCCGGTTGGGGCTTCAAGGTACAGCGACGCGCTCCACGCGTACGCTCAGGCGGGTCAAAATCTCGTATTCGGCCATCTCGCTCCACTGCGCCACTTCCGACACATGCAGTTCGCGTCCGCCTGCGTCTTGGCCCCACAGCGTGACCCAGTCGCCGGTGCTCACATCCAGTCCGGTGGCGTCTACCATCAGCTGGTCCATACACACCCGCCCCAGCACTGGGCGGCGCTCACCGGCCAGCAGCACTTCGGCCTGCCCGGTGGCGCGGCGGGGATAACCGTCGGCGTAGCCGATGGGCAGTGTGGCAATCAGGGTGTCGCGCTGCAAGGTGGTCAGGCCGTTGTAGCTCACGCGTTCACCGGCAGCGGCCGTGTGCAGATAGGTAATGCGGGCCTGCAAGGTCATGGCTGGAGTCAGCTCTGGCGTTCCGGGCGAGGGCATCACGCCGTAACTGCTTAGGCCGGGGCGGGCCAGGTCCATTCCCGGCAGCGGCCCCAGATTCAGGACCGCTGAAGAATTGCCCATGTGGTGCAGGGCCTCCGGAAAGTGCCGCGCCACCTCCTGAAAGGTCCGGAACTGCTGCCGGGACAGGGTCTGGTCCGCCTCCTCCGCCTCGCTGAAGTGTGAAAATACCCCGGCCAGCTGCCCGCGCTCCTGCAAGCGCCGGCCCACGGCCACCGCTTCGGCCGGAGAAGCCCCCAGCCGGTTCATGCCGGTGTTCACCTTCAGGTGGGCACGTGCGCCGGAGGGCAGGGCCGCCGCCTCGGCGTACGTGCTTACCGTCAGTTGGACACCTGCCGCTACCAGTGCCGGCCACTCGTCCGGGAAGGAGGCCCCAAACAGCACCACCGGCTTGGGACAGTTCAGTCCGTGCAGCACGCTGCTCAGTTCCAGCGCCTCGGCCGGAGTCGCCACGGCCATACCCCACACCGCCTCCGACTCGGCCGCTACCGGGGCCACCGCTTCCACGCCGTGTCCGTAGGCGTTCGCTTTCATTGGCCACAGCAGCGGCACCCCGGCTTTCCCGCTTAGGAACTTCAGGTTGCCGCGCAGGGCACGGGCCGAAATCAGGGCCCGTGCCCGGGTAAAGGGAGGCAGGGTGGGGGAAGCGGACTCAGGCGTCGTCACGGGAGGGAACCTTTCAGAACAGAGAACAAAGGGCGTGGACTGCGTGTCCAGGGGGTGAGTCTAGCGCAGCTGCTTTGGAAGCGGTCTGGAATGTTTGGAGGCTGCAGACTGCCGTTTAGAGCAGGGCCACAGCAGACAGCTGGTGGTAGCAGCAAGCGTGCAGACCAGCAGGACAAAGAAAAACCCGCCTTGCGGCGGGCTTCTGTAGTGGTAGTTCCGAGCGGATTTGAACCGCTGACCCCTACCGTGTCAAGGTAGTGCTCTACCCCTGAGCTACGGAACTATATCTGGCTTTCAGACAGGGTAAAAATTGGAGGCGCTGACCGGACTCGAACCGGTGGTGGAGCTTTTGCAGAGCTCTGCCTTACCACTTGGCTACAGCGCCAGATGTGCGGATGGCCTCTGCTCAGGCCAGCGGAAAGAATGGTAGCACGGGTCTGGGGGGTTGTAAAGCTAAGCACATTGGCCCGGGCCGGCGCGCAGAGCTTGCCCGCTATGATGGGCGGCATGACTGAAGGCAAGCAGAGCCAGCAAAAGACCCAGGGCAAGCAGGACCACAAGGCCAAACAGTATGGCGTCACCCCTCAGAGCGAGGACTTCAACGACTGGTACAACGAAGTGGTGCGCAAAGCCGACTTGGCTGACCACTCTCCGGTGGCAGGCGCAATGGTGGTCAAGCCTTACGGCACGGCGCTGTGGGAACGTATTCAGCGCGGCCTGGACGACCGCTTCAAGGCCACCGGGCACCAGAATCTGCTGTTTCCCACGCTGATTCCGATGGGTTTCATCATGAAAGAGGCCGACCACGTTGAAGGCTTTGCGCCCGAGCTGTTCACCGTGAGCAAAATCGGCACCGAGGAGCTGGCCGAGCCCTACGTGATGCGCCCCACTTCCGAGACCATCATCGGGCACATGTGGTCCGGCTGGCTCAACTCCTACCGTGACTTGCCTTTCCTGCACAACCAGTGGGGCAGCGTGTTCCGAGCCGAGCTGCGCACCAAACCTTTCCTGCGTACCAGCGAGTTCTTCTGGCAAGAAGGCCACACCGCCCATGCTTCCGAAGCCGAGGCCCGAGCCGAAGTGCGCCAGCAGCTGGACGAGTACCACTCGTTCTGCCGCGACGTGCTGGCCCTGCCGGTGGTGCGCGGCGAGAAAACCGCTTCCGAGCGCTTTGCCGGGGCCGAGAACACCTATTCCATCGAGGGCATGATGCGCGACGGCAAGGCGCTGCAGTCGGGCACCAGTCACTACCTGGGCCAGAACTTCAGCCGCGCCTTCGAGGTCAAGTTCCAGACTGCCGAGCAGCGTGAAGAGTTCGCCTACACCACGTCCTGGGGCCTGAGCAGCCGCATCATCGGTGCGCTGATCATGACCCACGGCGACGACTTCGGGCTGATGCTGCCGCCCAATATCGCGCCCATTCAGGTGGTGATTGTGCCGGTAGGCCGCAAGGAGGACTTTGCCCGCATGGTAGAAGAAGCCCGCACGCTGGCCGCCGAGCTGGAGCGCGAGGGCATCCGTGTCAAGGTGGACGACCGCGAGGGGCTCACCAACGGCTTCAAGTACAACGACTGGGAGCTTAAAGGTGTGCCGGTCCGCATTGAGCTGGGCCCCCGCGACCTGGAAGCCGGGCAGCTGGTGGTCAAGAACCGCACGAGCGAGGACAAGGAAACCCTAGGCCGCGTGGACGCTGTGAGCAGCATGGACGCTCGCCTGGACGGTATTCAGCGCTACCTGTACGAGCGGGCCAAGAACTTCATGCTAGAGAACACCGTGACCGTGGACACCTACGACGAGTTCAAAGCCGCCATTGAAGCGGGCAAATGGGTGCGTGCCTTCCACTGCGGCGACCCCGAATCCGAGCGCCAAATCAAGGAAGACACCAAGGCCACTGCCCGCAACGTGCCCTTCGACGACACCGAGTTTTTCGGAGAGCGCGAAGAGGGCGTGTGCGTGCATACCGGCAAGCCAGCGGCCTACGGCAAGCGCTTGCTGTTCGGCCGCCAGTACTGAAGCTAGGCCGTGCGGGGGACCTGTGCACAGGGAAGACTTTGTACACAGGGAAGAGCTGGTGCCTGGCGGAGAGCAGAGCCCCCACTGGCCTCCGCTGCCTGTCACACCGGGGCAGACACCCGAGCTGGGGTTGGCGTACGCGGCTCCGCTGAGGCCCGCCGCTGCGGTAAGATGGTGGGCGTTGTGGCGCTGCTCCGGAGAGCGGTGTGGCAGGTTGCACTGGCTGGCGTGGGCGCCTACACTGCTGCAATTGGCCAAGGGCCACAGCCCGAGTAGATTTCTGTTCCCGGCCTCTTACTCTGCCTCGTGAATAGATTCACCACCTGTCCCCCCACCGCACTTCTGGAGGAAACATCATGAAGACCATTATCCTGGGCGCCGGTTACGGCGGTATGGCGACGGCCACCGCCCTGAAACCCACCGAGAACCTGGACGTGTTGCTGATCGACCAGCGGCCCTACCACACCTACTACACCCTGCTGCACGAGGCGGCCGGGCACGGCAAGACCGTGACCACGCCCATTCAGCCGCTGCTGCAGGGCACCGGCGTGGAGTACGAGCAGGCCAGCGTGGACCATGTGGACCTGGACGCCCGCGCCGTGCACCTCAAGGACGGCCGCGTGCTGGACTACGACAAGCTGGTGGTGTCTATGGGTTCCGAAACCAACTTCTACGGCATCAAGGGCCTGCAGGAGAACGCCGACGTGCTCAAGGAAATCGAGGACGCCGAGAAGATCTACGACTGGGTCAACAAGGCCTTTGAGCCTGGCTACACGGGCAGCCGTGACGTGATTATTGGTGGTGCGGGCCTGACCGGCACCGAGCTGATTACCGAACTGGCCCAGCGCTCGGAAGAACTGAGCTTCAAGACCGGCCTGCCCGGCCTGAAGCTGTACCTGGTCGAAGCCGGCCCTACCGTGCTGCCCACCGTGGACGAGAAGCTGCGTGAACGTGCCATTGGCGTGCTCAAGGATTACGGCATCGAGATTCTGACCAGCCACAAGATTGTGGAAGCGGCCTCCGGCAGCGTGACTGTAGAGAATCAGGCCGGCGCGCGCCGTCAGATTGAGGGCGGCAAAATCGTCTGGACCGGCGGCATCCGCGCCCGTAACCTGCTGCGCGGCGAACAGATTGTGGGTGGCCCCGGCAACCGCATCAAGGTGGACCAGACCCTGCAGGCCCAGAACTACCCGGACGTGTTCGTGATTGGTGATATGGCCGCAGCCAACGCCAGCGACGGCGCCCCTGTGCCCTCTACCGCCCAGCATGCCGGTCAGGAAGGGCGCCATACCGCCGCCAACCTGATGCGCCTGGCCCGCGGCGAGGCACTGGAGCCTTACGAGCCTTACAGCCAGGGCGAGTTCGTCAGCCTGGGCGGCCTGATGGCCGTCGGCGCGATCAACCTGCCCGGCGACTACCGCCTGGCCCTGACCGGGGTGGCCGCCCATATCATGAAGATTGCCACCCATGTGCGCTGGGAACTGAACATCAAGTAACTGGGACTTTGGCAGGGCACCGCCGCCTTGCGCCCGACCACCACTGACGCCGCCGGCCGCCTCTTAAGGCAAGCTGGCGGCGTCAGTGGTACAGGGCGATAGGAAGGGCGATAGACCAGTTCTGATTCCAACTGGAAACCGACCTGCCCGGTGTTGCCCGGCAGGTCGGTGGTATGAGACGGCGTGAGGGATCAGCCGACGTGCTCAGCTTACGGCTGGCGGTCGCGGGGAGGGGTGCTGCCCCCAGTGCTCACGCTGCTGTTCACGTGGCGGACCGGACGAACTCCGCCGGCGGCATTGGCTGCGCCCATCCGGCTGGCGAGCAGAATCAGGCCGGCGGGGATCAGCCAGCCCAGGCCAGCGTAGGTGGCGGTTTTGCGTGCCGTCTCTTCGGCGGCCTGCGCGGCTTCCGTCGCCCGCTGCTGCAAGCGGTCCACTTCCTGGCTGACTTCGGTCTGCACGTCCTGTGCCTGGGCGGGGGTCAGGCCCTGACGTTCCAGGCGGGTGATGATTTCGGGGCCACTCAGCTCGTTCTGCACGTACTCGGCGCGGCTTCTGGTCACGTCACCGATATTGGTCAGGTTGACACTGCCCAGGTCATTGGTGGCCCGGCGGAACACCCCGGCGACCACGTTGGAGGTCGCCGAAGTCTGCTCCGCTGTCAGGTCGGTGTTGTCGGCAATCAGATACTCAATGTCTTCGGGCTGGATGCCCGAGATAAAGTCCTGCACCGTGGGGTTCTGGGAAGCGGCGGCGCCGGCAGCAGCGCCTGTGGTCGTCGCTGCGCTGGCCAGGCCTCCGGCAGCGTTGCCGGCCAGGCCCAGCAGGCTGCCGATACCACTGGTGAGCATCCAGGTAAAGGCCAGCACCAGCAGGCCCCCGGTCACCAGGCCGGTCAGGCCCGCGTCGTCCCTGGTGATGGCGGCGTCACCGTCGTAAGTGGCTGGCGAGCTGGCACGTACGGCCGTCAGGCCACCGGCGTAAGCGCCCACCAGGGCCGAAAGCCCGACCCAGATCAGGGCCTGAATGCCGGTGCCCGACAGGGTAATGCCGGTCAGCTAGGTAACGACGGTGCCCAGGGCCAGCATGGTCATGGTCGAAACGGCACCCATAACGAGGCCAGCCAGAATGCCGCTCCAGCGGAGGCGGCGTGAACGGGGGTCAGTGTAAAGGGTCATAGATTCTCCTTAGGAATAAGAAAGCGCAGTTGCGTTGATGAATTTCTTGCCCGTAATGCACTGAAGTTACGATATTGAGGCGCAAAAAAATAAATAGTCCACCGTATTTCTCTTGCGGAGCGACTTTTACCTTACGTAGCTTGCCAGCCATTTGGTAGGGGCGGTTCTTTGGTGTCTTCCTCATCCACCGGGGTGGTGCGCCTGGGCGGGCCGCGCTGGAGGTGGCCCTACCGGGTTTTGCCTGAGCAGGGCAGCCCTGGACTAAGATGGCGGGGTGAAGCAGCGAGAAACACACGGCGGCCTGATGATTGTGCTGGAACCGGGAGACACCGGCGCCAGCGTCCGGCGCAGCCTGGAAAGTCAGAATCTGGCGCGGGTCAACGTGACCCTGGAAATTCAGGGCGACACCGCCCCCGACGCAGTGGCCGACGCCATCAGCGTGATTGCCCGCTCGGGGGGGCGGGTCAACCGGGTCCGTGCGCCCCGCGTGTCGGTATCGGCGCCAGCTCCGGTAGCTGCCGATGTCCGTGCCCGCGACGAGAGCCCCGCGACCGCTTCCGAGGACCCCAACCGCACCGTGATTCTGCCGCACTCGCTGCGCTCGGGATTCCGGCGCGAGTACGGCGGCAGTGTGGTGGTGCTGGGCGACGTGAACCCTGGTGTGGAAATCGTGGCCGGCGGCGACATCATCGTGATGGGGGCCCTGCGCGGGGTGGCGCACGCGGGCGCTTACGGCAATACCTCGGCCATCGTGTGGGCGCGGCCCATCGCCAGCGCACAGATTCGCATAGCCGACGCCCTGGCCCGCTCGCCCGAAGGCAGTTCGCTCAGTACCATGCGCCGCCTGGAAGCCCCCGCCGAAGCGGAGTTGGCCCGCATTCAGGAGGACCGCATCGTGATTTCGCCGGCTTTCTCGGCCATGCCTCCAGTGGGCGACACTGTTTAGGTCTCTGGCCTAACTCTTTGGCGCGGAGCTGGAGTGGAAAGAAGGAAGCCGGCAAGAGCTGCCAAAAGAGGCGGAGGCCGCTTTTTTTGGCGCTCCAGGGGCAGCCTGTTATACTGACGTTCTCAGACCTCGAACGGGAGGTGGGCGAGGGAGCCCACCTTTTTTCGTGGAGGAGGTGAGCGTGGCCCTCCCCGGGCCAGACATATGAATAACAACTCAGAACTACAACACCAAATAGCTGGGCAGCTGGGCAGCGAATACGAGCTGCTGGAAGTGCAGATGCAAAACGCGTCAGGCCGTCCGGTGCTGCTGGTGCGGATAGACCGCGCCGACGAACAGCCTGTATCGGTGGACGACATCGAGCGGGCCACCCGCCGCCTGAGCCTCTGGCTGGACGAAGCCGACCCTATCGGGGGCGAGTACCGCCTGGAAGTCGAGTCGCCGGGAGCCAAGCGGCCCCTGCTGCGGACCCGGCACTTCGAGCGGATGCTGGGCCTCAAGGCCAAGGTACGCGGCGGCGAGCACGCCTTTACTGCGCCTATCAAGGCGGTCAGCGGTGAAACGGTCACCTTCGACGTGCCCGGCCAGGGCGACGTGACCCTGCGCATTGCCGACATCAAGGCCAACCTGGCCGAGTTTCCCAGCGAGCACCGCTGAGCTTTTTCCCGGAGGCCGCAAGCTGCTGGCCTCCTCTCCCAGAAAGGACCCCTCTGCCATGTCGCAAGACATCAATTTTGCCGACGCGCTGCGTGAAGTGGCGCAGCAACGCAACATCAACGAACTTCAGCTGATCGAAGCCTTCGAGGAATCGCTGGCGCTGGCCTACAAGCGCAACATCGACGCCGAGAAGCGGGTAGAAGTGCATCTCGACCCCCAGAGCGGCGAACTGGAAGTGCTGATTATCAAGGAAGTGGTCGAAAAGGTCGAAGACGAGAACATGCAAATCTCGCTGGCCGAAGCGCTGGAGCTGGACCCTGGCGTGGAAGTGGGCATGGAAATGGAGTTCCCGGTCGAGCGTGAGCAGTTCTCGCGCATTGCCCTGCAGGCCGCCAAGCAGACCCTGACCCAGAAGATGCGCGAAACCGAGCGCAACGTGGTCTACAACGAGTACAAGGACCGCGAGGGCCAGGTGCTGACCGCGCAGGTGGTCCGCAGCGACAACAAGGGCAACTGGTTCGTGGAACTGGGCGCCGGCGAAGCGATTATGCCGCCCCGCGAGCAGATTCCCGGTGAAAAACTGACTCCTGGCAACCGCGTCAAGATTTACCTCAAGGAAGTGCGCAAGACGCCCAAAGGCCCGACCATTCTGGCCAGCCGTGCCGATGAGCGCCTGCTGGACTACCTGCTGCGCCAGGAAATCCCTGAAGTGCAAAACGGCGTGGTGGAAATCAAGGCGGTCAGCCGTGAAGCCGGCCAGCGCTCCAAGGTGGCGGTGTTCTCCAACAACTCGAACGTGGACCCCATCGGGGCCTGCATCGGCCACCGTGGCGGACGTATCCAGGCAGTGACCGGCGAACTGGGCCGCGAACGCGTGGACGTGATTCTGTGGGACGAAGACCAGCGCGAATTCATCCGCAACGCCCTGAGCCCCGCCAAGGTCGGCCCCATTGACCTGGACGAGGAAACCGGCACCGCTACCGTCACCGTGACTCCAGACCAGTTGTCGCTGGCGATTGGCAAGGGCGGGCAGAACGTGCGCCTGGCCGCCAAGCTGACGGGTCAGAAAATCGACCTGCGCGAAACGGCTGCCATCAGCGACCTGGATGAGGCCATGAAGCAGGCGGTCGAGGCTGAAGGGGAGGGCAAGTCGGGCCGCGACACCTCGGCCTTCGACGCTCTGTTTGCCGACAGCAAGCCTGCCATCTCGGTAGATGCCGGCGGCGAAGAGGTGCCCGCGGATGGGGAGCAGGGCGAGGGTGACGCGCAGGGCTGATCCCCCGGCGACTCCGGTCCTGGCAGCCCACGTGCCGCTGCGGACCTGCGTGGCCTGCCGCCGCGCCCGCCCACAGGCGGAACTGCTGCGGCTGACCCCGGCCCCGCACGGGGGCTGGCAGTTGACCGGGCCCAGCGTGCGGCGACTGCCCGGACGAGGCCGGTACCTGTGCGCCGATACTCCTGGCTGCTGGACCGAGAAGCGCCTGCGCCGCGCCTTCGGAGCCGCTGCGCCCGCCCTGGCACAACAGCTGACCGGCCCCCTGGCACAGCAGCTGATCGGCCGCGCCCCGCTTGCCCCTATACCTCTACCGGAACCTTTTGCCCAACCCGAACTCCAACCAGAACCTATGTCATGACCTGTATTCCCTGGCGGTTCTCCCTGCTCTGCAAGGACTGGGCCATGTAAGCGCCCCCCGCCCGTTTCAACTTTTCCTCACCCGGAGGTGAGCTATGTCCAAAGTCCGTATCTATACCATTGCCAAGGAACTTGGCATCGACAATGCCGAGATGCTTAGCATCCTCGATGACCTGGGTGTCAGCTACAAAAGCGTGAGCAGCACCATCGAAGAAGACACCGTGGAGCTGATTAAAGGCATCATCGCCGAGGGTGGCAGCCGTGCGGCGCAGTCTGGTGCTGGCGCCAGCACCGAGGCTGAAGCTGCCCAGACGTCCCAAACCCAGACGCCCCAGCCCCAGACTCAGGTTCAGCCTGAGCAGGTTGCCCAGGCTCCTGCCACTGCGGCTCCTGCTGCAGACAGCGGCATGACCGCCGAGGAACTGGCCGAGCTGGCCGCACTGGAAGCCGAGGAAGCGGCCGAGCAGGCCGCCACTGCTGCCCGTGCCGAACTGCCGCACCGTGCCCCTGTGGTGACCATCATGGGCCACGTAGACCACGGCAAGACCAGCCTGCTGGATTACATCCGCAGCAGCAAGGTGGCGGCCAAGGAAGCTGGCGGCATCACCCAGCACGTGGGGGCCTTCGAAGCCCAGACCAGCCGGGGCAAGGTCGTATTCATCGACACCCCCGGCCACGAAGCCTTTACCACCATCCGGGCACGCGGGGCCAACGTGGCCGATATCGCGATTATCGTGATTGCCGCCGACGACTCGCTGATGCCCCAGACCCGCGAGGCCATCGCGCACGCGCAGGCCGCAGGGGTGCCGATGCTGGTCGCCATCAACAAGGTGGACCTGCCCCAGGCCGACCCCGAGCGTGTCAAGGCCGACCTGACCACCATCAACCTGGTCCCGGAGGACTACGGCGGCGACGTGATTACCGTGCCGGTCAGCGCCCGCACCGGTGAGGGCGTAGAAGACCTGCTGGAATACATCTCCCTGACGGCCGAGCTGGAAGACCTGCGGGCCGACCCGAAAGGCAAGTTCGGCGGCGTGATTATCGAAAGCCGCGTGGACAAGCAAGCGGGTGTGCTGGCCACTGTGATGGTGCAGGAAGGCACCCTGAAAGTCGGGGATTTCCTGGTCGTGGGCGAGAACTACGGCAAGGTCAAGGCCATGACCGACAGTGCCGGCAAGCGTATCAAGGACGCTGGCCCCAGCACTCCGGTGCAGATTCTGGGCTTCAGCGAGGCGCCGAGCAGCGGTGAACTGGTTGCCAGCGCCAGTAACGAGCACGAAGCCCGCGAGTTGGTGGCGCAGCGTCAGGAGCAGCGCCGCGACGAGGAAGAAGCCCGCAAAAAGCCCCGGCTGAGTCTGGACGACATCCTCGGTCCGCTGAGCGAGGCGCACACCGTCAACCTGATTCTGCGGGCCGATACCCAGGGCAGCCTAGAAGCCATTCAGGGCATTTTGGCCAAAAAGGAAACCGACGACGTCAAGCTGAACGTGATGCTGGCCGGCATCGGCGCGCCCACCGAAGGCGACGTGCTGCTCGCAAGCACCGCCGACGCGACCATCCTGTGCTTCAGCGTGGTGCCCAGTGGTGCCGTGAAGAAGGCCGCTGAGAATAAAGAAATCGACCTCAAGTCTTACCGGATCATTTACGAGATGATTGACGAGGTGGACCGCCTGATCAAGGGCAACCTGGAGCCGGTGTACGAGGAGCAGTACCTGGGCCGCGCCGAGGTCCGCATGGTGATTCGCCACCCCAAAACCGGCAACATCGCCGGCTCGTACGTGACCGACGGCCTGTTCAAGCGCGGGGCCAAAGCCCGCGTGACCCGTGGGAAGGAAGTCGTGTTCGAGGGCACCGTGGCCGGACTCAAGCGCTTCAAGGACGACGTACGTGAAGTGCGCCAGGGCCTGGAATGCGGTATCAACCTGGACTGGGACGAGGTGCAGGAAGGCGATGTGATCGAAGCCAGCGAGATGGTGGAAGTCGAGCAGTAAATAGCCCTAAAGGAATGAGGCCACCTATAGCGGGTGGCCTCATTTCCGTATGGATTCCAGGCGTGCTCTCGGCAAATCGCTTTTGCATTTGAGGAGGCATCAAGTCGACTTACGGCAGATGTGACTATTTGGAGTACCTTCATCTGTGCAAATGTTCAGAGAACGGGCTGTTTTCCCTCTAGCATGCAATCAGAGGTAAGTATGAATACTGCAGATTTCTCTGACCGCATCCGTGATCTGGCTGAGCGAGTGCTTCAGCAGCGCTCTAACATTGTTACAGAAGAAGCCACCAAGCACGCTTTTACGTTGCCATTTATCCAAGAATTGGGCTACAGCGTTTTTGACCCATCTGAAGTGACTCCCGAATTGGTGGCTGATGTGGGACTCAAAAAGGGGGAGAAGGTCGACTATGCTGTTCTCAAAGATGGCAAGCCGATCATGATTTGGTAGTGGCTGTACCAACGTGATCTACTGACAGGATGCCGGAGTGCCCAGCCTGTCAAAGCACACACACTGTCAAAAATGGGAAGGCCAAAAATGGCACCCAGACCTACTTATGTAAGGGTTGTGGCCGTCGTTTCCACCCGGAGGCCCGCCCTATAGCGCACAGTGAAGCGACCCGGCAACAAATTCTTGATGCTGTCCACGAGCGGATGAGTCTGAGAGGAGTACAGCGCGTCTTTGGTGTTCACCGCAACACCGTGATCCGGTGGATAAAAAAGGGGCCCGTGAAGTGATGCAGACTGGTACAGTCTGCATGACACCTCCAGAAGAAGTGGTCATTGAGCTGGATGAAATGTGGACCTTCGTTGCCAAGAAAAAACAGACGAGGTGGATCTGGATTGCCCTGGAGCGCAGCACCCGCAGGGTGCTGGCCTGGGTATTGGGTGACCGCAGTGAGCAAACAGCGTTCAAGCTCTGGGAACGCTTACCATTGTCCCTTGAGCAGCGACTGAAAGGGACGTTTTGCACCGATCTGTGGCGAGCCTACGATGAACCGCTCTTGGGGGTAAAGCGGCTAACCCGGAAGGGAGAAACGAATCATGTCGAACGATTGAACTGCACGCTGAGACAGCGGCTGGGTCGGCTTGTTCGTAAGTCGTTGTCTTTCTCGAAGACGGACGAAATGCTCGAAGCCAGCCTGACTCTGGCCTTCCACCGATACAACTTGTCACGTTGATGCAGCCACTACCCATGATTTTTGAGTGCAAGGCCCATGACTGCAATCTGAAAGATGCTCAGTATTCGCAGTTGTTTCGCTATTTTCATGTAACTGATACCCGCTTTGCAGTTCTGACCAACGGCGTTCAGTATTGGTTCTTTACAGATCTTGATGCGCCGAATAAGATGGATCAACAACCCTTTTTGAAAATTGATCTTCAGAGTCTGCGTGATGGCGACCTAGAAGAATTACGTAAATTTAGTAAAAGCCAGTTTGATGAAGGTAATATCTTAAGTACTGCCAGTGAGTTGAAATATGTCCGTGAATTAAAGCGTGCACTAGCTGGTGAGTTGAGCCAGCCGAGCGATGAATTTTCTCGGCTGCTGATTGGTCATGTTTATCCGGGGGCAGTCACTGCGAAAATTCGCGCTCAATTTATCCCTTTTATCGAGAAAGCCTATCAGGCTCATCTGAGTGACGTATTTAGCGAACGGCTTAAAGGAGTATTGGGGAATTCAAATGGGCAATCTATGTCTGTCACAGGAGATGTTGCTCCTTCTCAGTTGGATGAGGAGGAGGTCATGGTGGCAAGCGATACGGTCCAAGAAGTGGAAACAACCCCCGAAGAGCAAGAAGCGTTCCTAATCATTCGTGCTAAGTAGCTTCCAGGTGTAGATTGCATCATATTGCAATTCCCCAGTTGGCTCCACCAACTGCCCTTCGCAAATCTGTTTTGTTCTGGTAGTGGCGTTCTGGCAACTCTTGATATTTCAGGTGTCGCCACTGGGGCTCCATATCATTGAGTTCAGGGCTGTAGGCGGGGAGATGGGCGATGATGAGACCGAGGTCCTGCCACCTCTTCCGTTGCTGGTTCACTGCCGAGCAAGTGTGCACACTTGCTCGGTCCACAAGGACAACCGTAGGACATTCTGGATTCGCATCAGCAGCAAGAACCTCGATGAAATCCACAACGGCCTGACCTGTAGTATTTCCCTCTATCTCTCGGTAAAACACTGTTCCAGACCCATATTCCACAACTCCCATTAAGTTCAATCGGGCACGGATACCACGAGCTTTACTCGTGGGTACACGGAGGGGCTGCTGAATAGGTCGCCAGCTATAGGTATTGGGTTGAGTCAACCAAATAGCGGCTTCGTCGAGGAAAAGAAGTTTCAGGAGGCCGAACTTGGCCCCCTTTTTACCACTTCAAGGTTTTCCTTGAACCTGGCTTTTTCCTCTGGGTCAGCTTGTCCAGCAACGACGTAGCGGGTACGCTGCCAAGTCAGTCCCAGCTTATGGAGCTGGTCCGTAATAGCCGTGTGTTTGAGGTGTATGCCATGTTCTTGGACGAGATATTCACCCACTGTCTTGGCGGTCCACACTCGGTCATCTTGAGCAATCAGCCGTTTCAAATCTTCGCCAATCTCAGGCGTAATCTGACTCTTGCTTCCAGGGTGGATGCGCTCTTTGAGCGCATCTAGGCCACCTTCGCGGTAAAGGGTAATGACACGACGTACGCGGGTAGCAGTCAGGATACCCATGCCTGCAATCTTGTAGGAGGATAGTCCCTGGTGAGCATGCCAGAGGGCAAAGTACCGTTTGCGCTCACATGGAAGGACATCAGTCGAAAACATTAATTGCTGGAGCCGAGTTTCGTCTTCAGGAGTCAGTTGGGGGTCAAGTCGTCTGATGACTTAGTCTACACCCGGAAGCTACTTATTGGTGCAGCAGAAACGCAAGTGCAGCGCATCGTCATGCGAGATGTTCAGAGCTACTGTGGCGTTCTTTTCGACGATAACAACCGCAAGCCTATCTGTCGCCTCTATTTCAACTCCAAAAAGCTGGCTGTGGGCATTTTTGATGGTGAGGGGAGGTCGGAGACGCGTTATTCGCTGGACCAAGTGACTGATATCTATCAGCATACGGATGCCATTCGCCGGACCATTCGCCGTTATCTGCCGCAGGTTGGGGAAGTGCCCATGGACGCGGAGAACTGATAAGCGGTTTCGCGGTGCCGTTTGGCCTGTGCTCCTGGGCGCTCTGTTGCCTTATGGTCCTACGCACTGCTCCTGATTCACTGCCTGGCTTGATACACTGGTCAGCTGTGAAGAATCCTGTCATCAACGCACCAAAGAACCTGGGGGACTGCCATGTCTAACCTCGCCATCGGTATCGTGGGCCTGCCGAATGTCGGCAAATCTACCCTGTTCAATGCCATCACCCGCGCCAACGCGGTGGCGGCCAACTTTCCTTTCGCCACCATTGAGCCGAACGTGGGCCGCGTGACCGTGCCCGACGAGCGCCTGAGTGCGCTGAGCCAGGTGTTCACCAAGGGGGACCGGGTACCGCCGATTATTCCCACCTATGTGGAGTTCGTGGACATCGCCGGTCTGGTGAAGGGCGCCAGCAAGGGCGAGGGCCTGGGCAACCAGTTCCTGGCGAACATCCGCGAGGTGGACGCCATCGCCCATGTGGTGCGCTGCTTCGAGGACGACAACGTGATTCACGTGGCGGGCCGGGTGGACCCGGTGGACGACATTGAAACCATCAACACCGAGCTGATCCTGGCCGACCTGGCCGGGCTGGAAAAGCGCCTGACGAACCTGCAGAAGAAAGCCAAGGGCAACGACAAAGAGGCGGCAGCCCTGGCGTCGCTGGCCGAGCAGATTATCGCCGTACTGGGTGAGGGCAAGCCCGCCCGCGCCGGCAGCTACGATATGCCAGTGCCCAAGGATTTCGGCCTGATCACCACCAAGCCGGTCATTTATGTGGCCAACGTGGGCGAAGATGAGCTGACAGAGGAGAACGAGCATGTGCAGGCCGTGCGCGAGTATGCGGAGCGCGAGGGGGCGCTGGTGGTCAAGATCAGTGCCCAGATTGAGGGTGAGCTGGCCGCCATGCCTGAGGATGAAGCCCGCGAATTTCTCACGGAGCTGGGCGTGCAGGAGTCCGGCCTGGACCAGCTGGTCAAGGTAGGCTACGACACCCTGGGCCTGATCACCTTCATCACCTCCGGTGAAAAGGAAGTGCGGGCCTGGACCATCCGCAACGGCGAAAAGGCCCCCGAGGCCGCCGGCGAGATTCACACCGACCTGGAAAAAGGTTTTATCCGCGCCGAAGTGATCGAATGGGACAAGATGGTGGAAGCCGGCGGCTGGGCAAATGCCAAGGCCAAGGGCTGGGTGCGCACCGAAGGCAAGGAGTACGTAATGAAAGACGGCGACATCATGAACGTGCTGCACAACAGCTGAGCCAGAGGGGCAGACCAAAAGCAGGACGTATGGACAGGTTCTCATACGTTCTGCTTTTTGCTTTCCGCTTTGCGCCCCTGAGCCTTACACTGGCGTATGACCTTACAGCGGATATCGGACCGGGTGTGGTGGCTGGGCGGAGCCGTCAGCAGTGTGGCTGTGGACAATGGCGCAGGTGGGGCACTGATTGTGGACACCGGCCTGGACGATGCCCAGGCACGCAAGCTGTTGCGCGGGCTGGAAGCGCAGGGGCTCGCGCCAGCAGCCATTTTGAACACCCATTCGCACGCCGACCATCATGGCGGCAATGCCCACATCCTGAAAAAGCATCCCGACCTGCCGGTATATGCGCCGCCGCTGGAAGCCGCCATCATCCGTCATCCACTGCTGGAGCCATTGTCGCTGTACGGGGCTATGCCCCCCGCCGAGTTGCAGAACAAGTTCCTGCTGGCCCCGGCGTCGCCCGCACAGGAGCTGGACGCGGGCCCGCACACGCTGGGCGGGGCCGCAGTGGAGCTGCTGGCGGTGCCCGGCCACGCCGTGCAGATGTTCGCCGTGCGTGTGGATGACGTGCTGTACGCCGCCGACGCCCTGTTCGGCCCTGAAGCCCTGAGCAAGCATCCCCTGACCTTCTGCGCCGATTCTGCTGCGCAGAAAGCCTCGGCCCAGGCATTGGGGGAGCTGAGGGGTGTCCGCACCGTGCTGGTAGGGCATGGAGAGCCGTCCGGCGACCTGACGGCCCTGGCCGGGGCAAACCTGCAGTCCTATGCCCAGACCACCGCCTGGGTGCTGGACGCTGTGGGAGAGGGCGCCGCCGGCACCGACGACATTCTGGCGCGGGTGGCTGCGCGGGCCGGCGTGAGCATGGGGCAGATGGGCCCGTTGCTGCTCAACCGCGCCGTGGTGGCCGCTCACCTTAAGGAGCTCTTGACGGATGGTGTGGTGCAGGCGCAGACCGTGGAGAACCGGCTGTGCTGGGGCGTATTCTGACCGTATGACCAAAGTGAAGAAAGACACCAAGAAGCCTGCTCTCAAAGCCGACGCAGGCAAGGCCAAGAAGGCCAAGGCAGCTCAGCCCGAGTCTCAGCCGACCGAGACCGACGCTGCTCACATGGATGTCCAGCACAACACGCTGGTGGACCACAATTACCTCTCCGAGGAGCAGTTCGGCGCGGTGGCTGAAACCCTGCAGCGCAACCTCGCCACCACCATCTGCCTGTACCTGAAGTTCAAGAAGTACCACTGGGACATTCGAGGCCGCTACTTCCGCGACCTGCACCCCGCCTATGACGAGTTCATCGACATGTTTTTCCCCGCCATCGACGAGCAGGCCGAGCGCTTGGTGGCCCTGGGCGGCAGCCCGGTGGCGGCTCCCAGCGACCTGGAGCGCTACAGCGTGGTGCAGGTGCCCACCGAAACCGTACGTGACGCCTACGTCCAGGTGCAGGACCTGGTGAGCGACCTGACCCGCGTGAGCAAGGGCTTCCGCGACGACAGCCTCACCGCCGACGAGAACGACGACCCCGCCACCGCCGACCTGTACAACGGCTACGCGGCCACCATGGACAAGATCCGCTGGATGCTGCAGGCCATGATGGACGACGAGTACATGCGCAACCGCTAAAACGCGGAGCAATAACTCAGGGCCTGCCCACCGGGGCGGGCCTTTTTGGTAAAGGAGACGGCAGCGTGCTGAAACTTGACCATGTGGTGATTCATGTCAGTGACTGGGAGCGGTCAAACCGCTTCTACGCCGATGTTCTGGGCGCCGAGGTGGTGCCGCACGGTTCAGGCTTCGTTTACCGCATCGGCGGGCAGCAGCTGAACGTACATGGGCCAGGGCTGGAAGTGCAGGAGGTGGCCCGTCTGCCGGTGCAACCGGGCAATTCGGACCTGTGTTTCGAGTGGGAGGGAAGCGCCACCGAGGCGCAAGTGCATCTTGCTGCGCGGGGAGTGGAAGTGAGTTCCGGACCGGTGCGGCGGCCTGGGGCCAAGGGCGAGGGCCAGAGTGTGTATTTCTACGACCCGGACGGTTCCTTGCTGGAGTTCATCAGTTACCGGGAGGAAAAGTGACCGAAAAAGAACGGGTGTCCAAAGGCCCACAGAAAAAGTCGGACCGCGACTTCGACTATGACCTGAACTATGCCGAGCTGGACCTGCGCGAGCAGCCGGAGCTGTACCGTGTGGGCCGGGGCGAACAGGGCGTGCTGCTGGTGCAGCCGTACAAGGCCGAAATTCTGCCGCACTGGCGCTTTGCCACGCCCGACAAGGCGCAGGAGAGCAGCGAGAAAATCTACGCGATGTTTCTGGACTATCTGGCGCAGGGTGATTTCGTGGGTGCGGATATGGCCCGCAAATTCCTGCAGATGGGCTTTACCCGCGCCCGCCGCTACGCCAACCACAAGGGCGGCAAAAAGTACGACGGCCCGGTGCCGGAAGATAAAAAGGGGCAGTCGGGCGCCCATGGCCGCCAGGAGTTGCCGCGCCAGCCCGAGGACCCGGTCAAGGCCGAAGCCGCCCGTATTTTCAAGGCGAAATGGGACGAGGCCGAAGCCAACGCAGAGTACGCCGCGCTGAAAAAAGACTGGAAAGCGCGGCTGGGGTAAGGCGGTAAGGAACGCAGAGGCAAAAGCAGAAAGCATGGAGGATTCCCTCCACGCCTTCTGCCTTTTCGCTTTCTGCCCTTACAGCAGGCCGCTGCGGCGCAGCAGCGCGTCCGGGTCCGGGTCACGGCCCATAAAGTCGCGGTACAGCTCGGCGGGGTCCTTGCTGCCGCCCTGGCCCAGCAGCCGGTCCACGAACTCGCGGCCCGTCTCACGGTTGAAGATGCCGCCCTGCTCGAAGCGCGAAAAGGCGTCGGCATCCAGCACTTCGGCCCACTTGTACGAGTAGTAGCCGGCGCCGTAGCCCACCGGGTCGGCAAACAGGTGCCCGAACTGCGCCACCATCGCGTAGTTCTCCGGCAGCGGCAGGGCGTGGAAGCGGCCCATGGTTTCGCGGGCGTAGGCTACCGGGTCCAGGTCGCTGGCCGGGTCGTATTCCACATGCAGGCTCAGGTCGGTCAGGCCGAAGGAATATTGCCGCATGGCGAGGCTGGCGGCCCGGTAGTTGCGGGCGGCCAGCATCTTGGCGAACAGGTCGTCGGGCAGCCGCTCGCCGGTCTGGTAGTGCCGGGCAAACAGGTCCAGCGCTTCACGCTGCCACACCCAGTTCTCCATAATCTGGCTGGGCAGCTCCACGAAGTCCCAGGCCACGTTGGTGCCGCTGAGGCTGCGGACCTCCACCCGGCTCAAGGCGTGGTGCAGCAGGTGCCCGAACTCGTGGAACACGGTTTCCACCTCGTCCAGCGACAGCAGCGCGGGCGAGTCTTTGCCCGGGGGGGTCATGTTGCCGCACATCAGCCCCAGGTGGGGAACAAAGCCGCTCTCCTGCGGGCCGCCGGTGCTGAAGGCATTCATCCAAGCGCCGCCGCGCTTGGTGTCGCGCGGGAACCAGTCGGTATAAAAGCTGGCGATGTGTTCACCGCCTTCAGCAAAGATGTCGTAGTACTTGACATCGGGGTGCCAGCCGGGGGCCTGCGCCTCCCGCACGGTGATACCGAATACCCGCTGCACGATTTCGAACAGGCCCGCCAATACGCTGTTCAGCTCGAAGTAGGGGCGCAGTTCCTCCGAGTCGAAAGCGTACTTTTCCTGCCTCTGTTTCTCGGCCCAGTAGGCGAGGTCCCAGTGGGCCAGCGCTGGGGCGTCGGCGCCGGCCTTGCTGCGGTAATACGCTTCCAGCTCGGCGTTCTCGCGCTCCCAGGCGGGACGGGTCTTGGCTTCCAGGTCGCGCTCGAAGTTCAGCGCTGCCTCGCCCGAGCCGGCCATGCGGTCTTCCAGCACCAGGTCAGCGAAGTTGCGGTAGCCCAGCAGCTGCGCCTTTTCGCGCCGCAGCGCCAGAATGCGGCGAATCAGCGGGCGGTTGTCGCGCTCCGGCTGCTGGCCCACCATGCCGTTGGCCTGCCACAGTTCACGGCGCAGTTCACGGTCGTCGGCGTAGGTGAGGATGGGCTGCAAGGTGGGCGCCTGCAGGGTGAGGCGGTGCCCCTCTTTGCCGCGTGCTTCGGCGTCGGCGCGGGTGGCGTCCTGCACGCGCTGCGGCACGCCGGCCAGCCGCTCAGCCGGCACGTACAGCTCGAAGGCGGCGATAGAATCCAGCACGTTTTTGGCGAAAGTGTTGGTGACCTGCGCCAGCTCGGCGTTCAGCTCCTGCAATTTGGCCTTGTCATCTTCCGGCAGGTCGGCGCCGCCCCGGCGGAACTCGTCCATCGTGAGCTTGAGGAAGCGGGCGCGCACCGGGTCCAGCTCCCGCGCGGCCGGCGTCTCGGCATACGCTTTGAGTGCCTGCCACAGCCCGGCGTCCAGGCCCAGCGACGTGTAGAACTCGGTCACGCCCGGCAAGATGGCCTGCTCGGCAGCGCGCCACTCGTCGGTCGCCACCACGCTGTCCATGTGTCCCACCACGGTGCGGGCCGTATCCAGCTCGCGGGTCAGGCGGTCGAGGTCGTCCATGAACCCGGCAAAGTCACGGGTTTCCGCCTGCGCCAGCTGCTCCAGCGCGGCGCGGGACTGGTCCAGCAGGGTCTCAATGGCCGGCTGGGCGTGCTCGGGCTTGAGCCGGTCGAAGGGAATCTGGAACTGGATGTCCAGCAAGGGATTGTCGGCCTGCGGGTCGGCCGGCTGTGAACCGTCCGGCTGCGAATGATTTGGGAAGGTCATGAAGTCGAGTATAGGTGCCCCAGCTGGCAGGCGCACCGGCCATTGAGACCCTGCACGGTGGAAGGCAAAACTGTAGCAGTCCCCGGAAGCAGGAGGGGCACCACGCTACGCCACTTGGCGGATTCCCCTGCCCGGCCGTGCTGGCAAACTGGAGCATGGAAGCGCTTACCCTGCACCCCCTCGCCACACCAGACCTCTCCGCTTGGGCTGAGGCGCTCACGCTCTGGCGGCCGGACAGCCCCCGCAGTGCCGCCGAGCTGGCCGAGCGCGACCGGCTGCGGACCTCCGAAGAAGTGAGCCGGCGGTTCTGGGTGTGCGGCAGTGGAGGGCAGCGGATAGGGGTGCTGGAACTGGAAACGCCCCGCGCCGAGAATCAGCCCGGCTGGCTGCAGCTGCGTGTCGGCACACCGCATCCTGAGCTGCTGCCCCGGCTGCTGGACCTGGGAGTCAGGCAGGCGCGTGACCTGCAAGAAGCGGCCATGCTCATTGCCCGCGTGCGGGAGGACCGGCCTGAACTGGCATCCCATCTGGACTGCGGTTTTACCGAATATGGCCGTATGTTCAGCAGCCACTTGGACCTGACCCGCTTGGATGTTGCGGAAGCGGCGGACAAAGCAGCAGCGGTGCGGGCTGCAGGAATCTGCATCCTCCCTTTGGAGCAGGCCACACGGGCGGCGGGCCTGGGCGAATTCTCTACGTCGCGAGCGGCGCAGAGGCGGCTGTATGACCTGGTGGTGTCGCGGCTGGCCGCAGTGCCGGGCGCTGTAGCTTCCCGCCCCTGGCCCTTCGAGGTCTGGCAGGCACGTGCTGCTGAGCGCTACGGCTCCGCCCTGGTGTTTGTCGCGGTGGCGCCGGGTGGCAAGTGGGTGGGGTTGACCGAGCTGTTTGAAGGGAGCTTGCCCGGCACGCTGCGTACCGGGCTGACCGGAGTAGAGCCGCAGTGGCAGGGCAGAGGAGTGGCCTACGCCCTCAAGCTGGCAGCCCTGGAAGCGGCGCAGGAACGTGGTTACCGCTCGGCGGATACCATGAACCATCAGGCCAATGCTCCGATGCTGGCGGTCAACCGGGCGCTGGGGTTCGTGCCGGAACCGGCCACAGTGCTGCTACGGCGCAGGCTTGGGCCGGCGGGCCAGGAACCTGAAATCTGAGTTGCGGGGTCTGGGTCAGGTCGGGCCCCTGCGCTCTAGGTGGGTGGCCCTGTTCTCCAGTTGTTCCAGCTGGTCCAGTGCAGCGTAGGCTTGGGCAAGCGCGGTATTCAGCTCATCCGGGCCAGGAGCCGCCGCCAACTGCTGCTGGGCCGTGTGCAGCTGCTCGCTGGCCTGGGCCGCCTGTGCCCGCAGTGCGGCCGCCTGCGAGGCCCGCCGGGCCAGCTTCAGCGCCGTGACCACACCGGCAGCCGCCCGCTCCAGCTGCTCGTCCAGCCCCGCAGCTTGTTGCTGGGCCAGGTCCAGGGCCAGCCGGGCCTGCGCCGTGATTGCCAGTGCAGTGTTCAGGTCGGTGTGCCGGCCGCGCACGGCGTAAAGCGCCTCGTCCCGCACTACGGCGGCGTGCAGGGGCTGCCTGGCTTCCAGGTCCGGGAGGCTGACACTCAGCAGGTGGTCCAGCTCGGCGGCCAAAGCCAGTGCCTGTTCCAGCTTGGCTTGACTGCTTTCCAACCGGTGCAGCTCGCCGCCCAGGGCCGCTTGTTGCCGCCGCAAGTGGTCCTGGCTGCGGTACAGGCTCTCCAGCAGTGGGGCGCTCTGGGCCGCCAGCTGAGCATGCTCCTCGGGGGTGGGAGCTGTGGGCCTGTGCCCCCGCAGCCGTGCCAGCAGCCCGGGCCGGGCCGGCTGCAGGCGCCCCACCAGCCGGCGCAGTTCGGCAAGTACCTGTGGCTCAACCGTTGCCGGCAGTGCAGCGCGGCCCCGCCGAGCCGCTTGCTGCTGCGCGTGTGCCCCTATGGCCTGCACGGCAGCCACCACCCGGCGGAATTCGGGGCTGTGGTGCGGGTGCAGTGCCAGCTCGGTGGCCAGTCGGCGGGCCTGTGCCCGAACCTGTTCCTGCACCGCAGGGGACAGGCCCTGCAAGTTTTGAGAGCCGGGCTCACTCACTGTTGCAGCAGTCCGCCGTCCCCCTCTTCCTGCAGCATCCGCAAGAAGACGTCCACGTAGTGGGGGTCGAAGTGCTTGCCCGCCTGGTCCTGCAGTTCCCGCAATGCACGCTGCTGGCTCCAGGCTTCCTTGTAGGGGCGCTCACTGGTCAGGGCGTCGTACACGTCCACAATGCTGAACACGCGGGCCGTTTCGGGGATGTCGTAGCCGCGCAGACCCGCCGGGTAGCCGCTGCCGTTCCACTTCTCATGGTGGTAGCGCACCAGGTCCAGCGTCTCGGTGGGCAAAAAGTGCAGGTTTTGCAACAGGTCGTAGCCCACCTTGGTATGCGACTCCATCACCTTGCGCTCCGAGGGGGTCAGCAGGCCCGGCTTGTGCAAAATGGCGTCGGGAATGGCAATCTTGCCCAGATCGTGCAGGTAGGCGCCCCAGCGCAGCGCGGTCAGCTTGGCTTCGCTGAAGCCCAGGGCCCGGCCCAGGCGCAGGCTGAGGTCCACCACCCGGCCGGTGTGGCCGCCAGTTTCGTCGTCGCGCTGCTCCAGCGTGCCGCCCAGCGCCTTGAGGCTGAGGTCGCGGGCCTCGCGCAGTTCGTCGATGGCGGCAAATTGCCCCAGCTGCGCTCCCAGCAGCCGCGCGAACGACTGCAGCACCCCCATATTATCCGGGTGAAAGTCGGCGTTGCTCGGCCGCGCCAGCAAGATGGTGCCCAGGTGCTGGGTATCGCGGTTGTTGACCGGCACCGCCAGAAAGCGGGTGCGTTCGCTGCGGGGCAGCCGCACCAGCGCTTCTTCCACCACCCAGTGGTCGGCCTGCACCGAGCGGCTGTCGTTGTGACTGGGAAAAATGGGTTGCCCGGTAAACGGTACGAACGCCCCACGGGCCGCCAGAATCTGCGGGCTGCCCCCCCGGTAGGCCAGGTAAGCCAGGTTGGGGGCCAGGCCCAGCTCGTAAATCATTTCCACGCCGGCTTCGGTTACCTGCTGGGCGGTCTGCGCCTGCGCCAGTCGTTCGCTGCCACTGCGGAGCGCGTGTACGGTCCGGCGCTGCCAGCGCAGGTCGCTGATATTCAGCTGTTCGCGGTAGATAATCAGAAACAGTCCCGCCAGCACCAGCGTGGCAGTCAGCAGGTCTTCAGCCGCCAGCTGCTCGGGAAACAGCAGGATGTAGCCCAGGAAAGCTACCGGGTAGGCCAGCAGCGCTGCCCAGCGGATAGGCCCGCTCAGCGAGGTGGTCAGGGCTGCCAGCAGTACGGCCGCAGCAGCCATCAGCGCCTGATTGGCGTCGGCTG
The DNA here is from genome assembly GCF_000190555.1 of Deinococcus proteolyticus MRP. Classification (GTDB taxonomy): domain Bacteria; phylum Deinococcota; class Deinococci; order Deinococcales; family Deinococcaceae; genus Deinococcus; species Deinococcus proteolyticus. Next base: position 780,896 of record NC_015161.1, read on the forward strand.
CAGCGTACCCCAGAACCCCAACAGCCAGCAGCGCAGTCAGCAGGGGAAGAACTTGTGCGAGCACGGCGCTCAGTGTAGCACTGCCCACCTTATGCGTTGCCGGAAGCTCCCTCGCCGGCGCTGACCTGTCCTATCCCCCTTCCAGGACGCGCAGCGGGGACCTACACTGGGTCATGTTCTCCCGTCAGACCCCAGGTCATTCAGGCCCGCTGCGGCTGGCCTCGCTGGTGTGCAGCAACACCGAAATCCTGGAAGTGCTAGGCCTGCTGGACCAGGTGGTGGCCGTGGACAGCCACTCGGACAGTCCTGGCCTGGAGCGTGCCGTGCGCCTGGGGCCGGACCAGGACATCCGGGTAGATCAGCTGGTGCAGGCGCGCCCCGACCTGGTGCTGGCCAGCCTGAGCGTGCCCGGCCTGGAGCGGGTGGTGGAGGCGGTCCGGGAAGCTGGCCTGCCGGTGCTGGTGCTGGACCCCATCTCGCCGCAGGACATCGCTGCCGACATCCGGCAAGTGGCGCAGGCAGTGGGATGTCCGCAGCGTGGTGAGCAGGAGGCGGAACGTTTCCTGGCCGGGCTGGAGGCCGCCGCCCGTGGCAGCCGCCGGGCACTGGCTGCCTGGCCCAGGCCACCGCGCGTCATGGTGGAGTGGTGGCCCCGGCCGATCATAGCCGCGACCCGCGACTCTTGGGTGACGCATCTGCTGCGCGACCTGGGCGCCCAGAATGCCTTTGCCAAGCGGCCGGGCCGCAGCAGTCCCCTCACGCTCGACGAGGTCCGGGCCAGTGCGCCCGACCTGATGACATGCTCGTGGTGTGGGGTCAGCAAACTGCGCCCTGAGGTGATGGAAGCCCGTGGCCTGGGCGTCCCGGTGGTGTGTATTCCCGAAAGTGGACTGGGGCGACCCGGCCCGCGTCTGCAAGAAGGCATGCAGGCGCTGGCCGGAGCACTGGCGGCCCTGCCGGTGCCGGAGCGCTGAAGCCGTACCGGCACTGGGACCGGTACGGGGCAGAGCAACAAGCGAACAGCCAGCCTCAGCTGCTGTGCTGGGGCCGGCTGCTAGAGCGCTGCGCGTTTATTTCAGGGTCTGTACCCAGGCGTAGATGTTGTTGAGGTCGGCGTCGGACAACTGCTCCTCGCTGAAGCGGGGCATGGTGGCGGCCAGCTCGCCGCGGGGCGAGAGGCCCTCGCGCAGGGTCTGGGCAAATTCGGGCTGGGACCAGCCGGTAGCGTGGGCGTTCATGGCCGGGCCGATGCCGCCCTGACCCTCCGCGCCGTGGCAGCCGGCGCAGCTACCAGCGAAGAACTGCTGGCCGGCGGCCGCGTCGCCCGTCGCGGTGGCCGCGGCAGTGGCATTGGCGTCGGTCACGTCCTGCTGGGTGGTGGTGGCGGCGTCGGACTCTTCCTTGGCGGCCAGCTCGCCTTCGGTCAGCTGATCCTGCTGGGCGCCGTCCTCGGGGGCAGCGGTATCGGGCTCACCCTGTCCAGGGGTGGAGGTTTCCGTCTCCGCTCCGCTGCCTTCCTGGGTCGCCGTTTCCGAGGCGCCGGCTGCACCTTCACCCCCAGCGGCTGCACCGCCGGCTGCAGCCTTGTCGCCGCCCTCTGCATGTTCACCGGCGCCGGCTTCGGCGTGAGCTTCGTGGGCAGTCACCTTGTTCACCGCGGCGCGGTACCCGGCCACCGAGCCGCCGATTCCCAGCAGCAGCAGCGCCGTCATAGCCAGAGCATACGTACTTTTCATTCCTACCACCTTACCATACGGTCATCCCGCCGGCAGGGCCAAAAAGCCCGGCCTCAGCGCTGCTCAAGCAGCCGATTCTTTTCGTCGACCAGCACCACGCGGGGTTCGAGGGTGCGGGCCTCTTCTTCGCTGAAATTGCCGAACGCTGCGATAATGACCAGGTCGCCCGGCTGCACGAGGTGGGCGGCCGCACCGTTGATGCCAATCACGCCGCTGCCACGTGGGCCGCTCAGGGCGTACGTGTGCAGACGGTTGCCGTTGGTGATGTCCCAGATATCCACCTTTTCATTCGGCAGGATGTCGGCAGCGTCCAGCAGGTCCTGGTCGATGGTCACGCTGCCCACGTAATCCAGATCGGCCTGGGTCACGGTGGCGCGGTGAATTTTGGCCCGGAACATAATTCTTTCCACGCGCGCAAGTATAGGGGAGTGCCGCCTGCGAAGTGAGCGGCCGGCTTGAACCAAGCTGAAGCTTCCAGGGGCAAGGCTGAGGTCTCAGGTCCAAACCCGGCTACGCCCAGGTCTTCCACAGCAGCTGCGCGGCCGTGAGCAGAAGCAGGCCGGCGAAAAGGCTTTTGAGCTGAGCCGCTGGAATCCGCTCCTGCAGACCGGCACCGGCGCGGGCGCCCAGCAGCACGCCCAGGGCGACGGCGCAGGCCAGGTCCGGGTCAAGCAGGCCTCCCGCCTGATAAATCAGGGTGTTGCCCACAGCAGTCAGGCCCATGATGAAGGTGGAAGTGGCGATGGCCTCGCGCAGCGGCAGCCCGCCCAGCAGGTTCATCACCGGCACCTGCACTGTGCCCCCGCCGATCCCCAGCAGCCCGCTCATGACCCCGGCAAAGCCCATGCTGGGCGCGGCCCAGGCGCTCTCGGGTCCCCCCTCCTCGACCCGGCGTCCCCCCCGGAGCAGCCGGTAGGCCGAATACAGCAGCAGGCCCGCGAATACGGTGGCCACGGCCTGCCCTGGAAGCACCAGTCCCAGCAAGCTGCCGATGACCCCGCCGGCGATGGTCAGCGGGGCATAAAGGTAGCCGGTGCGTGCGCGGACCAGTCCCCGCTGCAGATAGCCGGCGGCTCCGCTGAGGCCGACCGCCAGTACGCCCACCTGGCTGACTGCGATGGTGGCGGCAATCGGCAGCGGCTGGCCCAGGGCGTCTGCGGCCAGACCCAGTGCCGGGACCACCACCACCCCACCGCCCAGGCCCAGAATGGCCCCTAGCACTCCAGCCAGCAGTCCGATGAGAAGGGCAGCGAGCGTGAGGGTCATGGGGGAGATGCTAGCGCGCCAGGGCAGTTCCTGGGCCCGCTACGCAGCCGGTCCTGCTGGAGCCGCTGCCGAACCGGGCAGCAGACGCGTTTCAGGCTGGGCTGGCAGGCGGAAGGCGTGGGGCCGGGTGGACATGCGGCGCCAATTCCACCACCCGGTTGCGGCCGCTGTGCTTGGCGCGGTAAAGCGCCTCGTCGGCGCGGGCAATCAGCGAGCCGACCGTATCGTGCAGCACGGCGCGGGTCAGGCCCACGCTCACTGTGACCCGCAGGCCCGGCACGTCCCATACCAGCTGCATGGTCCGCAGCCGAATCTGTTCGGCCACCCGGCGCGCTTCCTCGTTGCGGGCGCCGCTCAGGGCCACCAGAAATTCCTCGCCGCCGTAGCGGGCGCTCAGGGCGTCCAGCCCAGCCACCTCCGGCAGCAGCTTGGCCAGGCTCTGCAGGACCCGGTCCCCTACCGCGTGCGAGTGGTTGTCGTTGATGCGCTTGAAGTGGTCCAGGTCAATCAGCATCAGGTGCAGCGACTGGGTGGGGGCACGCAGCTGGTGCAGCAGACCGGGCAAGGCTTCGTCGGCTCCCCGCCGGTTGGTGATGCCGGTCAGGGAATCGCGGCGGGCCAGCCCCTCAGCCAGCTGCAGGCGCCGTTTCCACTCGGCCTGTGAAGCATCGTCGGTCTGCGGGTCGCTGGGATAGTGCAGCAGGTCGGTGTCGGGGGAGGGCCGGGTCACTTGGCCGCGCAGCTGCGCAGCCACTTGGTGCATCATCTCCAGTGCTTCCGGCAGGCGCCCCTGGCGTTCGTACAGGTCGGCCAGCAGCTCCAGCCCTTCCAGGCGCAGGTAGTGCTTGCCCCAGCGGTCCATCAGGCTCAGGGCGGTCTTGAGATGTTCTTCGGCAGCCTGCTGCGCAGCCCCGCGCTGCTCGGGCTTCAGGTCCGGGCGCTGCAGCTGCAACTTGCCCAGGTGCAGCTGCAGGTCAATTTCACCGTCCATGTACCGCCCCTGCAGTCCGCTCAGGCCCTGCGTCAGGTGGGCGATGGCCTGGCCGTACTCCCCGCGCTGGGCCAGCAGCCGGGCTTCCAGCTCACAGCGCCCGTTGTAGTACGAGAGTTCTTCGGGAGGCAGGCTGTATACCACCTGCAATGCCTGTTCAGCCTGTTGCAGGTGCTGGGCCTGTTCCGCGAACCGCTCCAGCTGCCCACTCTGCTCGGCCAGCAGTAGGTGGGCCGTGGCCTGTCCCAGCTGAGCATAGGCCCGCACAATCTCTGACGGATCCTGTTGCAGGTGGTAAGCGTCAATCAGGTGAAGCGCACGCTCCGGGTCTCCCCAGCGGTTGTGCAGCCCGGCCAAGTTGGTCTGCAACATGCTGAGCAGTGTCGGCGGCACCTGGATGCCCTCTTGCCGCGCCAGCTCCTGAGCAAGCAGAAGCTGCTGGGTGGCGCTGTGCCACTCGCCGGCGGTGTGGTGCAAAAGGGCCATGTTGTTGGCGACCTTGAACTGCACCTCGGTGTCGCCTACGCGCAGCGCTCCCTCACGGGCACGCCGGAAGCTGACGCGGGCGGCTCCCGGTTGCCCCAGGCCAATTTCGATGCTGCCCAGCAGATTAAGGGCCTGCGCAAGCGCTGCCCGCTCGGCCTCGCCTCCTTGCTCGGCCTCCTGAACGGCCCGCTGAGCAAAGCGGTAGGCCTGCTCGGTGGAATGCCCACACAGCCAGCGTCCAGCCGCGACCAGTCGATGTGCGCGTGTGGGTGACTGTGATTTGTCTTTCATAGTGCATTAAGAATATGCAGCTCGTACAGCAAGTGCAAATGGAAGAATGTGACAAATACATTACAAGCATAAAGGTTGGGGGCGTTAATGTTGGCCCGCAAGCGTTCCAGCACACCGAAAACCGTGCCTTCGACTCCTATGCAATACCAGGTATAGGGAGGAAGACGTCTATCATGAATGGACGTTAAGGGGCTAGCTAAGTTGCTTATAGGGATGGGGAAGGCCCATCCCGCTGCCCTCTTGGAGGCCACATGCGAGGTTGTCATACAGGACGGACAAGCGGGAGGGGACTGAAAATAAATGGAGGAACGGTCTTCTGGGTGGTACATCAAAAGAGGCTGGGGCAACCACTGTGCCCCAGCCTCTGCGCCTGCCGGTATCAGCTCAGCGCAGTGTCCAGTGCTCCCAGTGCTCCCGCCGCGTCGGTAATTCCGGCCTGCGCCATGTCGGGCCGGCCGCCGCCCCTGCCTCCGCCGGCCGCCGCGAGTTTGCCGACCAGTTGGCCGGCGTGGGCACCCTTGGCCACAGCGTCCTTGGTGGCTTTGACGACCAGCCCCTTGTCGGAAGCGATGACCACCAGGTCAGCGCCACTCTGCTCCAAGAGTCGGTCGGCCGCGCCGCGCAGTTCGTTGCCCTCAACCCCGCTCAGCTTCAGGCTGGCGACCTTGAAGCCGCCCAGCTCGCGGGTGTCGGCGCTGTTGCCGCCGCCCATCTGGGCTTCTGCCAGCTGGGCACGCACCTGGGCCATTTCCTTTTCGCTGGCCTTCAGCTGGTGTTGCAGCCCGGCGATGCGGTCTTCCAGCCCCTCGGCGCTGGTGTTCAGCAGGCTGGCGGTGCGGTTCAGGCGGCCGAGGCGCTCGCGCACCCAGGCGGTGGCCGCTTCACCGGCCAGTGCCTCGATGCGGCGCACGCCCGCAGCCACGTTCTCATCGCTAAGCAGTACGAACGCGCCGATGTCGCCGGTCCGGCGCACGTGTGCCCCGCCGCACAGCTCCATGCTGGACACGGCTGCGCCGCCGTAGTCCACGTCGCCTTCCACACGCACCACGCGCACGGTATCGCCGTATTTTTCGCCGAACAGGGCCGTGGCCCCGGCGGCTTTGGCTTCCTCAATCGGCATCTCCTGCCAGATGACCGGGAAATTGGCGCTGACCCAACGGCTGACCAGGGTTTCCACGGCGGCCAGTTCCTCGGCGCTGAGGGCCGCCGTGTGGGTAAAGTCGAAGCGCAGCCGGTCAGGGGCCACCAGCGACCCGGCCTGCCGCACGCCGCTGCCCAGCACGGCCCGCAGCGCCGCGTGCAGCAGGTGGGTGGCGGTGTGGTGGCGCTGAATGGCTGCCCGCTCTGCGCCGACCACGCCGCGCACGCCAGCGCCCTGGCTCAGCTCGCCGCGCAGCACTTCCACCTCGTGCAGGAACACGCCGCCGATTTTGCGGGTGTCCAGTACCCGGCCCTCGCCGCCGGCCCACTCCAGCCGGCCGGTGTCGCCCACCTCGCCGCCGCCCTCGGCATAGAAAGGAGTGCGGCTCAGGACCACCGTTTTGTGGCCCTCCACTTCACTGTCCAGGACAGCCAGCACTTCGCCCTCGGCGTCCAGCTGGTCATAGCCCACGAACTCGGTCTGGGGCAGGTTCTGGACAGCCTCGGCCCCGGCGTCGAACAGCTCGGACTTGCCGAATTTGCTGCCGGCACGGGCGGTTTCCTGGGCGCGTTCCAGTGCCAGTTCGTAGCCGGTCACGTCCACGTCTACGCCATGCTCGGCCGCGATTTCCTGGGTCAGGTCCAGCGGGAAACCGTACGTGTCGTACAGGGTAAAGGCGTCCTCACCGCTGAGCACCTTCTCGCTGCCCAGTTCTTCCAGCAGGCCATTCAGCCGCTGAATGCCGCCTTCCAGGGTCCGCAAGAAGCGTTCTTCCTCGGCCCGGATGGCGGCCTGCACCCGTTCCTGCTCGGCCACCAGTTCCGGGTAGCCGTCCTTCATTTTCTCGACCACCAGCGGCACCAGGCGGTAGATGCTGGGTTCGTTCAGGCCCAGCAGGTAGGCGTGACGGGAAGCGCGGCGCAGCACTTTGCGGACCACGTAGCCGCGTCCGGTGTTGCTCAGGGCCACACCGTCGGCAATCACCATGCTCACCGAGCGGGCGTGCTCGGCAATCACGCGGTGCGACACGCTGCTTTCGCCCTCGTAGGGGCGGCCGCTCAGCTCGACGATCTTGTCAATCAGGGGAGCGAATACGTCGTTGGTGTAAAAGTCGGGTACGTCCTGCACCACGCTGGCCACGCGTTCCAGGCCCATGCCGGTATCAATGTTCTTGAACGGCAGCGGGGCAAGAATCGGCTGGCCGCTTTCATCCAGGCCCTGGCGGTCGAATTCGGGAAACACCAGGTTCCACACTTCCAGAAAGCGAGCACTTTCGCGGGTCTTGGCGTAGTCGGCCCAGCTGTCGTCGCCGTATTTGGGGCCACGGTCGTAGTAGATTTCGCTGCACGGGCCGCAGGGGCCGTTGGGGCCTTTGAGCGGAGCGTCGGCCGGCCAGAAGTTCTCGTCGGCGCCGAAGCGGTGGATGTGGTCTTTGGGCAGGCCGTGGTCCTCGGTCCAGTAGCGGAAGGCTTCGTCATCGTCCACGTAGATGGTCACGTACATCCGCTCGGGGTCGAAGCCCATCCACTCGGGGCTGGTCAGAAATTCCCAGGCCCAGGCGATGGCGTCGCGCTTGAAGTAGTCCCCAAAGCTGAAATTGCCCATCATCTCGAACAGGCTGAGGTGGCGCCGGGTGCGGCCCACGTTCTCGATGTCGTCCATTCGCACGCATTTCTGCGCGGTGGTCACGCGCTTGCTCGCGCCTTCGCTGAAGACGGCCGGTGCGCCCATGAACTGCGGTTTGAACTGCTGCATCCCGGCCACCGTGAACATGGTGGTGGGGTCAGGGGCCACCACCGGGTGGCCGGGCAGAATCAGGTGCTCTTTGCTGTGGAAGAACTCCAAGAACTTGCGGCGAATGTCCGCGGTGGTGAGGCGTTGGACAGGGGAGGCGGAAGAGGACTCTGACGCGGTCATAGCCGCGAGTATAGCGGGCCGGGGTGTGTGTTCATCACGCTCTGGGACAGCCGCGCCGCGCTCTCACTGTCTGGAATCCGGCTGCGCCCAGGGTGTGCCGGGGACATTTGGGACAGCAGGCAGGCGGGCAACCTCCAGGCACGCTATGAAACCATTAATATATTTTCTGTGCTTCCGGTCTCCTCTCCTGATTCCTTTCAAGTTGTCCTGGACAAGCTGGACGGTGCCATGTACTCCGCGCCTGGTCCGGTACGCCTTCAGCTGGAAACCCTGCTCCAGGAGACTCAGGCCAGGGGAGATGACCGGCAGGAAGCTGCCGTGCAGTGTGTCCTTGGCGCCTGTGCCTTTTCGCAGGGCGATTACCCTGCTGCGGGACGCTACACGGCACAGGCGCTGGCCCTGGCCCGCAAACATCATCTGGTGAGCGTAGCGAGCCGCTGCCTGAACACTCTGGGCCTGGTGGCCCGCAGTGCCGGGCAAACGGCGCAGGCGATGGACCACTACCTGGGGAGCCTGCGCCTGGCACAGGAGCTGCACGATGAGATAGCCCGCTGCCGGGTCCTGGGCAACATCGCCGCGCTGCACATGTACCTGGGCAACGCCGAGCAGGCTTACGCCATCCACAGCGAACTGCTCCTCCAGGTGCGGCGGCTGGGTCATCTGGCGTTCACCGCCAACACCCTTATCTGGCTGGCCCGCGAGCGCGAGGTGTACCAGGACCCGCAGCGTGCCCTCGCCTACGCCCGTGAGGCACTGGAGCTGTCGCTGAAATGCGAGCTGAAGAAATTTGAGTGCCAAGCCCGCATGCTGGTAGGTCAGTTGCTGCTGAAACAGGGCGAGCTGGCCCAGGCGGGCGAGGTCCTGCGTCCGGGTGTGGAGCTGGCCCGTCAGCTGAACCACCGGGACGCCCTGACCGAGCTGCTGCTTTCGCTGGGACAACTTCAGCTCGCGCAGGGAGATACCGACGAGGCTGGCGTTACCCTGCAGGAGGCCCTGCACAACTGCGCCGGGGAACCGGCCTTCTCGTTTCATGAGCGTATCCGGGCACTGGCCACGCTTTCGCAGGTGGCCGAGCAGCAGGGCAACTTGGAGCAGGCCCTGAAGCGGCTGCGCGAACAGCGCGCTTTGGAACTGGAGCTGCACTCGCGCGACATGCAGCTGCGGACCGAGGCGCTGTCTTTGCAGGTGCGGCTGGAGGAAGTGCAGCACCGTGCCGAAAAGGAGCAGCAGCGCAGCATGGAGCTGGCCGAAGCCAATCTGGCGCTCCGCCAGACCGAGGCCGAGTGGCGTTACCGCGCCACCCACGACCTGCTGACCGGCCTGATGAACCGCTCCTGGCTACATGAGCGGCTGGCCCAGCTGCTGACAAGTCGCCGCGATGACGAGCAGCTGGGGCTGATTCTGATTAATCTGGACGACTTCCGCATGGTCAACGACCGTTACGGGCATTTCAGCGGTGATCAGGTGCTGATGGTCGCAGCGCAGCGGCTGCTGATGTCGGCCAGCGACCATGATTTGGTCGGCCGGGTCAGCGGGGACGAGTTCGTGGTGCTGGCCCGGCACCTTTCGGGCGCCGCCGACCTGGAGGCGCGGGCCAGCCAGCTGCTGCAGGTGCTGCGGGCTCCTTACGTGGTGGGGCCGTACCAGATAGAGCAGGGGGCCTCGCTGGTCACGTTGCTGGCTCCCTGGGACGGTGAGCAGGCCGGGCAGCTGATGCAAAACGCCAACCTCGCCATGACGCAGGTCAAGCGGGGGCCAGGCAACCGGGTGCTGCGGTACACGCCGGCCCTGAGCACCGCTGAGGCGGAGCGCCGCCGCTTGGAGCGCGAGTTGCGTGAGGCGGTCGAGGGCAGTGGCCTGAGCCTGCATTATCAGCCACAGTTTCAGCTGCCGTCGCGGCAACTCACCGGCTACGAGGCGCTGGTGCGCTGGAACAATCCGCGGCTGGGACCTGTGTCGCCGGCCTCCTTCATCCCGATAGCCGAGGAAACCGGAGTTATTGTGGAGCTGGGCTACTGGGTGCTGCGCGAGGCCTGCCGGCAGGCTGCCGCCTGGAAGTTCGCCGGGCGCTGTCTCAGCATGGCGGTAAACGTGTCGGTGCGGCAGTTCGAGCAACCCGACTTTGTGGAGCGGGTCGTGCAGGCGCTGCACGGTGTCGGTCTGCCTGGCAGCCAGCTGGTGCTGGAGCTGACCGAAAGCCTGGTACTGCACGACAAGGACCTGGCCAACCGCCACATCATGGCGCTGCGGGCCCACGGCATCCGCATTGCCATCGACGACTTCGGCACCGGCTATTCCAGTTTGAGCCTGCTGCGCCAGCTGCCGTTCGAACAGCTGAAGATAGACCGTTCATTTATTCAGGACTTTGCCGGCGAGACGCAGGCCATTTCGTTTCAGGAGGCGCGGGTGGTTATGGAGGGAGTCACGGCCATTGCCCGTGGTCTGGGGCTGCATGTGACGGCCGAGGGCGTAGAAACGGAGGAACAGCTGCAGCTGCTGTCCGACCTGGGCTGCGACAAGGTGCAGGGCTTCTTGCTGGGCCGCCCGGTGCCTGCCGCCGAGGCAGAAGTGTGGCTGCCCGAGATCGGCGGGCCGGAGGCACAAGGTCCTGGCGCTTCGGCGGGGCCGGACGCCGGCTAGGGGCGCTTTTGCTGGCGTTCCAGGTCCCGGATGCGTTCTTCAAGTTCGCGAATTCGGGCCTGTTCGCTGGGGTCGTCGCTCTGACGGGCGCGCCGCATCAACATCACCAGGGCCGTGACCCCCAGCAGCGGCAAACCGAGCAGTACGGCAATCATGATCCATTCCAGCGGTGCGATAGGCATGCGGCGAGTCTAGAACAGTTCCCTGCTGAGGAGCTTTGCGGGGCTTTCTTGCTCCCTGCGCTGCACTCGCGGTCGTCACGGCGGGTCCGGGAGCGGTGTCTCCGCCCGCCACAGTCCAGGCTCACTTCCCGGAGAGGGGCCTGGACTCCTTTATCTTTGTGCCGAATCCTCTGGCAGCGCTGGCGAAGCTGACACGGTGTACCTGAGCAGCACACCTACACGGCACACCGGAACAGCGGGGAGCCGCAGGACTTGCCCCAGCTTCAGCCGAGGTCGCTGTCCCACCACATCTCGTGTTCGCGGGCCTGGCGGGCGCGGGACTCGTCGCTCAGGGCCTGCATGGCTCCGGCCAGCAGGTCCCAGTGCTTGTCGCCCATAGGATCGATGCTCAGGGCGCGCTGCAGGTAACTGGCCATTTCCTTGTGGTTGCCGGCTTCGCCTGCGGCAGTGGCGGCGCTGTCCAGCACGCTCAGCTGCAGGCCTTCGAGCCGTGCCCGCACATCGTCAATCCAGGGGCCGTCGCTGCCGGGCAGGTACTCGCCGTACAGGCCGACCACCTCGCGCAGTTCTTCCAGGCCCAGCTTGCCCTGCTCCGCCTGAGCCGCCAGCAGCTCGAAGCGCTGCACATCGTATTCGGGGCGGATGTCGTCGGACAGGCTGTAGCGGCGGTTGGTGCTGGTCACGGCGTCGCTGCCCAGCGACTTGCGCAGGCGGTGCAGCGTGGTGTGAAACAGGCTGCTGGCCCGCGACTCGTCCTTTTCGGGCCACAGCGCTTCGGCGGCTTCCCAGGAGGTGACTTCGCCATTTTCCAGCAGGAAGAAAAACAGCTCCAGCGCCTTGCGCGACACCCACGACACCACTTCGCCGTCCTGCGTGACCTGGGCGCTGCCCAGCGCAGTGGCCTTGAGGCCGCTCTCGCCCTGCAGCGTCATCCCGGCGCGGCGTAGACGCGCTTCCACGGCGCCATTCAGGTCGGCGGGGGTAAAGGGCTTGGGCAGGTAATCGTCGGCTCCCAGGTTCATGCCCCGGCGCACATCCGCCCGCTCGGCGTGGCTGGACAGCAGCATGAAGGGAACCCGCGCCAACTTCTCGTCCTCGCGCATTTTCTCCAGAAAGTCCAGGCCGGTCATGTACGGCATCACCACATCGCTGATGACCAGGTCCGGTACAAACACTTTCATCAGGTCCAGTGCTTCGACCGGGTGGCTGGCCGTCCGCACGTCGTGGCCTGAGCGGGTCAGAATCACGGAAATCAGCTTCAGAATGGCGGCGTCGTCATCCACGACCAGGATTTTGGGCATAATTCGCAGTGTAGCAGCCCATTCTCAGGGGCGTCTCATATCCTAGGATGCCCTCGTCTGCCTTGTGACGGATGCCCTGCCCCGCTGCCGCCTGCGTTAGGGTGGAGCATGATTCCGCTGCAGCTGATTTTGGCCCAGGTGCTTCCCCAGACTCCCGAACTTCCCCAGGCCGAGGCCGTGCTGGTGGGTGCCGGGCGGGTGCTGGCCGTGGGAAGCCGCGCCGACCTGAGCGCCCGCGCACCGGGAGCCGAGGTACTGGACCACCGCGACCTTGTGCTCACGCCGGGCCTGTGCGACGCCCACACCCATCTGGTCACCTACGGGTTCACGCTCTCGCAGCTGGGGCTGCACGGAGCGCGGTCCGTGGCCGAGGTGCAGCGGCGGCTGGCCGAGCGCGCAGCCCGCACTCCGGCCGGCGAGTGGATTCGGGGCGGCGGCTTTCTGATGTCCGAGCTGGGTCTGAGCGACTATCCCAGTGCCGCCGACCTGGACGCGGTCAGCCCCGAGCACCCGGTGGCGCTGTACTCACGCGACCTGCACATGCTGTGGGTGAACAGCCGCGCCCTGGCCCTGGCCGGCGTCCATGCGGGCACCCCCGACCCCGAGGGCGGCCAGATTGTGCGTCCGCCCCTGGCGGCGGGCCTGGGCTGCCTGCTGGAACATGCCTGCGAGCTGGTCAGCCGCGTGATTCCCGAGCCCGGCCCACAGGCCTACCTCGCGGCGGCGCGGGCTTCAGTGGACGACCTGCGTGCCCGTGGGTTCGTCAGCACGCACACCATGGCGTTCGAGTCGCCGCAGGCTGCGCTGGCCCTGCAAGAACTGGACCGCCGCGGCGAGCTGGGCCTGCGCGTGTGGGCCTGCTTGCCGCACGGCGAGCTGGACGCCGCTGAGCGCCTGGGCCTGGGCGGAAGCGGGGGCGGTGGCCTCTTCCAGTGGGGCGGGGTCAAGTTTTTTGCAGATGGAGCGCTGGGCAGCCGCACGGCATGGCTGCATGCCCCGGGCTTTGCCGATGGGTCGGGCACCGGCATTGCCCTGGACCCGCCGCAGCTGATTCTGGAACGCGGCCGCCGCGCCCTGGCCCTGGGCCTGAGCCCTGTCACGCACGCCATCGGGGACCGGGCCAATACCGAGGTGCTGGACGTGTACGACCAGCTGCGCCCCGAGGCGGCCGCACGTGGTATCCGGCTGCGTATCGAGCATGCCCAGCACCTGCGCCCCGAGGACCTGCCGCGCTTCCGGGGCCTGGTGGCCAGCCTGCAACCCTCGCACCTCCCGGCCGACGCCGCCCTTATCCGGGAGCTGCTGCCACACGCCGCGAGCCTCAGCTTCGCCAGCCGCAGCCTGCTGCAGCACGGAGCGGTCCTGGCGTTCGGCAGCGACGCCCCGGTCACGCCACCCAGCGCTCAGGACAACTTTGCTGCCAGCGTCCTGCGCACGGGTGCGGATGGCCTGCCGGTCGCCCCCGCCGAGGCGCTCACGCCCGAGCAGGTGCTGTGGGCCCATACACGGGGCCCGGCCGTCGCTGCCGGCTGGGACGACGAGGGCCATATCCGTCTCGGCAGCCGCGCCGCGTTCACCCTCTGGGACCGCCTGGGCGGCGAGGCGCAGGCGCTGGTGCTCTAAGCTGGAGCCCATGCCAAGTCCGACCCCCAATCAGCCTCTGCACGCCCAGCATCAGGTCCCGGTCCGCGAAATCACCCTGGGGCTGCTGGGCTGTGGCAGCGTCGGTACCGCTTTTTTGCAGCTGCTGGAGCGGCGCCGTCAGGTCTTCGATGATATGGGCGTGCGTATCCGCGTGACCGGTGTGCTGGTCCGCGACGCTGCCCGCCCCCGCGACGTGCCGGCCGGCACCCCCCTGACCGAATCGCCCGACTTCCTGAACGAGTGCTCGGTGGTGGTCGAGGTGATGGGCGGCACATCGCGGCCGCTGGAGCTGCTGCGCCCCTACCTGCGCTCGGGCCGCCCGGTCATCACCGCCAACAAGGCTTTGCTGGCCGAATGCTGGGACGAACTGCGTCCCTACGCCCTGGCCGGGCAGCTGTACTACGAGGCCAGCGTGATGGCCGGCACCCCGGTCATCGGTCCCATGAGCACCGTGCTGCGGGCCAGCACGTTTCAGCGCCTACAGGCGGTGGTGAACGGCACCTGCAACTTTATCCTCACCTGTATGGAGGAGGGCCACACCTACGCGGCGGCACTGGCTGAAGCTCAGGCTCTGGGCTACGCCGAGGACCCGCCCACCCTGGACGTAGGCGGCTTCGACAGTGCCCATAAGCTGGCGGTGCTGGCCCGCTTCTGTGTGGGTGGGGATTTCGCTTACGACCAGATTGCCGTGCAGGGCATCGAAGCGCTGACGCCCGAGCTGGTGCGTGCGGCGGCCCAGCGCGGCGAACGTTACAAGCTGGTGGCCGAACTGCGCCGTGAGGATGGAGGCTGGCATGCCAGCGTCTCCCCGCAGGCCCTGCCTGCTGACCACGCGCTGTGTACCGCCGGAGCCAGCCGCAACGCGATGGTGTACGAGGGCGAGGAGTGCGGCCCGCTGTTTTTCGCGGGCGGCGGCGCCGGCGGTATGGTCACGGCCTCCGCGATGGTAGGCGACCTGCTCGACTGGCTGATCGGCTTTCCGGGGCATGTGCCGCTGCACGGCCTGGAGGGGTAAGGAGAGGGAGATGATGGGGAAGGAGTTCGCCGCTCCTGTCCCTCCATCTCTTCACCGGCTTTCCTCTCCGTGCAGCTGCCCACCTGGCTCAACTGTCTACTTGGCTCAGCTGCCCACCTGATCGGCGCGGATGTCACGTACGGTCCGGTCACGCAGGTCAGCCACGTCCTGACCGATGCTGACCTTGTACTGGTGCGGGTTCAGTAGGCGCAGGGTGCCTTCTTGCAGCTGGAGTGCTTCGGCGCGGGCGCGGGCCTGTATGGTGGGCAGGTCGTCGGCCGGATGCACACGCTGACCATCACGCATCACCACTTCGCGGGCGTCTTCCCATTCCAGGGCGGGCAGGTGCGTGTGCTTGAGGGGGTTGGTCGGGTCGCTGACCAGGTCGCCTTCTTTGGGCATCTCTCCCAGGGTCATCACGTCGAAAGTCACGGTGCCTTCGCGGTCGCGGCCGCGCCAGACCCGTTTCACGCCCGGCACGTTGCTCTTGACCGGGTCGCCGGTCAGCTTCATTTTGGGTTCGCCGTTCAGGGCGGCCAACTTGTATACGCCGCCCAGTGCGCCGCCGCCCTCGCCGCCCGCCGTGGCCAGCTGCGTGCCGACGCCGTACACGTCGATGCGTCCGCCTTCGGCAATGACCGAGGCGATCACCTGCTCATCCAGGTCGTTGGAGGCGATGATTTTCACGTCCGGGAAGCCGGCCGCGTCCAGCCCGGCCCGCACCCGCCGGCTGAGGTACACCAGGTCACCGCTGTCCAGGCGCACGCCGCGCAGCTCGTGGCCCTTCTCGCGCAGCTCGCGGGCCACTGTAAGGGCGTTGACCAGGCCGCTTTTCAGGGTGTCTACCGTATCCAGCAGCAGCACGGTGCTGTCCGGGTAGGCATCGGCGTAGGCGCGGAACGCTTCCAGCTCGCTGCCGAAGCTCTGCACCCAGGCGTGGGCGTGCGTGCCCGACAGCGGCAGTCCGTAGCGCAGGCCGGCTTCCACGTTGGAGGTGGCGGTGGCTCCACCTACGAAAGCGGCCCGGGCCGCACTCAGCGCACCGTTCGGTCCCTGGGCGCGGCGGGCGCCGAACTCCACCACCTCGCCGCCGTGCGGGCTGCTGGCTGCAGCGATCACGCAGCGGGCCGCCTTGGTGGCCACCAGCGTCTGGAAATTGAGGGTGTTCAGCAGCGCCGTTTCCACCAGCTGCGCTTCCCACAGCGGCGCGGTCACGCTCAGCAGCGGCACATGTGGAAAGACGATGCGGCCCTCGCGGAAGGCGGTCACGGTGCCGCTGAAGCGCCAGCCGCCCAGCGCCTCCAGAAATTCGGGCCGGAACAGCTGCAGCGACGCCAGGTAGTCCAGGTCTGCCCGGCTGAAGCTGAGGTGCCCAAGGTAGTCCAGCGCCGGTTCCAGCCCGGCCCACACCGCGAAGCCGCCACTGTAAGGCTGCCTGCGGTAATACAGGTCGAAGGTGGCCTCCTGGGTGTGCATGCCTTGCAGGAAATACCCCTGCATCATCGTCAACTGATAAAGGTCGGTGAAAAGCGGTGTGGAGCAGACCAGGTCGCGCTGCTGGGTAGGGGTTACGGGATTCATACGAGCCTCCAGGGGCCAGAACAAAGGGGGGAGAGGGGCACCAGCCACATTTCCTCTGGCAAGAGCTTTACCGTAGCGCAGTGCCGGGGTGAGGAGCGCTGGGGCGCGTGACCATCTTCAGGCCGGCCACACCCAGTGCAGACATACTCAGGCCACCACATCGTCCAGCTGCTGTCCCCGCGTCTCTATGCCGATGGCCCAGGCGCTGGCTGCAGCGATGGCAAAGCACAGGGCAAAGACCGTCAGGGCAACGCTGAGGTTACCGGTCAGCAGCAGGGCGCCCACACTGGGCGAAATCAGGCTGGCGGCGCGAGCCATGCTGCTCATCAGACCCATGCCGGTCGAGCGCAGGCGGGTGGGGAACAGCTCCGGTGTGTAGGCGTACACTGCGCCCCAGGCCCCCAGCAGAGCGAACGACAGCAGGGCCGAGGTGGCCAGCACGCTCTGGGGGCTACCCGCCGACAGGAACAGGTACGCGCCCACCGCGCCCAGCGCCAGAAAGCCGCTCACGGTGGCCCGCCGGCCGATGCGGTCCACCAGATAGGCGGCCAGCGCGTAGCCGGGCAGCTGCGCCAGTGCCAGCAGCAGGGTGGTTCGGTACACCGCGCCCAGGTCCATGCCCCCGGCTTTCAGGAAACTGGGAAGCCAGCTGAAGATGCCGTAATACCCCAGCGAAAGACCGAACCAGACGAGCCCCAGCAGCACCGTGCGCCGGCCCAGTGAGCCGCGCAGCAGGTCGGCGGGGGAGACGCGGACGTCGGCGGCAGGCTGCGCCAGTTCCTGCTCCCCTAACGCCTGGGGCTCCCCGTTGGCGTGGGCCACCTGTTCCACGGCGGCGCGGGCCTGCCTGCCTTGGCCGCGCAGCAGCAGGTGCCGGGGCGAATCGGGAATGCCGAAGCGGGCCAGCAGACCGATCAGGCCCGGAACGGCGGCCAGGCCCAGCAGCCAGCGCCAGGCGTCCTCGGGGGGCAGCTGTGTGCTCAGAAACCACGCCAGCCCTGCCACCAGGATGGTCCCCACCGCCCAGAAGCTTTCCAGATACACCAGAAAACGCCCGCGCCAGCTGGTCGGCACGAATTCGGCCATCATGGCGTAGTCCACCGGAAGGGTGCCGCCGATGGCAAACCCGGTCAGGAAGCGGGCCAGCATCAGCAGGGCCACGGTAGGCGCAAAGGCCCCAGCCACTCCGAACACCACCCCCAGGGCCACGGTCGTCAGGAATACGCCGCGCCGCCCGATGCGGTCTGCCATATAGCCCCAGAAGGCGGCTCCCACAAACATTCCAGCGAAGGTGGCCGTCAGTAGCCAGGTCATTTCCGGCGACCCCTTTTGCAAGCCGAACTCGGCGCTGATGCCGGGCATGGCGAAGCCCATCAGCAGCACTTCCATCGCGTCAGCGGCCCAGGTGAGCCCGCAAATGGCCAGCAGCCGCCACTGAAAAGCGCCGATGCCAATGCGGTCAATAGCATCATCCACGCTTAAAGACGGGGGAGCGGAAGCCGCTCCGACCGCTTGTGAAATGTTTGTCATGCCTCAATGATACGGGTCATTTGCCCCCAATGTCAGCATGGGTACATTGCTACTTCGTGAGTAACTTCACGAGCGGCCAGGGCAGAGCGGCCGGTGCTATGCACGAAGCGGGCCGGGGCTGTGTCATTCGGTTTGATGTTCGCTGCATGCACTACGGCAGCTGAGTGTATACAGGTGACTTGCTCAGTGCCGCCGTCTGAAGCCTGGTGGGACATGTGGCTGGGCGCCCAATCCTGCAAGTAGCCAGAGGAATGTTCCAGGATTCAGCTCCTATAACACATCGGTTCCAGCGCTAGACAAAGAAAAACCCCACCCAGAGGGTGAGGTGTTTGGTGGTGTACCCAGGAAGATTCGAACTCCCGACCTTCTGATCCGTAGTCAGACGCTCTATCCAGCTGAGCTATGGGTACATTTGCTGTTGTCGCCGGCAGCCATGTGCTCAGGCAGGAAGGGAGTATACCGGGCAACCTTGGGGAATGCAAGGGGGGGAAAGCCGCCGTGCAGAGGCGAGTCTGAGCGTACAGCAAAAAACCCCACCCAGAGGGTGAGGTATTTGGTGGTGTACCCAGGAAGATTCGAACTCCCGACCTTCTGATCCGTAGTCAGACGCTCTATCCAGCTGAGCTATGGGTACGCACGTGGCGGAGAGGGAGGGATTCGAACCCTCGATACCTTGCGGTATACACCCTTAGCAGGGGTGCGGTTTCAGCCACTCACCCACCTCCCCAAATTGTGCGGCGCTTGTGCCCCTTTCGCCACTGGCGGAGGGTGAGGGATTCGAACCCCCGGTAGGTTGCCCTACTGCAGTTTTCAAGACTGCTGCCTTCAACCACTCGGCCAACCCCCCGTGTGCTCCACCGCTATTTTCACGGACTAGAGCGCTGCGGAATGCCTTTTCAGGCGGGGCCGCTTCTCAAGCGCGAAAGGAAGTATAGGGACAGGCGGCGCACCTTGTCAAATCGGGTCACATTCAGGGGATGGTGTCTGCCTGGCGCGGCTGCCAGGTGGGGGTTCGCGGTTTTGCCGCTCGGTTGCGTGTTGCCGCGCTAAGCGGCCAGTGGGTATCATGCAGGTATGTGCCGAGGCTCCTTCTCTCCTGACCCTATACGTGGCCCGGTCAGGTGCGGCCGAGGCGATATCCAACCTGACGCTGTGCGTGGTCTGACCCGAACTTCCAGCGCCTGAGAGCCTGTTTCCTTGGCTTTCAGGCGCCCCTTTCCGTGGTGGGCCACGCCCTTTTGTTGCACTTTTTGCTGCACTGTACCCTGAATTCTGGAGAACCCTGATGCAAATTACCCTCCCCGACGGCAAACAACTCGACCTCCCTCAAGGCGCCACTGCGCTGGACGTGGCCCGCCAGATTTCCGAGCGCCTGGCCGGTGACGCTATTGCGGCTACGGCGAACGGTGAACTGACCGACCTGATGACTCCGCTGCCTGAAGGGGCCCAGGTCAGCCTGATCACCAAGAAGAACCCCGGCGACGCTGCTGCTGTGTTCCGCCATTCGCTGGGTCATGTGATGAGCCAGGCGGTGGGCGAGTTCTATGCGGCCAAAGGCTACAGCGCAGACCAGCTTAAGCGTGGTGTGGGACCGGCTATTGAGAATGGGTGGTATCAGGACTTCGACCTGCCCGAGCCACTCAGCGAGGACGACCTCCCCGAAATCGAGCGCCTGATGCGCGACATCATTGGCCGCAAGCTGGACTTCTCGCGCCGTGAAGTGAGCAAGGCCGAGGCGACGGAGTTCTTTGCCCACGACCCCTACAAGGCCGAGCTGATTCGTGATCTGCCCGAAGACGAGGTGGTGACCCTCTACATGCAGGGCGATTACACCGACCTGTGCCGTGGCCCGCATTTTCCAACCACCGGCCGACTGCCCACCGCCTTCAAGCTGATGAGCACTTCCGGGGCCTACTGGCGTGGCAACGAGAACAACCCCATCTTGCAGCGTATCTATGGGGTGGCCTTCGCCACACAAAAGGAACTGGACGAATACCTGCACCTGCTGGAAGAGGCCAAGCGCCGCGACCACCGCCGCTTGGGCAAAGAATTGGACCTGTTCTTCACCAGCGACGTGATTGGACCGGGCCTGCCTATCTGGTTGCCGTCGGGCGCGACCATTCGCCGCGAACTGGAGCGCTTTATCGTGGATGTGGAGCTGAAAAACGGCTACCAGCACGTGTACTCGCCGGCGCTGGCGAAGTCGGAACTGTACAAGATCAGCGGCCACTGGGACCACTACCAGGAGGACATGTTCCCCATCATGCACCTGGACCAAGAGGAGTTGGTGCTGCGCCCTATGAACTGCCCGCACCACATCCAGATTTACGCCCATAAGCCGCATTCCTACCGTGAGTTGCCCCTCAAGATTGCCGAGCTGGGCACCATGTACCGCTACGAGCAGAGCGGGCAGCTGACCGGCCTGTCGCGAGTGCGCAGCATGACCCTCAACGACGCGCACATCTTCTGCCGCCCGGACCAGATTCAGGAAGAGTTCAAGGCCGTGGTGCGGATGATTCAGGAAGTGTACGAGGTGCTGGGCTTCAAGGACTACAGCTACCGCCTGTCGCTGCGTGACCCTCAGGACACGGAAAAGTACTATCAGGACGACCAGATGTGGGATACGGCCGAAGCTCAGCTGCGTGAAGCATTGAGCGACCTGGGCGTGGATTACTACGAGTCGCCCGGCGACGCCGCCTTTTACGGGCCGAAGCTGGACGTGCAGGTTCGTAGTGCCCTGGGCAAGGACGAGACCATCAGCACCGCTCAGCTGGACTTCCTGCTGCCGCAGAAGTTCGACTTGGAGTACGTGGCCGAGGACGGCTCGCGCCAGCGCCCGGTCATGATTCACCGTGGAGTGATTTCCACGATGGAGCGCATGACTGCCTTCCTGATTGAAAACACTGCCGGCAACTTCCCCTTCTGGCTGGCGCCGCGCCAGGTGATGATTATCCCTATTGCCGACCGCCACAACGCCTATGCCGAGGAGTTGCGTGCCGAACTGGTGGCCGCTGGCCTGCGCGCCGAAGTGGATACCAGCAGTGACCGCATGAACGCCAAGGTGCGCGACGCCGAGCTAAAAAAGATTCCCGTGATGCTGATTGTGGGCGACAAGGAGCAAGAAGCGCGGGCCGTGAGTGTGCGTGAGCGTACGCCCGAAGGCCACCAGGAGCGCAAGGGCGTGGCTTTCTCTGACCTGAAGTCGGAGCTGGTCACCCGCTACCAAAGCCGTCAGTAAGTGCGACTGGACTGCCCGGAGAATTGACAGAATCCGGGTGGTCCCTTAAGATGGTTGAGCTTTTGAGCGGATGATTAGCTCAGCGGTAGAGCGTTCGCCTTACAAGCGAAGGGTCGGGGGTTCAAATCCCTCATCATCCACCAGATATCAGGCGCCATCGTATGTGTGATGGCGCCTGATTCATTTTGCGTCCGTGCTTATGGAGAAGGTTTTTTCAGGCTCAACCCAAATTGTGGATTCAAGGATCGTATAAAGCGCCAATTGATGTTAAGCTAGTCATTTTTAAGGACTAACTGAATGCCTAGAATATGCTCTATACGTTCTGAAGGCAGGCCCTTATCTGAATAGCGCTTTGTAATCTCCATTATTTCATTGAAATAGCTTGGTGTATCCTTTGGCCGCAAGAAAACCGGATGCCAATAAATTATTGTAGAATCCTCTTCCATAGAGGGTGTTGCTTTGAGATGGGTGTGTAGGACTCCATTTAAAAGTTCTACAATGACGCTTGGATTGCCTTCTGAGGTGCCCAAGTTAGTATTTATGTTATTAACTAGAGATTTTGCGAACGCTTCCTGTCTAGATGTCATTTGACTTACGATCAAATCTTCTATCGTATCGTTGTTGGTGTTGTTGAAGGGAACCTCATAACGCTCGGCCGTCATGGAATAATATTTAACGGATTTTCCTCTTCGTGTCTGCTCGTAGGCTACACATGCCAATCCCATGCTCTCTAATTTCTTGACCTTGTAATACACGCTGTCCATCTTGCTTCCTAGTTCTTCGGCGAGTTGTGTAAGACTTATGGGTCTAAGAAAAAGTTGTTTGATAATCGAACGGTATGTTGGACTGAGCAGCATTGCACACTGTTCAGGGGTGGCCTCAGTAGGTGACAACTTCGGTTTGACCTCGTTCCAGACGGGAAGAACTCAAGAGAGAGCCCCATCAAGCTTGATGGGGCTCTCTCTTCGCGGTCTCCTGGGAGTGTGAAATCAACAGAATCCGCTGCCCAGCAGGCTACCGTACTGACCCGCCACTTCAAAGTACACGCGAGTCACCTCCGCATTGACACCCTTCAGCGGCTGATCGATGTGCTTCTGGCGATGATTGCCGCGAGGAGCATCAATCATCACGACCTGAGTCCTCACATGCCCGGTATCAGCACGCCGCAAGCCAAGAAAAGAAGGGCGGACCGAACCTTCCGGGATGAGCAGCTGGACATGGACTTTTTCATCGCTCTGCTCGTCGTCCATCTTCCACCGGGGAAGGTGTTGCTGAGTCTGGACCGCACCAATTGGGAGCATGGGGAAACGCCCATCAATTTTCTGGTGCTTGGAGCCGTGGTTCATGGCTTCACCCTGCCCCTGATTTGGGTTCCTCTTGATGAGTCTGGGAACAGCCACACCTACGCCCGTATGTGGCTGGTGTTGAAGCTCCTCCGCGTCTTGCCAGCGAAACGCTGGCAAGGCCTGGTGGCTGACCGTGAGTTCATCGGTGCGGAGTGGTTCCGTTTTCTCCGTCGTCAAGGCATCAAGGCGGGCGATCCGCATTCGGCACAGCGACATGCTGGACGACATGAATGGGAAGGAATGGTTTAAGCACGTCCAGCACGGGCATTTCCATGAAATCGACGAAAAGGTGTTCGTGTTTGGCGAACTCATGCGGGTGGTCGCGACGAGGTCATCCACAGGTGACCTCGTCATCATTGCCACAGATTTCAGCGCTCGGAAGACCTGGAAGCTGTACAAGCAGCGCTGGTCAATCGAGTGCACCTTCAGCAGCTTCAAGAAGCGAGGCTTCGACCTGGAGCGGACTGGGATTACGGAAAGGAGCCGTCTACAGCGGCTCTTTGGCCTGGTGACACTGGCCTGGATGTTCTGCTTGCGTCTGGGAGTCTGGCTCGGCCAGACTCATCCCATTCCCGTTTTGAAGCACGGTCGTAGAGAGGTCAGCCTGGTCCGGCACGGTGCTCAGCATCTCGTAGACGCTCTACGGTGGAAACCCAAACAGTTCATGGCTGTCCTAGACCTGCTGACCCAGCCTTTTTGCCCACCAGGAGGGGCTGGAAGTGAAGTTGTCACCTACTGAGCCTTACTTCATATTTTTCTGCGACCCAGACAACGTTTCCTTCAACCTGTCAGGTACTGAGAGGGGTGGCAACCATAGTCCCAGAACTTGAAATTTCGGGTTTCATTTCAAGTACATTATCAGAAATAATCCTTCTAATCAGTGGAGCTGCCCTGGAAATGGTGTCGCTATGGGTTGCTCCAATAGGATCTTGAGACGTGGAAAGGAGGAGTGTTATGGTGCCTACCATCATTATCAGCTGGGGAGACTAAGAACCCTCCCGTAATTTCCGAGCATTTCGCTCATATGCGGAAAACCGACCCTACGGAGCAACCGCTTCCCCATACGGAGAAGCGGTTCTTTCATGGGCAGTGAAGCCTGAGCTTCAGCCCAGCTGTTCCAGCAGCAGCTCGGCCACTTTGCCGCCGGAGGCGGGGTTCTGGCCGGTAATCAGCCGCCTGTCGGCCACGGCGAACTCGGCCCAGGGCTGTTCGGCTTTGCGGTACTGGCCTCCCTTTGCCTTGAGGGCATCTTCGGTCAGGAAGGGGACAGCGTCCTGCAAGCCCACCAAGGTCTCTTCCTCGTTGGAAAAGCCGGTCACCTCGCGGCCCTGCAGCAACGGCTGGCCCTGGTCGTCCTGTATGTTCAGCAGGCCGACCACTCCATGGCACACGGCAGTGACGTAGCCACCATCACGGTAAATGGCGTTTGCCAGCGCCTGAAGCCCACGGTCTTCCGGGAAATCCCACATGGTGCCGTGGCCGCCGGTGTAGTAGATGGCTGCGTAGTCAGCGGCGTTCAGCTCATCGGGGCGGTGTGTGGCCCCCAGGCGGGCCATGAAGTCGTGGTCCTGATACCACTGCCAGTCGGTGGCGTCGGCCTGTTCCAGACTGTGGGGGTCAATCGGGGTGTAGCCGCCCAGCGGGCTGACATAGTCCATGTCGTAGCCAGCTTCCTGCATCTTCTTCACGAAGTGTACGGCCTCGGCCAGCCACAGGCCGGTGGCGCGGTCTTGCTCGGGGTACTTGGCGATATTGGTCACGGCGACCAGAATCTTTTTTCGGGTTGTCATGCTCGGGGTTCTCCTTGAGATGGGGAAGGTTGGGTGGGCGTGGTCTGGTCTGGAAGTCCAGCCTGCTCAGCGGCCAGGCATAGGGCATCATCCGGCGAATCGTCCCAGAGAGGTGTTGCCGTGGGCTCCTGCAGGGGAGCCGCCAGTGTGTCGTAGAGGGCAATCTTTCGCTGCACTGCTTGCAGATGGACCTGAGTTTCGGCCAGCTGCGCGGCCACTGCGGCCTCGTGCCGGGCCAGCAAGTCACGGCGCTGCGGACGGGTTTCACGTCCAGCGCGGGCCAGAGCCATGTACTCGCGCAGGCCCTGGATACCCATGCCGGTGGCCCGCAGGCACAGCAGGAACCGCAGCAGGTCCAAATCGCCCTGGCGGTAGCTGCGCTGCCCGCCGGGGGTGCGCGGAACCGGCAGCAGGCCTTCTCGCTCGTAGTAGCGCAGCGTGTGGGTACTGACGCCCAGCTGCGCCGCCGCCTCGCCGATGCTGTAAAGCTGCGTGGTGTAAAGCTGCTCTGCCGACACGCCTGCCACTTTAGAACTTGGAGCGCGCTCTAAGTCAAGGCGAACTGTAAAAGCCTGAAGGGGGCCTAAAATGTCCGGCACAGAGGACACCAGACAAAGAAGCGCTGCTCCAGTCTGCCCGGGCGGTGCGTGCTAGCCTGACCTGTTATGTTTGAATCCCTCGGAAACAAGTTGCAGGACATTCTGGCCAAGGTCGGCGGCCAGGACAAACTGAGCGAAGAGCAGGTCAAGTCCACCATGCGTGAGATCCGCATGGCCCTGCTGGAAGCGGATGTGAACTTTAAGGTGGCCAAAGATTTCGTGGCGACCGTCAGCGAGCAGATGGTGGGTCAGAAGGTCGGCGGCGTGAGCGGCGAGCTGGACGCCGGACAGACCATCATCAAGCTGGTTCATGACGAACTGGTCAATATGCTGGGCGGCGACAAGGCCGAGCCTACCCTGCACAAGGGCCGCAACGTGTGGTTCATGGTGGGCCTGCAGGGCGCCGGCAAGACGACCAGCACCGGCAAACTGGCGCAGCTGTACAAGAAGCAGGGCAAGCGAATCTTGCTGGTCGCTGCCGATACCCAGCGCCCCGCGGCCCGCGACCAGCTGGAAGTGCTGGCCCGGCAGGTGGGTGTGCCGGTTCTGAAAGTGGAAGACGGCGAGTCGCCCGCCACCACCAAGGCCCGTATGGAGGCGCAGCTGGCCGAGAAACCGGCGGACCTGGTGATTGTGGATACGGCCGGGCGCCTGCAGGTAGACGCCGCGCTGATGAACGAACTGGCGGCCCTCAAGCAGGAACTGCAGCCCACCGAAACCATGCTGGTGGTGGACGCCATGACCGGCCAGGAAGCGCTGAACGTGGCCCAGAACTTCGATGAGCGCGTAGCCGTGACTGGTCTCATCATGACCAAGCTGGACGGCGACGCCCGTGGCGGCGCGGCCCTGAGTGCCCGGAGCGTGACTGGCCGCCCGATTTACTTCGCTGGCGTGTCGGAGAAGCTGACCGGCCTGGAACCGTTTTACCCGGACCGCATTGCCGGGCGCATTCTGGGTATGGGCGACGTGATGGGCCTGATTGAGCGCGCCGAGGCGGCGCAGCTGACCGGCCCCACCGACAAGCAGCCGGGCGAGTTCGACCTCGACGACCTGCTCAGCCAGCTGCGCCAGATTCGCCGCATGGGCCCCATCGGTGAACTGATCAAACTGATTCCTGGCATGAGCCGCGCCCTGCCCGAGGGGTTTACCATCGACGAGAAGCAGGTGCAGCGCATTGACGCCATGATCAGCGCCATGACGCTTGAAGAGCGCCGCAATCCCCGCGTCATCAACGCCAGCCGCCGTGAGCGTATCGCCAAAGGCTCGGGGCACGAGGTGGCCGACGTGAACAAGCTGCTCAAGATGCACGAGCAGATGAAGATGATGATGAAGATGCTGCAGGGCATGCAGGATGGCAAGATGCCCAACATGCCCGGAATGCCGGGAATGGGTGGCCTGCCTGGAATGCCCCAGCGCAAAGGATTCCGTACCCCTCCCAAGAAGTGAGTGAACGGATGAAGGAGGCTCCGGCTGGGGCCTCCTTTCTTGTGTCTATATCAAGCGGGCTGCGGTCTTGCGTTCCGGGAATCAGGGACTGGAGCGGTGCCGACGCAGGCGATATTCCAGCCCGCTTCTGACGGCCGGCCACTCGCTCTGAACGATGGAATACACGCAGGTATCGCGGAGGGTGCCGTCCTTGGCGCGGGTGTGTGAGCGCAAAATGCCGTCCAGCCGCGCTCCCAGCCGCTCGATGGCTGCCCGTGACTGGGCGTTCAGCCAATGGGTCCGCAGCTCCACAGCGGGGCAGCCCAACTCCTCGAAAGCGTGGGCCAGCAGCAACAGCTTGGATTCGGTGTTGGTGCCGGTGCCGTGGGCGCTGGCTGCGTTCCAGGTGCTGCCGATCTCCACGCGGGGCAGCTGCTGGTCAATGTTCATGTAGCTGGTCATCCCGATGATGCTGTGGTCCGACCGGCGGCGGGCCGTGAAAGGCACCATCTGGCCCAGTTCCTGCAGCTGCAGCCGCCGCTCGATTTCGCTGGCTATCTCGCCCGGCGCAGGAATGGTGGTGTACCACAGCCGCCATAATTCCCCGTCCTGAACGGCAGTCACCAGGCCGTCATGGTGTTCGGGGCGCAGCGGTTCCAAGACCACCAACTGACCTTCCAGCCGAACCGGCCCCACCCGTAGCCCGTCCCGGTTCATCCCCCGGCCACCAGGACTTCCAGCGCCAGGCGGTAGCCCAGGAAGCCGAAGCCGCTCAGCTTGCCCCGGCAGACCGGTGCTATGACGCTGACGCGCCGGAACTCCTCGCGGGCGTCCACATGACTGATGTGGACCTCTACCACTGGCAGCGGTTGCCCGGCCACCGCGTCGCGGATGGCGTAAGAGTAGTGGGTAAAGGCCCCAGGATTCAGCACGATGCCCCGGAAGCCTTCTGCCTCGGCCTGCTGAATCCAGTCCATCAGTTGGCCTTCGTGGTTGCTCTGGCGGCACTGCACTTCGGTGCCCAGCTCGGCTCCCCAGCGGCGGCAAAGCTCCTCCAGTTCGGCCAGGGTGCCGCTGCCGTAAACTCCCGGCTCACGGGTGCCAAGGCGGTTGAGGTTGGGGCCATTCAGAACCAGCATCATGGATGCAGGCTAGAGCATGGACGGGTGCAGGAGTACGCGCGCTCAGGTGGTCCTACAGGCAGTGCAGCGGCAGCCCTTCGTGGCCGGCTTCAGATATCGCGCCGCCAGGTTTCGAACACGTCGCCCAGCTGTTCTCGCGGCAGCCGGGCCAGATACGGCTGGGCCAATCCGTGCAGCAGAACCCAGCGCGGCCCCAGTTCGTCGGCCTTCTTGTCGCGGGCGATGAAGGGCCACAGCGTATCCAGCTGGAGGCGGGGCAGAGGTTCCGGGTTCTGCCAGTGTAAAAAAGCGCGGGTATGCGGGCTCAGGTTGGTGGCCCCCTGCGCCTCGCTGAGCAGCGCCGCGAAGTGCAGGCCGTACCCCACTGCCTCGCCGTGGGGCAGGCGGTGCCGGGTCAGGGCTTCCAGGGCGTGTGCCAGCGTATGGCCCAGATTCAGAAAGGCCCGCTCGTTCTGCTCGGTGGGGTCGCGGGCAACCACCTCGGCTTTCACTTCTACGGCACTGCGGACGAGTTGGGGCAGCCACTCGGAAAAGCGGGTGAGCCCTGCGGCGCTGAGGGTCGAGGGAAGCACCTGCGCCAGCAGTTCAGGGCGGGCCAGCAGGCCATGTTTGAAGACTTCGGCGGCTCCTGAGCGGAAATCCCGGGGCGGCAGGGTGTCCAGGGTTTCGGTGTCGCACCACACCGCCTGCGCCGGCCAGAAAGCACCGACCAGGTTTTTGCCTTCGGGCAGGTTCACGCCGGTCTTGCCGCCTACCGCCGCGTCCACCATCCCCAGCAGCGTGGTGGGCGCCGCATAGTAAGCCACCCCGCGCAGATAGCTGGCGGCCACGAAGCCAGCCACATCGGTGGTGGCGCCGCCGCCCAGGCCCACCACGGCCCCGGCGCGGCTCAGGCCGCCCTGCGCCAGCGCCGAGAGCAGCCGGCCCACTTCATCCAGCGTCTTGCCGCTCTCGCCAGAGGAGACCGGGAGGACCAGCGCAGGATTCAGGGCCTGCCGCGCCCGGCTTACCCACTCCGTGGGAAGCGCACGGTCGTGGAGCAAGGCCACCTGCGTCTCCGGCACGCTGATTTGGCCCAGCAGACCGCTGCCCACCTCAACCGTGGTGGAGCGGGCCTGCCCCGGCCAGGGCACGTGAAGAGGAGGCAGCTCAGGCAGCGCGGTCAGGTCAGTCGGTCCCATGCCTCAGACTTTCATATTCGGTGGGGGCATGGTCTGCAGCCGCCTGCCGCTCATTCCACCGCCACAGCTGCTCGATCACTTCCTCCACGACTTCTTCGGACGGGCGGCCGTCACTGTGGACGTGAATGGTTCCCTGCTGATAGTGCGGCTGGCGCTCGCTCATCATGTGGCGGATGCGCGACAAAGGGTCGGGCACCTGCAGCAGCGGCCGGTCGGAGTGCCGGGTCCGCTGATACACCGTTTCCGGACTGGCCCATAGCACCACCACCGGGCCGCGCTCTAGCAGGAACCGGCGGTTGTGTTCGTGGATAAAGGTGCCCCCGCCCAGGCTAATCACGGCGTGGTCCAGGCGGCTGACTCGGGCCACCACTTCGCGCTCGCAGGCACGGAAGTAGTCTTCTCCCTCCTCGTCAAACATCTGGGGGATGCTCTTGCCGGCCACTTTGGCAATCAGTTTGTCGGTATCCACATAGTGCAGGGCCAGGGCGCGGGCCAGCTCCCAGCCCACGCGGCTCTTGCCGGTGCCCATAAAGCCCGCCAGCGCCACCCAGGTGACGGGGCGTTCAATCAGGCCAGCATGATTCATAACCTGCAGTCTACGCCGCTGCCCTGCACAGGGCCGTGATCTGGATAGCTTTAGTTAATGCGCCGCGTTCACTGCGGCCGGCGGCGCGTCATCTGCCACAGGAAAAAGGCGTTCATCAGCGCCAGTACGGTGGCCAGTCCGCCCAGTACAGGGTCATGCTTGACGAAGAAGAACCGCATGGCCAGCCCTCCCCACGCGATGATGAGGAAGGTGACCAGCCAGATGCGCCAGGGAGGTGCGTGCATGTCAGGCAGTCTACTGTCGGGGCTGCCCGGGAACCAGGGACGCCGGTACGGAGGACAGCGGTGCAGGGGCCTTGACGGCGGGCGGCAGGCGGCTCACCCAGTCGAGCGCGGCGCCGACGTTCAGGGTGCCGGCGCCGCAGCTGCGGCGGGGGTCCGGGTCACAGCTGCGGCCGCGCCAGGGAGTGGCTGTGGCTGTGAGCGCCCCCCGCAGCTGGGCTGGGGTCAGGTCCGGCCGCTGGCCCAGCAGCAGGCTGGCGGCCGCACTCACCTGCGGCGCAGCGAAGGAGGTGCCGTTCTGCCGATGCGGGTGCAGGGGCGCGGCGAATCCACGGGCGTCCAGTGCCGTGCTGGCGACCAGGCCCTGCGCCGGGGTCCCGCTGGGAGCCGCCAGGGCCACCGCCGGTCCCCAGTTGGCGTAGTCGGGGCGCTGGCCGCCGTGAACGCCGGTCACAGTCAGCACGCCTGGGCAGCCGGCAGGGGAGAGCAGCCCGGCATCGCGGTTTTCGTTGCCGGCGCCCACCACCACCAGGGCGCCGGCACGGGTCACGTCGCTAACGGCGGCGGCAATGCGGGGGTCGCAGCCCCGGTCGGGCAGCCAGTCGGCGAACAACGAAACATTGATGACCCGCGCCGGGTTTTCGTTGCGGGGCACACCCGGCACCGGCAGCCCGGCAGCCCAGCGCAGACCGTCAGCGAGGTCGTTTGCGGCGATCATGCCTTCTTGGTCGGCCACCCGTACCGCCACCACCCGTGCCGACGGGTTGATGCCGGCCATGCCCTGTGCCGTGTGTTCGGCGCCGATGATGCCGGCAATCATCTCGCCGTGGAAGGCGAACTGGCCCACGCCCGACGCGTCGCGGTCACGCCCGTTGCCGTCTCCAGCACGCTGGGGGTCGCTCACGAAATCGTAGCCATTGACCATGCGCCCTGGCAGTTGGGGATGCCGGGTATAGCCGGTGTCCAGCACCGCCACCGTGACCGGCGCGGCCAGCCGGCCCCGCTGTGTCCAGGCCCGCGTCATGCCGATGTCGCGCAGGTAGGTTTGTTGGCCGGCCAAGGCCGAGGCCGGGTTGTAGGCCGGTGTAGTGGGAGCTGGGGTGCTGGGAGCCGAGTTGCTGGGACCCGGCACGGTGGGAGCGGGTGTGCTGGGGCCCGCGAGGCCGGGCCGGGGCACAGCAGGGCTGGCCTGCGGCGTGACCGGCCGCACCGTGATCGCCTGGGCCGGGACGGACAGGGCCAGAGCGGCCAGCGTGCTACCGGCCAGGGCGGCGGAGGTCAGGGCAGGGGGGAGCAGTGCGGCGACTTTCACGCTCCGCAGTATGGCGCCCGCAGCTGACGCGCCTCTGAGGAGGGGGGCGCGAAGAGCGGGAAGGGGTAAGGCTAAAGGTTGTGGGGCGGCGGCTGCAGGGGAAAGGGACGGCTGCACTACACTCTGTCCATATGACGTTGGTCAAAACCCTGTTTAAAAAGGCTCTCCCCTACGCCGAAAGGGCCATCACGGCGGGGGACCGTGCCGTGAGTGGCTACCTGCAACCGCGCCGCGCACGCGGCAAGCTGGTGGTCCAGTCCTATGTAGGCTGGGGTTCTCCGCAGCAGGTAGAGCTGCAGGGACGGGTGCTGCTGCCTCGCGTGACCACGCCGCCGCGTGTAGGGGACGCCCGCTGGCGCAACTTCCTGAACGTGATGCGCCGGCTGTTCTCGCGGGAGGTGGCTGGAGTAGAAATCGTGGGCCGCTTCCAGGGAGAGGAAGCCCGCAGCGTGAGCGGCTCCGACGGCTACTTCAACCTGGAGTTCAGCCCCGGTGCCGGTGTGCCGGCCGGCTGGTACGAGGTGCCGCTCAGCATGGAGGGCCGCGGCGAGGTGACCCGTGCCCGCGTGCAGGTGGTGGACCGGCCCGCGTTCGGCGTGATTTCCGACCTGGACGACACCGTGATTCAGTCGGATGTGACCAGTGTGCCGCGCATGCTGATGACCAGCCTGACCGGCAATGCCCGCACCCGGCTGCCGTTTCCTGGCGTGGGCGCGTTTTACCACGGCCTGGTCCAGCAGGGCGGTGGACGCAACCCGATTTTCTACGTGTCCAGCAGTCCCTGGAACTTTTTCGACCTGCTGTGGCAGTTTCTGAGTTACCGCCAGATTCCGCTGGGACCGATGTTCCTGCGCAACTGGGGCTTTGACCTGCTGGCAGGGCACGGCGACTACAAGCACGGCGTCATCGAGCGGATTTTCGCCCGCTTTCCCGACATGAAATTCGTGCTGGTGGGGGACAGCGGTGAGCACGACCCCCAGATTTACGCCGAAGTGGTCCACCGTCACCCCGGGCGGGTGTTGGCGGTGTACATCCGCGACGTGTCGGACGCGGCGGCCGACAGCGCCGTGTTGAAGCTGCGCGAGGAAGTGCAGAAGGCCGGCGTGGAATTGGTGTTGGCGGCTGACAGCCTGTACGCCGCCAGCCACGCCATGGCGATGGGCCTGATTACGCCCGAGCAGATGCGGCGGGTACAGCGCTCAGTGGGGCGGCAGTACGGCTGGTAAACCCCCACCTTGGCCGCCCGCTGACCACGAAAAAAGCCGCCTTTCGGGGCGGCTCCTTTTGTAGGGGAAGGGCAGGTGACGGCGAGCTTCAGCCCTGCGGCGTCTCGCTGCCGGGGCGGCGGCTCCGGCGGCGGCGGCGGCGGCGGTCTCCTTCGCCCTGCCCCTGCGGCTGTGCACCGCCGTGACCGGAGCCATTTCCCTCCTCGCTGCGGCCACGGCCTCCCTGGGGGGGGCGGCCTTCGCGGCCACCGACCCGGCCGGTGCCTCCGCGCGGGCCACTGCTGCGGCCGGGTCGGCTGCCCGGCTGGCCGTCGTCTTCGGGCATGTTCTCCACGCTCCAGTCCCCGAAGTACATCCGCTGCACGGTGATGTTCACCGGGCGCAGGTGCTCGTTGCGGGGGCGTTCCAGCGTGATGACCCGCCGGCGACCGCTGCCGCCCTGAGTGCCGCCCTGAGCCTGGCCGCCTCGTGAGCGGCCACCCTGGCCACCGTCACGGCCGGGGCGTCCGCCCTGGGCGCGTCCCTGCCCCTCACCGCTGCGGCCTTCACCGTTGCCGCTGCGGGGGCCGCGTCCGCGCCCCTGGCTGCGTCCGGCGGCGTCCTCGTCCAGGGTGAAGCGGGGCTGGCTGGGGCGCACGTTGGACAGCTTCTGCTGGCGCTCCTGTTCGCGGTCCTCGCGGCGGCGGGCGCGGACCCGCTGGCCGCCCACCTTCTGTCCGGACCCCTGCGTCTTGTTGCCCGAAGGCTGGTTCTCGCTCATGACAATCTCCTCTAGTTCGGTGCCTTCCTCGGGCACGGTGAAATCAATCTGGCGGGCCAGCGGCTTGACCTCCGAGATGGTCACCGCCAGCGCGTCGCCCAGCCGGAAGGTCCGCCCGGTGCTGCGGCCCTTGAGCATCTGGGCATCTTCCAGATAGATGTAATAGTCGTCGTCCAGGTTGCTGATGTGCAGCTTGCCCTCTACGCCGTTGTCCAGCGCCACGAACAGGCCGCTGGCGACCACGCCCGACACACTGCCCATAAAGCTCAGGCCCTGATGCTCCTGGGCCCACTTCGCCTGATAGTACTTGGTCAGGTCGCGCTCGGCTTCGGCCGCGTTGCGCTCGCGGTCGGAGGTGTGTTCGCCCATGCTGGGCAGCGCGGAGCGCAGCTGGTCCACCTCGCGGCTGGCCGGGCGGAGTTCACCGCTGAGCACGCCGCGCAGTACCCGGTGCACCATCAGGTCCGGGTAGCGGCGGATGGGGGAGGTGAAGTGCAGGTACTCGTCGAATGCCAGGCCGAAGTGGCCCAGGTTCTCGCCGGCGTACTTGGCCTGCTGCATGGAACGCAGCAGCAAGGTGTTCACCACGCTTTCGCGGGGCGTGCCGCGCACCTGCTTGAGCACTTCCTGGTAGGCCTGCGGAGTGGGTTCGCCGCCCGGAAAGGCCAGCCCCAGCCGCCCGATGGCCTGCGATACGTCCTGAAAGCGCTGGAGCGTGGGCTCCTCGTGGATACGGAACAGTGTGGGCACGTTCCGTTCCAGCAGAAAGTGGGCCACCGCCTTGTTGGCCAGCAGCATCAGGTCTTCGATCATGCCGCGCGCGGTTTCCTCGCGCAGCGGAATCAGTTCCATGCGGCCGTCCTCATCCACGTCCACCTTGACCTCACGCATCTTGAAGTCCAGGCTGCCCTCACGCAGGCGCTTTTGCCGCAGCTTGGTCGTGACCTTGAGCAGCAGGTGCAGGTCACCTTCAAGGTGCCGGGCATGCTCGGGCATGGGCGACGTGCCCTCGCTGTAGGCCTGCACCTCATCGTAGGTGAGGCGGGCCTTGGAGTGAATCACGCTGGGGCCGATTTCCACGTTCAGGATTTCGGCGTCGGCGGACAGTTCGACCAGGGCACTCATGGTCAGGCGGTCCTCGTTCGGCACCAGGCTGCACACCCCGTTGGAGAGGTGTTCGGGCAGCATGGGCAGCACCCGCCCAGGCAGGTACACGCTGGTGGCGCGGGCGTAGGCTTCGCCGTCCAGCTCGCTGCCGGCCCGCACGTAGTGGCTCACGTCTGCGATGTGAACCCCGACCAGAAAGGTGCCTGCTTCGGTGGGCTGGATGTGAATGGCGTCGTCGAAGTCCTTGGCGTCGCGGCCGTCCACCGTAAAGGTATTCAGCTCACGCAGGTCCAGGCGGCCGCGCAGGGCCGAGTCGGGAATCTCGGCGGGAATGCGGCCCGCCTCGCTCAGCACTTCGGGCGGGAACTCGCCGCGCAGGCCGTACTTGACCATCACCGCTTCGGTTTCGGTTTCGGGATCGTCTTCCTCGCCCAGCACACGGCTGATCTGCCCGAACACCTCGTCCTCGCCGGTGTCTTCGGGCCAGTAGAGGTCCACCACCACGCGGGCGCCCGCTTCCAGCTCTTCCAGACCCTCGCTGAGCAGCAGGATGCGGTGCCGGGCGCGGAAGTCGTCGGCCTTGAGAATGGGGTAGCCGTGGCTGTATTCCAGCGTGCCCACCAGCTGCGAGTAGTGGCGCTGCACGATGCGCACCACCGTGGCCTGCGGGTTCCCGTCAAAGCGGCTGCCCCGGCGCCCCGAGTTGCCCCCGCGTGGGCCGTGGCCCTCGGGGCGCACCAGCACGGTGTCGCCGTTCCAGGCTTCCAGGGTGCTTTCCGCCGGCACATAGTAATCTTCACGGCCCGAATCCGGCACCACGAAGCCGAAGCCGGCCGCTGCAGCCTGAAAGCGGCCGCGCACCAGGTTCATGGCTCCGGGCAGGCCGTAGGTCTTCTTGCGGGTGCGCACCACCAGGCCAGAGCGGGTCAGGTCTTCCAGCACGCCCTCGATATCACGCCAGCTGCCGACCAGGCGGGCCTTCTGCCGGGTGAAGGATTTTTCCAGGTCACGCACGTGAATCGGCCGGCCGATAGAGCGCAGCTGGCTGACCAGCAGCTCCTGCACCGGGTCACTAAGGCGTCCGGGTTCGGCGGCTGGGGTAGGAGCCGGCGGTGCCGGCGGCAGGTCGGGGAGCAGGGCAGCCAGCACGTCACTGCCTGCACTCCCGTCCGTGTCGTCGGTCAGCTCACCGGCTGGCTCGCTCGCCGTCTCTTCAGCCGGTTCACCCTCGCCCTGCGGCTCGACCGGTTCTACGCCGCTCAGCTTTTCCAGGTCGGTGTCCAGGACGTCTTCCCTGGGCTGGGCCTTTCTCTTGCCGCGCTTGGGGCGGTGCAGTACCAGCGGCTCGTCGGCAGCGTCGGCAGGTGCTGCGGGAGCCGTATCCGTGTCTGCTTCTGCCGGAGCCTCGGCCGGCCCGGCAGCGGCGACCTGACGGCGCCCGCTCCGGCGAGACCTGCGTACGGGTTCTGCCTCGGTGGCGCCGCTCTGGGGGGCCTCGCCTTCGGCCACTGGCAGGTCGGTCAGCGGCTCCTGGGCCTCAGTGGTCATGGGGACGGCCACTTCAGGCGCAGCAGGGGTGCTTTCCGCTGCGGCCTTGTTCTTGCTGCGAGAGGTGGAGCGGGCCGAGCGCCTGGGCTTGACCGGCTGCTCGGGTGCGGCCGCCTCGGGGGCAACGGATTCGGTGCCGGCAGCTTCAGCGGTCGCCGGTTCGCTGCCCGTACTGCCCGTGTCCGTGCTGGCCGCTGCTCCGGCCAGGGCAGCCTTGCTGCGGCGCGGGCGGGCTTTCTTGGGCGGGGTAGACGTGGCGGCTTCCTCGCTCGACTCGGCCGTGGCTACTGCGGCCCCAGGCGACTCTGCAGCACTTTCCGGAGTCTGGGCAGCGGTGTCGCTCTTCCCGGCTGCGGCCCTGCGGCGGGTGGATTTCGGCTTTTTGGCGGCAGCCGGTTCCTCCGCTGCAGCTGCATTACGGCGACCAGTGCGGCGGGGCTTGAGCTGCGCTTCAGCCTCGGCCTGGGCCTGAGGCTCGGCCTGCTCCTGGGACTCGTTCTGGTCGGCGGCAGGTTCTTCCATGGCTTCGGCCAGGCTGGGCTGAACAGGGGGCTCCTGAGCGGGGGCTTCCTGAATGGGTCCGGGCACCGCAGCGCTCGGTTCGGGCGCAGGGGCGCTCGGTTCGGGCGCAGGGGCGGTGTCCACGACCAGTTCAGGCACAGGCGGGGTATTCAGTTCAAGCGCCTGAGACTTGGCAGCCGCCTTGCGGGTGCGGCGGGCTGGGGCCGCCTCCAGTGCGCTCGCTTCCGCCGCCTTCTTGGAGCGTTTGGCTGCGCCCTTTGCGGCAGCCTCCTTGGCCACGGCATCTTTGCTCGCGGCCTTCTTGCTCCTGGCGGGGCCTTTCGCGGTTTTGCTTTTCCCGGCGGTATCAGCGTCAGTAGCCTTCTTGCGGGGGGTACGGGCGGGCTTGGCGTTCTGTTCGGTGCCGGCCACTTCAAGCTGTTCGGAAGTGGCGGCTTTTGGTTTGGTTTTTGGCATGAAGTACCTGTCAGGACGGCGGGCAGACTTGAAGGTGGTGGCTTTCCGGATTCGGAGCGTGCAGGGCGGCTGAGATCTGTTCACGGTCGCGCCGCTGTCTGGGGGCAGGCCCGGATGGCTGCGGTGCCCTGCTCCAGGGCCTGGCCCATCGGGGAGAGGGCGCTGCCGGGGCCGCCGGCTCCAGAACGGAGAGGGGGAAAGTTCTGCGGTCTCGCAGAAAAGTTGCTTGTCTCAGGTGGCCCGGAAACAGGACTTTTCTTTGCCGAAGTCCTGTTTCCTGTCCTGTCACCTGGCAGCCAGGCGATTCTAACATGCCTGTGAGCGGCGCTTCTATCAGCTTCCGCCCTATCCGGCCGGCGCCCTACTTGACCGGAAGGATGACCCGCGCCGTCAGTGGGGCGTGGTCGCTCAGGCGGGCGGGGCGGTCGACCCAGACATCGGCCGTCTGCACCTGCGAAGTGAGCAGATAGTCGATGCGCCAGCCGGTGTCGTTGGTGTAGGCCTGGCCGCGGTTGCTCCACCAGGTGTACTCGGCCCGCTCGCCCAGGTGCAGGCGGTGGCTGTCGCTCAGGCCGCTTGCGAGGTGAGCGGTCATCCACTCGCGTTCGTGGGGCAAAAAGCCGCTGTTGTTCTGGTTGCTGCGCCAGTTTTTCAGGTCAATGGGCTGGTGGGCGATGTTGTAGTCGCCGCCGATGACCAGTGGTCCCTGCGTTCGCTGTCGGTCGGTCCAAATCTGGTAGTCCAGCAGCAGCCGGTCCTTGAAGCTCTGGCGCACCTCGCCGGACGAGCCGCTGGGCAGGTACACGCTGGCAAAGCGGACCCCCGCCACCTGCGCCGAGATGAGCCGGCCCTCGGCGTCCATCGCCTCGTGCCCCATGCCCAGCCGCACGTCTTGCAGCGGCAGGCGGCTGGCGATCGCCACGCCGCTGTAGCCTGCCTTCTGCGCCGGGTGCCAGGCGGAGTGGTAGCCCAGCGCTTCCAGCACCTCCGGCATGGCGGGGGCCCGCACCTCTTGCAGCAGCAGCACGTCCGGCGCGTGGCGGGTCAGCCAGTCCTCCAGCCCCTTGCGCCGCGCCGAGCGTAGCCCGTTCAGGTTGAGGGTGGTCACGGTCAGGGCGGGGAGCAAGGACACCTGGGAAAGAGGCTCGGCAGACATCTTCTGCAGCTTGCCACATTCCGGGGCTGGCGGGGCAGCGCCGCTGCGGGTGCCGGCCGCAAGCCGGCTCAGGCCGGCAAGCCCTGCTGCGCGCCGTAAGGAATGGTGGTATAGGCCAGCCAGCCTTCGTGGCGGACCAGCGAGAGGCTGGCCTGCTCCAGCGGCCAGGCCAGCAGGTCGTCCAGCGGCTGTGGGGGCAGGTTCTCCAGCTCGGCACCGAGGCCTGCTTCCTCGTCCGGACTGCGGGGTGGGTGCCCACTCAGGCGCACTTGCTGGCCGTCCACATCCAGCTCGACGGGCACCGCCGGCCAGTCCAGCAGCGCAAAGGTCCGGTGGACTGGTAAGCCGCCGCTGCGCAGCACCTGCGGGTCGAAAATCAGGTCGGGCAGACCGGCGGTGCCCAGCAGTTCGGACATCAGCTGGCCCTCGGCAGGGCTGAGCCCCAGGGCCTGGGCAGCCTCCTGGAGGCGCTGGGTGCGCTGCCACTCGGGCAGAGCGCTGCTCAGGGCCAGCAGCGCTTCCAGTCCCCGGGCCGCCAGTTGGCCCAGCTGGGGCGGTGTGGCGGCGGCGTAGCGGGCTGCGCTGGCCGCCGAAAGGTCGGTGCCTTCCAGCGTTCGCCCACGCAGCAGCAGCGCAGCGGCGCGGGCCAGCCGCATAGGCGCGAAGGCCTGGTGCGGCTGCGCCAGATAAATGCACAGCCGCGCCCGGTTGGCCAGCACCTGCAGCGCCCGTGGGGCGGCCCGCTCACTGCGCAGCAGCAACAGGTCGTCTTCCAGCACGGCGTGAATCAGCTGGCCGCCCAGGTCGAAGCTCCACAGCCGCAGCTCGGCCGGGAGGTCTCCCCGCAGCGCCAAGCAGCGTTCCTTTTCTCCCGCGCCGCGTTCACCCAGGCGCATCTCGGCGTCCGGACCACAGCGGCGCAGCTGCAGCGCCAGTTCCCGCCAGTGCACGGAGCGCGGCTCCTCCAGCTCCGAGAGATTCACAGCCAGCACCGGCGCGCCGGTTTCCTGCAGGTCCGGGGTCAGCAGCTCGGCGCTGCCGCGCACCGGGTTGCGGGCCGGCCAGCGGCTCAGCAGCAGCCGGATGGCGGCGGCGGTCCGGCTCAGCAGTTGCCTGTCCTCGGCCTGGACCGGCAGGGTGCCCGGCAGCCCAGCCGGTCCAGGCGCCGGGGCAGCCGTCTCCTGCTGCTCCAGGTCCTGAATGGCCCTGTCCAGGCGCTCCCGCCCGCCGGCAGTGGAAAGCAGGGTCAGCAAAATATTGCTCAGCGCTTCAATCTGGGGAAGGCCGGTGAGGCCAGCTTCCAGGGCCGCTTCCAGGGTCAGCAGGGGGCCGGCAACCTGGCCGCGCTGCTGACGGAGCAGATTGTCGCTGACGGTGGACAGCAGCCGCAGCGGCATCAGGCGCGGTTCGCTGCGGGTGGCCCACAGCCGGGCGAACAGCCAGCGCCGGACGTCCGATTCCCACAGGCGGTCGCTCAGGCGCTGCAGGGTGTCTTGCAGGTCGGAAGCTGGGCTGGGCGCCTGGCGCAGCTGCGTCGCCACCGAGAAGTGCACCCGGCCCTGGCGCTGCAGCTCGCGGAACTGCCGCTCGGTCTGCATCAGGCGGCTGCGGGCGGCGCCGTCCAAGGCGTCCGAGAACAGCAGGGTTTCGCGCAGGGCCTGGAAGCTGTGGCGGTCCCCCCGGGGGCTCCGGCCGAAGACGAGGTCTTCCACACGGTACTCGTACAGCTGTACCAGTTCCTCCAGCCAGTCGTCTGCTCTCATCCGGGTCAGTATAGTGACCTTGCGGACATTCTGTGCGGTTTTGTGCGCTGTCATCGCTGCTCCCGCGGGCCGGGCCGCCGCGTGCGGCTTTCCGTTCCATAGGTTCCGCTGCCGGCCCGGCCCGTCTGTGAGAGTGGAGAAACGGTGGGCACCTTAGCTTGACTTGAGTGCCCAAATCTGCGGGCAGCGTTTGGGATGCCTGAAGCGTGCATGCTCAGGGCGCGCTCCGGCCCCGGTGGGCACCGTGCCCAGGCCAGGTGCAGGTGCGGTAGGCCGGACCCCGGCAGCTGGAACACGGGCGGTTGTGAAAACGAAAACAGCGTGCCAGCTGAGCTGACGGTTAAGCTGGTAGGTGGGAAATGGGGAAGGACATGGGTCAACAGATAAGCGGAGCAGATGGGTTGACGGGAGCCTGGAGGTGACCGACCTGCTCAATGGTGTGCTGCTGCTGGGACTGTTTGCGGCCGGACTACGGCTGATGATGTTTCCGTCCGAGCGTACCCTGCGCTGGCTTATTCTGGCGGTGCTCGCAGGGCTACTGGCACTGGTGGCGGCGGTCAACTGGGCAGTGGACGCCGAGCAGACCCCGGGGCGTCTGCAGGCCGCTCTGGTGCTGCTGACCGTGATGCTGCCGGGCCTGCTGGGGGTGCAGGTGCGGCAGACCGACTGGCTGCGGCACCTGGTGCGCGGAGCCGAAGAGGGGACGTCCCGGCGCGGCAGCGGGCTGCCTGCCGCCCGGCCTGGTCCCAGCCGCCGCACCTGGGTTCCTGGCGTTCCCGCCGGCCTCCCCCCCTCCGAGAGTCACATTCCTGTCTTTGCCGATTACGTGGTGGAGCGGCGCGTGGGTGTGGGCGGTATGGGCAGCGTGTACCTGGCGCGCCGGCGCAGCGACGGTCTTACGGCGGCCCTCAAGGTGCCGCAGGAGCGCTACTTGGCCGACGAGAAGTTCGTCAAGCGCTTTTTCCGCGAGGCCGAGATTCTCAGCCAGTTCAGCCACCCCAACATCGTGCAGGTCTTCAACTACCGCATGAGCGGGGGCGAGTACTACATCGCCATGGAATACCTGGAAGGTATCTCCCTGGAAGCGGTACTGGAGGAGCGCACCATGACCCTGCCCGAAGCGGTGCAGGTCTTCCGGGCGCTGGCCGACGCCCTGCGGCACATTCACCTGCATAAAGTGGTTCACCGCGACCTCAAGCCGTCGAACGTGATGCTGCTCCAGGGCGCCTGGGACGGCGAACAGCTTCAGCCCGGCGGGGTCAAGCTGATGGATTTCGGCATTGCCGTGGGGCAGACTCTGTCGCGCCTCACCATGACCGGGGCGCGGGTCGGCACGCCCACCTACATGGCCCCCGAGCAGGCCAAAGGCATCCGTACCGACGCCCGCAGCGACCTGTACGCGCTGGGCCTGCTGGGCTACGAGATGGTGACCGGCCGCGCCGCTTTTGAGGGCGGCTACGAGTCGGTGGTGCACCAGCAGGTGTTCGAGGACCCCAAGCCGCCCAATCAGGTGCGGCGCGGGATTCCCAGCCGCCTGAACGACCTGATTCTGTCGATGATTGAAAAGGACCCCGACCGCCGGCCCAACCTGGACGAGGTCATTGCCGCGCTGGACGACGACATCCTGGTGGACGACGCCTTCGAGGACGCCGACGTGCTGGCGCTGGCTGTAGATGATCCGCAGGGCACGCTGCGGCTGCTGGACACCGGCGGCAAGCTGCGCCAGAGCTGGGGCAGCAGCGGCGCCGAGCAGGGCCAGGACCTGCGGCTGCCGGGGGTGCCCAGCGCTCTGGGCCGGGGCGGCCCTGGGCAGCTGCTGGTGGCTTTCGGGCAGCACCGGTGGCTGGAAGGCGGCATGGTCTGGGTCCTGGACTCCCGGGGGCGGCGCATCCGGCAGTTCGGGCGCTACGGCCTGGGCGAGGCCGAGCTGCTGCGCCCGTTGGGCCTTGCCACTCTGGGCGACCAGTATTACGTCCTGGACGGTGAATCGCAGCAGGTCAAGGTGTACGGCATGGACGGCAGCTTCCGCTTCCGCTTCGGGGGGCGGGGCAGCGCGGAGGGTGAGTTCCGCCAGCCGCAGGCCCTGTGCGCCGGCGGGAAATACCTCTACGTGCTGGACAGCGGCAACCACCGTGTGCAGCGCTTCAGTGCACAGGGCGAATATGTCTCGCGGCTGGCTTTCCGACTGGAACGCGGCTCGGACGACCTGCGCCCTCTCACCGGCCTGACGGTGGACGAGGCCGGCGCGGTGTATCTGGTGGACGCCACCGCCGGCAGGGTGCGCCGGGTGGACGCTGAGGGAGCCCCCAGCGCCCCGGTGGCCCTCAGCCGTGAAGCGGGCGAGGCCCCGGACGCCCTGTGGCTGCTGGGCATCGGCCCGCGTGGGCAGATTTACGCGGTGCCGCGCGGAGGTCAGCTGCTGCGCATCTATAGCCCTTCAGGCGATCTCTTGGGCACCCGCAACATGTACACCCCGGTGCAGGCTCTCAGCACCCTTCGCCGTGAACTGGAGTCGCCGCTTGAGCTGGAACCAGCAGCGCAGCTCCCGGCAGGGTAGCGGCCAGCTCCTCTGCCGGGTCACTCTGGCGGTTGTGACTTTGGGTGCTGTCGCTCTGGGTGTTGTCAATCTACCGGGTGGCTGGGCGCCGCAGGTTCAGCCTCAGGGCCGGGTTTGCGGGCCTGACCCAGGCCGTAGAGGCCCAGGCCCCAGCCCATCGCCGGGCCGCTCAAGACGGCAAAGGCGGCAGTGCCCAGGCCCACTTGCCCACCCAGCAGCCAGCCCAGTCCCAGCACCCCCAGCTCAATGCTGACGCGCACCGCTGTCACCGGCAGCCCGCTCAGGCGCGCCAAGCCCATGACCAGGCCGTCGCGGGGGCCGGCGCCCATGCCGGCAGCCACGTAGGTGCCGGTGGCCAGCCCCAGCAGCAGGGTGCCGCCCAGCAGCTCGGCCCAGCGCAGCCCCAGTCTGGACGGCTGCGGCAGGAAGTCGAACAGGTCCAGAAACAGGCCCACCAGCAGGGTATTCAGCACCGTGCCCAGCCCGATCGGCTGGCGCAGCAGCAGCCAGCTGACCGTCACCACCAGCACGCCCATCAGGATGCCGGCCTG
This sequence comes from Deinococcus proteolyticus MRP, assembly GCF_000190555.1. Taxonomy (GTDB): domain Bacteria; phylum Deinococcota; class Deinococci; order Deinococcales; family Deinococcaceae; genus Deinococcus; species Deinococcus proteolyticus. The sequence goes on from NC_015161.1 coordinate 823,124, forward strand.
TCCCACGGTCAGCGGCAGCCGCCCGGCCAGGCCGGTGTGCAGCACGTCCCAGGGGGCCACGCCCACCCCCGCGTCAATCATCAGGCGCAGGCTCAGGCCGTACAGCCCCAGCCCCAGCAGCAACAGGGCCAGCCGGGGACCAAAGGTCCAGCCCTTCACACCGGCCCAGGGCGCGGCTCGGCGGGCGGTCAAATCGAGTAACCGCCGTCTACCAGAATCTCCTGCCCAGTGATATATCCCGCTTCATCGGACGCCAGAAAGGCGATGGCGGCGCCCACTTCGCGCGGCTCACCGAAGCGCTGCAGGGGAATGGTGCGGGCCAGCGCAGCCGCCTGCTCGGGGTCGGAGTGCAGGTTCTTCAGCCGCTGGGTGGCGGTGTAGCCAGGGGCCACCGTGTTGCAGGTCACGCCGTCCGCGCTCACTTCCAGGCTGAGCGTCCGCAGGTGATTGGTCACGGCGGCGCGCATGGCGTTGCTCACCGGCAGATTCAGTGCCGGGTGGCCCACTGTCATGGAGGTCACGGCGATAATGCGGCCCCAGCCACGCTCCCTCATGCCCGGCAGCACCCCGTCCGCCAGCCGCACGGCACTGAGAAAATTGGTCTGGTAACCCTTGTCCCAGGCGTCCTCGGTCACTTCGCTGGGTAGCGCAGGCGGCGGCCCCCCCGCGTTGGCGACCAGGATATCCACCTGCCCGGCGGCGTTTAGAGCGGCCTGAACGCCCTGGAGTATGCTCACGTCGGCGGCGACCCAGGCCGCCCCGATGCTCTGCGCGGCGACCTGTACCTCGCTCTCAGTGCGGGCGGCCAGAGTCACCTCGGCACCCAGTTCACGCATCAGCTCCGCCGCCGCGAAGCCGATGCCCCTGGAGCCGCCCGTAATCAGGGCGCGTTTGCCGTCCAGCCGGAAAGGGGTTCGGTTCATACCGCAGTGTAGCGGCCGGGGCGGCGTTTCGCTCAGGTCAGCAGGCCGCGCCCGAAGAACACGGCCGCCAGGCCCAGCACCGCCAACAGGGCCGCCGCGCTGAGCTGGCGGTCGGTCCGCCAGTTCGTGACGGCCACCCACAGCGCCGACAGCACTGGAATCGCCGCCATCCAGCCCACTGCGTAGGGGCTGAGCGGCGGCCAGACCAGCGCCGCCGCCATCAGACCCATGGCCGAGGTGGTGCCGTAGGCGTACAGCTGCGGGGGCAGGGGTGAGGGGGAGCTGGCCGGGGCAGACATGGCGCCATTGTAGCCGGGCGGCGCAGCGTTATCCTGAAGGTATGAAACGCGCTGTTCCGCTGCTGCTCACCCTGCTGACGGCCCAGGCGGCCGCGGCGAATCTGCCCCAGCCCTACCGCTACGGCTTTAGCCCGGACGGGGCCTATCACCTGATGCTGACCCACTGGACCGAGGACGGCAGCGGCTTTCCGGCAGCCAGCCTGCGGGTGGTGCGCCAGGGCGTGGGCGTGGTTCTGGAAGACCGGCAGGTGCTGCGTGCCGAGAGCGGAGCCGGCGTGCAGACCTCCGAGCAGCTGGCCGAAGCGCTGCTGGCCCGCCATGCCGAGCGGCTGAACGCCTTGGGCCTGAAGCAGCCGGTGCCTGGGCAAGTGCTGTGGGCGCAGGCAGTGCCCCTGCCAGCGCTGGCCGGCTGGCCGCCGCAGGAGACGCAGACCGTGACTCTGGGCAAGGGGGCTCCCAGCAGCGTGCAGAGTATCGAGGTGCGCCCGCAGGCCGCCTTCAACACCTGTCAGTTCTCCAGCCTGCTGCCGGCCGCGCCGGTGGGCCTGCGCCTGAAGGTGAATGGTGCCGACTGGTTCCGCGACGGTACCCGGCTTCCCGAAAGCCGTGCCTGTGCGGCCGGCTACCGCCTGGAAGCGGTCTGGCAGCACGGAGACGCCGTGGCGGTCCTGCTGCGGGCTTACAGTACCGGCTTTGAAGGCCCCGACGCCCTGCCGCTGACCCTGCTGAACCGCGTTCCGCTGCCCGCCTCCAAGCCATGATGGACCCCGGCCTGACCATCCTGACCGCCATGATTACTCCGGCAGTGCTGATCAGCGGGGCAGGCGCCATTCTGATGAGCACCACCACCCGTGTGGGCCGGGTAACCGACCGCATCAAGCACTACACCGACCGCTTCCGCGCCCTGGTGGAAGGTGACCACCTTGACGGCACTCTGGCGACCGCCGAAAAGGAAATGATTATGGGCCAGCTGGAAATCCACTCGCAGCGCAGCCGGATGCTGCTGCGCGCCATGACCGGGCTGTACGTGGCCATCAGCCTGTTCGTGCTGGCGAGTGTGCTGATTGGGGCGCGTGAACTGACCCAGGGCACGACTGGCGTGCTGCCCACCGTGATCGCGGTGCTGGGTTCGCTCTCGCTGGCCTACGCCACCCTGATGCTGAGCGTGGAGGTCCGCCTGAGCGCCAAAGCCAGCCGGCAGGAGATGAACTTCATGCTGCGCCTGGGCGAGCGTTACTCCCAGCTGTACGACGAGACCCATTCGCCCTCAGGGCAGGCAGCAGCCAGGCCGGTCCGCTAAAGCCGAAAAGCAGCAGCCCGTCTGCCTGAGCTGGCCGGAACTGCGACACGAAAAAACCCCCGCCGGGAGGCAGGGGTTCTAACTCTCCGAAGGTGGCTTACAGCGTGATGCTGGGGGTCGCCGGAGCTTCGGCGGGTTCGCGCTCCTCGCTGCGGGGCACCGGGGCAGCAGCCACGGCAGCGGGGTTGTAACGCTCCAGGGTGCGGTCGTCGGCCACCTGGATGTCGCGCACCGCGTTCAGGCCGGTGCCGGCCGGAATCAGCTTGCCGAGGATCACGTTTTCCTTCAGGCCGATCAGGTCGTCCACCTGACCGCGCATGGAGGCCTCGGTGAGCACGTGCGTGGTGTGCTGGAAGCTGGCGGCCGACAGCCAGGACTTGGTGGTCAGGCTGGACTTGGTGATGCCCAGCAGTACGGGCTTCCAGCTGGCCGGGGTCTGGCCGGCTTCCAGGGCGTCGTTGGCGTCCTGCACGTCCCAGCGCTCCACCAGTTGGCCTTCGAGCAGGTCGGTGTCGCCGCCCGAGGTGATTTCCACGAAGCGCAGCATCTGCCGCACGATGATTTCGATGTGCTTGTCGTGCACCTTCACGCCCTGCGAGCGGTACACGCGCTGCACTTCTTCCACCAGGTAGCGCTGCACAGCGTCGATGCCCTTGTACTCCAGCAGGTCGTGCGGGTTCACGGCGCCGCGGGTGATCGGCTGGCCGGTTTCCACACGTTCACCGTCGCGCACAATCAGGCGCAGGGTCTTGGGCACCTTGACCGCCGTCTTGGAGGAGAACTCTTCGTCCTCCGCCTCGATGCGGATCAGGTAGCGCTCTTCTTCTTCCTCCACGCGCAGCACACCGTCACGGTCGGCAATCACCGCCGGGACTTTGGGCTTGCGGGCTTCGAACAGCTCAATCACGCGGGGCAGACCCATGGTGATGTCGCCGCCGCCACCGGCCACACCGCCGGTGTGGAAGGTCCGCATGGTGAGCTGGGTGCCGGGTTCACCGATGGACTCGGCGGCCACCACACCCACAGTTTCACCGAGGGACACGGGCGCGGCCTGCGACAGGTCGTAACCGTAGCACTTGCGGTCCACACCGTTGCGGATGGTGGAGTTGAAAGGTGTGAACACGTGCACTTCGCGCAGGGTCTCGGCTTCCTTGCCGATTTGCTGCACATCTTCCAGCGCCAGCATGCTGTCCGCAGGAATGGTGCGGTCACTCAGCTCGATGTCCACGGCCACAGTGCGGCCATAGATGCTGGTTTCCAGTTCGCTGCCCTTGCGGGTGCGCCACTCGCCGGTGCGGCTGTCCACTTCGCCCAGGGGGATGGTGGTGTAGTCGGTGGTGCCGCAGTCGAGGTCGCGCACCACGATTTCGTGGGCCACGTCCACCAGCTTGCGGGTCAGGTAGCCCGAGTCGGCGGTACGGAGGGCGGTATCGGCACCACCCTTACGGGCACCGTGGGTCGAGATGAAGTATTCCAGCACGGTCAGACCTTCGCGGAAAGACGCGCGGATGGGCACTTCGATGGTGCGGCCGTCGGGGCGGGCCATCAGGCCGCGCATACCGGCCAGCTGGGTAATCTGCTGGGCGTTACCACGGGCACCCGACTGGCTCATGATCCACAGCGGGTTGAAGGGGTAGTTGTCGGAGAAGTTCTGGAACATGGCGTTCTTCACTTCGTCCTTGGTGTCGTTCCACAGGTCCACGACCTGCTTGTAGCGTTCCTCTTCGGTCATGAAGCCGAACTCGTAGTTCTGCTCGATTTCGGCCACCTGAGCGTCGGCGTCGGCCAGAATGTCGGCCTTGCTCGGCGGAATCACGATGTCGTCAATCCCGATGGTGATGCCCGAGGTGGTAGACAGCTTGAAGCCGCTGTCCTTGAGGGCATCCAGCAGGTGAGCGGTCGCTTCGATGCCCAGTTCGCGGTAGCAGGCCATGACCATGTCCTTGAGGTAGTCCTTCTCGTAGGCCACGTCCAGGCGCACCAGCTGGTCCACCATGCCGGCGTTCTCGCCCAGGGCTTCTTGTACCAGGCGGCGGAACATCACGCGCCCCGCGCTGGTCGCATGCAGCTGGCCGTTCAGACGGATGGTCACGTGGTCCTGATAGTCAATCTCACCACGGTCCACCGCGTGGATGGCCTCGTCCGGGCTGGAGAACTGGTAGCGCAGCAGGCCGGGGCTGGTTTCCTTGCCCCTCACGGTCACCGGGCTGTTCAGCAGGAGTTCGCCCTTGTCGAAGGCGTCCAGCACATCCTTTTCAGACCCGAATTCACGTCCAGCGCCCAGGTTGTCGCGGCGCAGCTGGGTCAGGGTGAAGATCCCCAGAATGATGTCGCGGCTGGGTTTGACGTTCGGTTCGCCGTTGGCGGGCGACAGCAGGTTGTGGGCCGACAGCATCTGAATGCGGGCTTCGGCCTGCGCCTGAGCGCTCAGCGGCACGTGAATCGCCATCTGGTCACCGTCGAAGTCGGCGTTGAAGGCTTCACAGACCAGCGGGTGCAGCTGAATGGACTGACCTTCCACCAAGACAGGTTCAAAGGCCTGGATGCCCAGACGGTGCAGCGTGGGTGCGCGGTTAAGCAGCACCACTTTGTCCTCAATTACTTCTTCCAGCGAGTCCCAGACGCTGTCTTTGGTGTCGCGGTAGCGCTCCAGCATCTTGCGGGCCTGCTTGATGTTGGTGACTTCGCCTTTTTCTTCCAGCAGTTTGAAGAGGAAGGGCTTGAACAGCTCCAGGGCCATGCGCTTGGGCACACCGCACTGGTGCAGGCGGAGCTGCGGACCCACCACAATCACCGAGCGGCCCGAGTAGTCCACGCGCTTACCCAGCAGGTTCTGGCGGAACCGGCCCTGCTTGCCGCCGAGCAGGTCGGTCAGCGAGCGCAGGGAGCGGTCGGAGCCGGGGTTGGTCACGGGGCTGCCACGGCGGCCGTTGTCAATCAGGGCGTCCACGGCTTCTTGCAGCATCCGCTTTTCGTTGCGGATAATCATGTCAGGAGCGCCCTGGCTCATCAGCTTCTTGAGACGGTTGTTGCGGTTGATCAGGCGGCGGTACAGGTCGTTCAGGTCGGACGTCGCAAAGCGTCCGCCGTCCACCTGCACCATCGGGCGCAGGTCGGGCGGCATCACCGGCACGGTTTCCATGACCATCCAGCTGGGGCTGTTGCCCGAGCGCTTAAAGGCACGGACCACTTCCAGCCGCTTGCGGGCACGGGCACGCTTGTGGCGGCTGTTGTCGCTCATCATGCCGCTCAGCTCAGCTTCCAGGCTGTCCAGGTCCAGATCGTCCAGCATGTCCTTGATGGCTTCGGCGCCCATCTTGGCTTCGAAGTCGTACGACTCGATCACACGCACCTGCTTGCGGACCAGGTCAATCTCCACGCGGCCCGAAATCTCGGACTTCAGGTTGCCCGAGTCGGCCAGCTCGTCGCCCGGCTCCACGCGGTCGCCGTTCACCACCAGCGGCTCGTCCTGGTAGTCGTATACCTTGGCCTTGCTCACGATGATGGAAGCGGGGGCGTGAATGGTCAGCACACCGTCGGCCTCGGCAATGACTTCCTCGTCCTCGTCGATGGCGCCGACCACTTTCTGGCCCCGGCGCACTTCGCTGCCGTCGCCGACCAGCACGTGCATGGTGGGGTCAATCGGGTACTCGGCGCGGCGGTTCCAGTGCGCGGTCAGGCTGACGTTGCCCTTCTTGCTGAAGGTCACGCCTTCAAGGCGGCTGTCACGGCTCACGCGCAGCAGTGCACCTGCAGCGGCCTGGGCCAGCACGGCGCCCTCGTCCACGATTTCGCCGTGTACGACCTGCACGTCCATGCCGTGAGGAATGTACACGCTGGCCAGCACCTTGGCTTTGGGAGCTTTCTTGGCGGGGGCGGCGTCTTCGCCGTCTTCACCTTCGCCGGCGCTTTCAGGTTCGTCCACCTGTTCGCGCAGTTCCAGCATCACCGAGTCCTCGCCCATCTCCTTGAGGAACGCTACACCGGCCACCGGTGCCGCGATAGTCACGGCTTCTTCCAGTTCCGCCAGCACTTCGCCGGCACGGAAGGAATCCTGCTGCACCAGCGCGTCGGCGCTGATGGGCAGCGTAGCTTCCTGCTCCTCGCGGTAGGCGATTTCGGCGCGGCGGGGGAAGCGGTACTGGGCCAGGCCGTCCATTTTGGCCACAGCGTTGCCGCCCAGGGCCTGTCCACGGGTCACGTAGTCGCCGTCTTTGACTTCGGCCTCAGCGCCGCCCTGCAGGGCGTAGGTTTCCTGGCGGCCGAAGCGCAGCTCGCGGTACTCGTCGTCGCTCAGCAGCTCACCGCGCTTGATGGGGCGGCCTTCCTTCTGGGCGTTGCGGGGGTCGGTGACCAGGAAGGAGGAGAAGTACAGCACTTTTTCCAGCTGGCCGGCGGTCAGGTCCAGCAGGGTGCCGATTTTGGAGGGGCTGTCCTTGACATACCAGATGTGCGCGGCGGGGGTCGCCAGGTCAATGTGACCCATGCGGTAGCGGCGCACTTTGGAGCTGGTGACTTCCACGCCGCAGCGCTCGCACACTTTGCCCTCGTAGCGCTGGCGCTTGTAACGGCCGCAGGCGCACTCGTAGTCCTTGATGGGGCCGAAGATGCGCTCGTCAAACAGGCCCTCGCGCTCAGGCTTCAGGGTGCGGTAGTTGATGGTTTCAGGCTTTTCCACTTCGCCAAAGGACCATTCCCGAATCTTGTCCGGGCTGGCGATGGCGATGCGAACTTTGTTGAACTCTTTCATTGAAACTCCTTGGGAGTTGTCTAAAAGTCGGAGAGTCTAAGGGTCTAAGGGCGGGCTGTAGGGATTTTCTCTTCGCCCCTTCGGCCCTTAGACCGGCGCGCCCGCGCCTCAGCGCTTGGGCATCATCCCTTCGAAGATGTCCACGGCCTTGTCGGCACCGTCGAGCACTTCCACGTCCAGGCCCAGCGAGTGCAGCTCCTTGACCAGCACCTTGAAGCTCTCTCGGGGATGGTCGAGTCGGCCACCTGCTCGCCCTTGACGATGCTCTGGTAAGCGGCGTCGCGTCCGTCGATATCGTCGGACTTGATGGTGAGCATTTCCTTGAGGGTGTGCGCTGCGCCGTAAGCTTCCAGCGCCCACACTTCCATTTCCCCGAAGCGCTGACCACCGAACTGCGCCTTACCGCCCAGCGGCTGCTGGGTGATGAGCGAGTAGGGGCCGGTGGAGCGGGCGTGCAGCTTGTCTTCCACCATGTGGTACAGCTTCATCACGTACATGGTGCCCACCACCACGGGGCCGCTGATGGCTTCACCCGTGCGGCCGTCGAACAGCACGCTCTTGCCGGTGCGCGACAGCTGGCGCAGGGCGCCTTCATAGTCCTCGCCGGGCTCGCTGATCACGCCCAGCTTGGCAGCGCGGTCCAGTACTTCTTCCTCGCGCTTGTCGGTGTCGAAGCCGTCTTCCTTGCGCTGGCTCAGGCGCAGGTCGGCCTGCTCCTCCAGCATGTCCTTGATTTTGGCTTCGGTAACCGAGTCGAACACCGGAGTCACGAACTTCTTGCCGGTGAGGCGGGCCACTTCGCCCAGGTGGGTTTCCAGAATCTGACCCAGGTTCATGCGCGAAGGCACACCGAGGGGGTTGAACACCAGGTCCACGGGCGTACCGTCGGCCAGGTAGGGCATGTCCTCGGGGGGCAGAATCTTGGAGACCACGCCCTTGTTCCCGTGGCGGTTCGCCACCTTGTCGCCCACCTGCAGCTGACGCTTCTGCGCCACGTACACGCGCACCATTTCACGCACGCCGGGCTTGAGGTCCACGCCTTCGTCGCCGCGGCGGAAGCGCACGGTCTTCACCACGATGCCGCCCTGACCGGACTGCACGCGCAGCGAGGTGTCTTTCACCTCACGGGCCTTTTCACCGAAGATGGAGCGCAGCAGACGCTCTTCAGGGCTGGGCTCGCTTTCGCCCTTGAAGCTGGTCTTACCGACGAGGATGTCGCCAGGCTTGACTTCGGCACCCACACGCACGATGCCGTCTTCGTCGAGGTCGCGCAGGGCGGCTTCGCTCAGGCCGGGGATGTCGCGGGTGATTTTTTCCGGACCCAGTTTGGTGTCACGGGCTTCGATTTCATCTTTTTCGATGTGAATCGAGGTGTAGAAATCCTTCCGGACCAGGCCTTCGGAGATGCAGATGGCGTCTTCGAAGTTGAAGCCGTCGAACGGCATGATGGCGATGGTGATGTTCTGACCCAGCGCCAGGCGGCCGAACTGCGAGGCGGGGCCGTCGGCGATGACCTGACCCTTGGTGACCTGCTCGCCCACTTCCACGATGGGGTGCTGGTCGAGGTTGGTGCCCTGGTTGGAACGGGTGAAGCGCACCAGCTCGAACATCTGCACGTTGCCGGTCTTCATGCCCAGTTCGGGGGCGTCCTCGGTCAGCTTGATCTGGATGTTGCGGCTGTCGACGTAAATCACTTCGCCGGTCACGTCGGTCACCACCGAGGTGCCCGAGTCGGTCACCACACGCTCTTCCACACCGGTACCCACGCTGGGGCTTTCGGCACGGACCAACGGCACGGCCTGCGACTGCATGTTGGAACCCATCAGGGCGCGGTTGGCGTCGTCGTGTTCCAGGAACGGAATCAGGCTGGTGTTGATGGACACGATCTGCTTAGGCGACACGTCCATGTACTCCACGTCGGCAGGGTCGTATAGCAGCGGGTCACCCTGTTTGCGGGCCAGCACACGCTCCTCGGCGAAGGTGCCGTCGTCGTTCAGCGGGCTGTTGGCCTGGGCAATCACGAAGCGGTCTTCGATGTCGGCGGTCATGTACTCGACATGCTCGGACACCACGCCACCCTCAACGCGGCGGTACGGCGCCTCGATGAAGCCCAGCGGATTGACCTTGGAGTAGCTGGACAGCGAGGAAATCAGACCGATGTTCGCGCCTTCGGGCGTCTCGATGGGGCAGATGCGGCCGTAGTGCGTCCGGTGCACGTCGCGCACGTCGAAACCGGCACGCTCGCGGGTCAGACCGCCCGGGCCCAGGGCCGAGATACGGCGCTTGTGGCGCAGGTCGGACAGGGGATTGGTCTGGTCCTTGAACTGCGAGAGCTGGCTGCGGCCAAAGAACTCGCGCATGGCCGCCACGATGGGGCGGTTGTTGACCAGTTTGGTGGGGGTCGCGGCGTCGGGGTTGCCCAGCAGCATCCGCTCACGCACACCACGCGCCATGCGGCCCATGCCCACGCGCAGCTGGTCGGCCAGCAGTTCGCCCACGGTGCGCACGCGGCGGTTGCCCAGGTGGTCGATGTCGTCCTCGTACACGCGCACTTCCTGGGCCACACCGTCGGCGTCGGCGCCCAGGGTGACGGTCTCCACGCCGTTTTGCAGCGCCATCAGGTAGCGGATGGTATCCACCAGGCCCTCGTCGTAAAACTGGCCGTCGCGGAAGGACAGCAGCGTGGGTTCGCTGCGCTGCCAGGTGCCCAGCTTGGTGTTCATCTTGAAGCGGCCGGGTTCGCCCAGGTCATAGCGGCGGGGGTCGGCCAGCAGACCGTACAGGTACTGGGTGGCCTTATCGCGCTTGGGGGGATCGCCGGGACGCAGCACGGTAAACAGGCGCAGCAGCGCTTCGTCGGCGTTCATGCCGGCGGTCTTGTCTTCCAGCGCAATATCGGCGTCAAATTCGCTGAACAGTTCGCGAATCTGGGCGTCGTCCATGCCCAGCACGCGCAGCAGCAGCGAGACAGGGAACTTGCGCTTGTTGACCTTCATTTCCAGCATGTCGCCGGCCCACTCCAGCTCAATCCAGGGACCGCGCTTGGGCATGGGAATGATGGCGGCCGAGTACAGCTTCTTCAGGCCCTTGTAGGAGGAGGTGAAGTACACGCCGGGGGAGCGGTGAATCTGCGAAATGACCACACGGTCGGCGCCGTTGATGATAAAGGAGCCGTCCTCAGTCATCAGCGGCAGGTCGCCCAGGAACACCTGGTCTTCCTTGATCAGGCCGCTGTCTTTGTGAATCAGCTGCAGCTTGGCGTACATGGGAGCCTGGTAGGTCAGGTCCTTTTCGCGGCACTCCTCGGGCGAGTAGGGGGGATCGCCCAGGCGGTATTCCAAGTAGTCCAGAACCAGGCCGGTCGAGCGGCCTTTTTCAGTTTCGTCGATGGGAAAGACTTCGCGGAAAGCACTTTCCAGGCCGAAGTTGGTGCGCTCGCTGGGGGCCTTGCCTTCCTGCAAAAAAGCCTGGAAGGACTGCACCTGCACTTCGGTCAGGTCGGGCAAGGGGATGACTTCGGCAATTTCGCCAAAGCGCTGGATTTCTGGGCGTGACTGCATGTCCACCTCGTGGGATTGGGGGCGTAGGAATGATGGCGGAGAGAGAGGAGCAGGAACCGGGCCTTGTCAGCACACCCAACGCAGCAGAGGCCAACTCCCCTCAGGGGCGGTTGGCCGCAGAATTTCGTATCAGCCGCAGGCCGAGACGGAAAATGCCGCTTTGCTTCGGGTCGCTGCAAAGGCAGCGGGGCAAGGGCGGCAGCTTGGGAGGGTGGGCAAGGTCTGGTCCTTTTCTTCTGGTTCGTCGGGTCGAGAAAGAAGGCTCCATTCCAACCCATCATGGTTGGCTAAACTTGAGTATAGCTCCGCGGGAGGAACCATTGCAAGGCAGAGGGCGTGCGGGAACGCTGCTCCTGCATGCCCCCTCTGCCACTGCACTCACGTCAGCGAGCGGTGGTCCACCATGATGCAGCGGTCCTGCACCACATCGATGCCGACTTCGGTAAGCACAGCGGCCGTCTGAGGGTCGCGGATGCCCTGCTGCATCCACACCAGGCGCGGGCGTGGGCTCAGGCTGAGGATATCGTCCAGGTGTCCGTGCACCTTGTCGGAGCGGCGGAAAACCACCACGATATCTACCGGCACCGTTATGTCGGCCAGCTGCGCAGCGGCCGGACTGCCGAAGAATTCCTCCCCGCTGCCGGCCAGCGCCGGGTTGACCGGAATCACCCGGAAGCCGCGGCGGTGCAGGTACTCGGGAACGTAATGGGCCGCGCGGCTGGGATCGCGGTGAAAGCCGATGACGGCGACAGTGGCGCCTTCGGGCCGCAGATGCGCGGCCAGGTCCTGGGCAGAGCTGAGCAGGGTCATGGGAGCCTCCAGATGGGGGAAATATAGGCGTTCATTTGAGTTCAGCATAGGCGCGTCGGGCGGCGTCCAGCGTGAGATTCAGCTCGGCATCACCGTGGGCAGCGCTCACGAAGATGCTTTCGAACTGGCTGGGGGCCCAGTACACGCCCTGGCGCAGCATGGCGCGGAACCAGCCGGCAAAAGCGGCCGTGTCACTGCGGGCCGCCTGCTGGTAGGTCTGCACGCTCCCGTGAGGTGCTTCCTGGTGGAAGGCCGTGAGCATAGAACCGATGTGATTCACCGACAGCGGCACTCCCGCTTCCTGGGCGGCAGCTTTCAGGCCGTCGGCCAGAGCAGCGGTGTAGCGCTCCAGCTGCTCATACAGTTCCGGCTTGGCCTGCAGCTCGCCCAGGGTTGCCAGGCCAGCAGCCATCGCCAGCGGGTTGCCGCTGAGTGTGCCGGCTTGATAGACCGGGCCGCTGGGCGACACGTTTTCCATCACCTCGGCGCGGCCGCCGTAGGCACCGACCGGCAGACCCCCACCGATAATCTTGCCCCAGGTGATGAGGTCCGGCTGGATGCCCAGGCGGCCGCAGGCGCCCTGCAGCGAAAGGCGGAAGCCGGTCATGACCTCGTCGGCAATCAGCAGGGCGCCGTGGTCCCGCACCCGGTGCAGCGCGGCCAGGAATTCGGGGGTGGGAATCAGCACGCCCGAGTTGCCCACCACCGGCTCGAAGATGACGGCGGCAATGTCGTGACCGCGCTGCTGCATCAGCGTATCCAGGGCGGCAGGGTCGTTGTACTCGCTGACCAGCGTGAGGGCGGCGTATTCCTGCGGCACGCCCGCGCTGCTGGGCGCGGCCTCGCCCAGGCCACCCTCGGCGGTGGTCAGCAGGCCACTGCCCGCCTCGACCAACAGGCCGTCGGCGTGGCCGTGGTAGTTGCCCCGGAACTTGACGATGTGGCTGCGGCCGGTGACGCCGCGTGCCAGCCGCAGGGCGCTCATGGTGGCCTCGGTGCCGGAATTCACGAAGCGCACCCGCTCCACGCCCTGTTCGCGGGTCAGCTCCACCACTTTTTCGGCCAGCAGCACCTCGCGCTCGTTGGGCGCACCGAAGGAAGTGCCGCCCTGCAGGGCTTCAGCAACCGCTTCGCGCACGCCCGGGTGGTTGTGACCCAGAATCATCGGCCCCCAGGACCCGATGTAGTCCAGCAGGCGCTGGCCGTCGGCGTTGGTCAGGTAAGCTCCGTCCGCGCTGGCGATGAAATGCGGGTGGCCGCCCACGCTGCCAAAGGCCCGCACCGGGCTATTGACCCCGCCGGGCGTCACCTGCCGGGCGCGGGCGAAGAGGGCTTCGGAGATGGGCTGTGAGCTGGAAGTGGTCATGGCCGGCAGTCTAGAGCAGGTGCCCGGGCGGACGCCGTGCCGCAAGCCGGAGATGAACCGGAGAACGGCCAGAAAAAACCCCGCACATGGCGGGGTCTTGGGGTGGAGGTGAGGCGTGGAGACTTAGAACTTGCGTTCGTTGGTCTTGTCGGCGCCGCTCTTGTCGCTGGTGCCGGTGCTGCCCTGTTGGCCAGCCTTCTCCTGGCTGGCAGTGCTCTGTCCGGCACTGTTCTGGCTGGCGGCGGTGCCGGTGGTGTAGGGCCAAGCTGCGGACTGGGTGCCCTTGCCGTCGCGGCTGTCCTGGCCCTTCATATCCTGGGCTTTGTCCTGCACGCCCTGCTTAACGTCGGCGGCCTTGTGGTCGGCGGCGTCTTTGGCGTCCTGAGCCTTGTCCTTCAGCTCGGCGCCCGCCTGCTGGGCGTCCTGCTTGACCTCGGCGGCTTTTTGTCCGGCAGCGTCCTTGACGTCCTGAGCCTTATCCTTCAGCTCGGCGCCGGCCTGCTGAGCCGTGTCTTTGGCGTCCTTGGCTACGTCCTGAGCCTTGTCCTTGGCCTGGTCCACGGCGTCAGCCGCCTTGTCCTGCACCTTGGCGGCGGCGTCCTGGGCGTCGGCTTTCAGCTGCTGACCGGCACGCTGCACGTCGCCCTGGTTGGCGCGGGCAGTGTCGGCCACGTCCTTGGCAGCGTCGGCGGCGGTGTCCTTGACTTCCGACACCTGAGCCGCGATGGTGCTTCCTGCTTCCTGAGCGGCCTGCTTGGTCTGTTCCCAGCCCTTGGACACGCTGCTGCTCAGGTCTTCCACGGTGTCCTTGAGGCCCAGCTCGGACAGCTTGGCGTCGATGGCGCGGCGGTTCTGTTCACGGGTCAGCAGGTAGATGCCGGCGCCCAGCACCACGCCGAAGGCCAGCAAGCTGCCGAAAGAGGAGGAGTCGCGGTTACGGCGTTTGTCATATCGTCCCATGCCTCTAATCTAGGGCACCTGTCTCATGAGGACGTGAGTGTGAGATATGCACGGATTCAAGGTTGGCGGCCCGCCGTAAAGCTGATACAGGCCCGTCAGAGATGGTCGCTCAGCCGCAGCAGCTGCAGCAGTTCTGGAGCAAAAATCCATTCTTCGGGCTCGTCTCCCTCACCGCCGCGCACCTCCAGCAGCACGTACCCACGGTCGCGGTAAAAGGCCCTGATTTCCTGCCAGGCCTGCGTGTCGTCCCCGGCGCCTTCCAGCTCCAGGTCACTGTAGGTGTCCCACAGTTCGCCGTCCACCTCGGCGCTTTGCAGGGCCTCGGCATAGGCGCTCAGGGCGTAGGCGTCCATCGGCTCGGCTCCGCGTGGGCGTTCGGCGGCGCTCAGGGCGGCGGGGCCGCTGGGCAGCTCGCACAGCGAGTCCAGCCACGCCTGCCACTGGGCGGGGGTGAGGGTCAGGTGCAGGGGGTCGGTGCTGGGCGCAGTCATGGGCCGCAGCATAGCCTGCGGCACACGGACTGCGGCAGCTGTGCCTGGCAGCGGCCTGTGCTCCCTGCCCCTGCGCGGCTTACAGCTTTAGATGTGCTTGTCTTCTCAGGGCCTGCCGGTCCCCAGCCCCTAGACTGGGCACGATATGGCACGTAAGGCACCCCGTAAAGCACAAAGTATCAAGGACAGGTGCAGTCGGCGCAGCATGAGCAGGGCCGGCCGCAGCCTGATGATGCTGGGCCTCGGCGCCCTGCTGGGCTTGGCCCCTGTCACGTCCACGGCCCTCTTTACAGCTCAGGCGCAGTCGGGCGGCGGCTTCGGCGGCAGCAGCCGTGGCGGCGGCTCTTCGGGTGGCGGCTACAGTGGCGGTGGATATTCCGGTGGCGGCTACAGCGGCGGCGGGTATATGGGCGGCGGCTACAGCGGTGGCGGCGGCTTCTTTCCGGTGCCTATGGGCGGCCCGATTATCGTCGGCGGCGGAGGTGGTGGCGGCGGCATCCTGGGCCTGATGCTGTTCGGCGCAGTGATGGTCATGGTGATGGGTTCCATGCGCCGGGCCATGAGCGGGGGCGCCCGTGGGCTCGCCGGCGGCGGCATGGAGGACACCGGCGCCCGCGCCGTGCTGGTGCAGGTGGCCCTGACACACGGAGATGAGGTCAAAGCGGCCCTGCAGGAAGTGGCCCGCCACGGCGACCCCGACACCGATGAGGGCCTGGCCCGCATGATTCAGGAGGCGGCCGTGGTTCTGCTGCGCCAGCGTGCCCGCTGGACCTATGGCCGCGTCGAGGTGGCGGGCGGCGGACCTCAGCAGACTGAAGGCCAGGTGGGAGCCTGGGCCACGCAGGCCCGCGCCGCCTTTACGCGGCAGACCACCAGCCACTACCAGAACCGCGACGACAGCTCGGCCTACGAGCATGCCAGCGACTACCAGTACGAAAAAGAAGTGGGCGACCTTTATCTGGTGGTGACCATTGCGGTGGCGGCCCACGCTTTCCCGGCGCTCGGCCAAACGGAAATGCCCAGCGCCCGCGAAATAGAGACGGTACTGCAGGGCGTCAGTGGGGTGAGCGGGCGCAGCCTGATTCGCGGTGAAGTGGTCTGGAGCCCCGATGCCGAGGGCGAGTTCCTCAGCGAAGACGAGGCCATCATGAAATACGGCGAGCTGAGCAAGATTTGACGTGCCGGGCTGCCCGTCTGCTGGCGGCCTTCTGAGCAGCTGCAGTTCAGAGCGTCAGGGCCGGCTGGAGCGCCGCAGGCGCGGCCGGCTTCAGCCAGCGCTGCAGCAGGTAGGGGACCGCGGTGCCTGCGAACAGGACCAGGGCAGCGTAACGCAGTGCGGTCACCGCTGCCACGGCCTTCCAGCTGGCTGGCAGCAGCGCCGAAAGGGCCAGATACAGCCCCATTACCAGGGCCAGTCCCAGCAGGGCCACCAGGACACGTTCGTTCCAGCGGCGCGGCGGTGTGTAGCCCGGTTGCACGGCCCAGAACCCGGCCAGCATGCCCAGCCCGGCGGGAAGTTCGCGGGGGGTGCCGCCCGGAAGAAGGCAGCAGGCCAGCAGCAGCGCTGCCGGAAAGCCCCAGCGCCAGAGGTCCGCGGTGGGTAGGACGCAGCGCCGCGTTCCGGCCAATGCCGCACAGCCCAGGCCCAGGCCGCTGCCGACCAGGACGTCGGCAGGGAAATGAACGCCCAGGGCCAGCCGTGAGTAGGCGATAAGGCCTGCCAGCAGTGCCGCTATACCCCAGAACAGCGGATGGCGCAGCTGCGCCGCCATGCCCAGCCACAGGGTGGTGCCCAGCTGTGCGTGCCCACTGGGAAAGCTGGGGCCGCCGGCGGTGGCACGGGCGGCCTCGCTGACGGCCGTGGGGTGAGCGGCAAAGGGGCGGGGGACATCCAGGCCGTACTTCAGGGCTGAATTGACCAGATACGACAGGGCAAAGGCCACGCCCAGCTGCCGCGCCCGCTGTGGGCCAACCAGCCAAGTGTACAGGGCCAGCACGGCGATAAATACCTCGTCGCGGCCCAGATTGGTGATGGCCAGCCAAAGGTCGGGGGTCATGGTGGGCAGTCTAGAGCAGGACGAGAGATGGAATGATGCAGGGTGCTTGTTCCCGCATCTCAGCCGGAGAGGCGCGTCATGTGCCGCATTTTCCGTGCTTGCAGCGGGCCTGGGAGCGGTGGAGAGGCCTGATCCGGTTTGTCCCTGCTGGGCGCAAAGAGACTCACCTTTTCGTCCACTGCTCTTGCTCTCCCTGGAAAGCTGTTGGCTGGAAAGCTGCCGCTTGGGAAGCTGCCGGGGCCAGACCAGTGGCCGCTGCGCCTGCCCGCGGCACATCCGCGCTTCAGACCGGCAACCAGATGCGGACCTGTGTCCCCTCGCCAGGGCGGCTGTCCAGTTCGAGGCGTCCGCCGGCCAGCTGGGCGCGTTCGCGTAGGCCCAGCAGTCCCAGGTGGCCCTGGGCGGCGAGTGCACCGGCAGCGGCGGGGTCAAACCCTTTGCCGTCGTCGCTGACCGTGGTTTGCAGGCCGGCGGGGCCAAAAGTCACCCGCACGGCGGCCGAGCCTGCCCCGGCGTGCTTGTCCACGTTGGCCAGCGCTTCGCCTACCAGCCGGAACAGCGTGACCTCCTGGGCGGGGCTAAGGCGCACTTCCTCGCCGCTGACCTCCAGCCGGGTGGGCGTGCGGGCCTGTGAGCACAGCCACTCCAGCGCGGGCAGCAGGCCCAGGTCGTCCAGCACACTGGGGCGCAGGTGCCGGGCAAAGCGGCGCACCCCGGCGGTGATGCTGCTCAGTTCTTCCGCGAGGGCCAGGATGTCGGGGGCGGCCTGTGGGGCCTGCTTTTCCAGGCGCAGCAGCCGGCGGCGTGCCGCGACCAGCAGCTGGGCGGTTTCATCGTGCAGCTCGCGGGAAATACGGCGGCGCTCTTCTTCCTGCGCCTGGGTAAAGAGGGCCAGGAAGGTCCGCAGCTCGTCGCGGCGGGCGGAGGCGGCGGCCAGCTCCTGCCCGCGCTGCGAAATCTGCCCCAGCAGCCGGTAATGCTCGCTGAGGTCGCGGGCCATGACCAGAATGCCGCCCTGGCTGCCCGACAGCGGCCCCAGCTGCAGCTCCAGTCGCCGCCCGGCCAGCGTGGTTTCGGCGCGCAGTGGGGCTTGTCCGGGATGGAGGGCCTGAACCTGGCGCCACAGGGCCTGCCAGTGGTTCACGGCGGCCCAGTGGTCGTGCCTGCTGCCCTCGCTGGCCCGGCCGACCCAGTCGCTCAGGGCCGCGCCGGGGGGCAAGGCGGCGCCCGCATGCCCAGCCAGCAAGGTGCGGGCGGCGGGGTTGGCATACAGAATCTGTCCGCTGGGGTCGGTGGTCAGGATGGGGTCGTGGCTGCTTTCGGCCAGCTGCCGGTAGCCGGCTTCCGAACGGGCGAGCGCCGCCGCCAGCCGCTGCCGGCCCAGGCGGTCGGCCAGGTGGTCACACAGCCGCCGGGCCAGGCGCAAGGTGGCCTGCGGGGGCGGGTCCTGCCCGGGGTCGTCGGCGTACAGCCAGCCCAGCACCTCGTTCCCGAGCCGCAGCGGGGCCAGCAGGGCGCTGCCGGCCCCCGGCTGCACCCAGCGGCGCGGCAGCGGGCGGGGACCACGCCCCAGTTGCCCGGTCAGTTCCTCCAGGTCGGCGGGTGGGGCCAGCGGCAGCCCCAGGGCGGCGGCTCCCACCCCGTCTATCCACAGCATGCCGCGCCCAGCGTGCAGGGCAGGCAGTAGCGTGCCCAGCAGCCGTTCGAGGTCATGGCGGGTCAGGCCCGCGTCCAGCCGCTGCGAGATGTCCAGCAGGGTGGCAGCCTCACGCTCGCGCTCCTGGCCCTCGCCGTACAGCAGGGCATTTTCGATGGCCAGTGCGGCCTGCACGCTCAGCGCATCGGCCAGCTTCAGGTCGGTGCCGTCCAGCGGGAGCAGTGCATGGTAGTACAGCGTGAGCACTCCAAACGGCCCCCGCCGCGTGGTGAGCGGCAGGGCCAGCACGCCCCGGAACGGGTACTCACCGGCCGCCAGCAGGGCGCGCGTGTAGCGGCTGCCCCCGCCCAGGCCCGCAGCGGGAAAGTCGCGGCACTCGGCCCGCACGCCTGTGGCGAACACTTGCCCGCTCAGGCCGGTGCCGGGGCGGACCCGCACGCGCAGCACCCAGTCGCTGGGCAGGTTCAGCGCCGAGTGGATGCCCAGCGTGCGGCCACCCGGCTCGGGGGTGTACAGGGCTGCCGCGTCGGCTCCGAACAGTGCCGCCGTGCGCGAAAGCAGTTCGGCCAGAGTGTCGCTCAGGCGCAGGCTTCCAGCCAGGGCCAGGCCCAGTTCGCGCAGCACGCTTTCGCCCTGGCGCTGGCGGGTTTCGGCGGCGAAGCGCCGGGCACTGCCCAGGGCCAGCCCGGCCTGCTCGGCCAGTTCCAGCAGCAGCGCCTCGTCGCCGGGGGCCAGGGAGTCCCTGTCCGAGTCGGCGTACAGCAGCCCCAGCGGTTCGCCGCGTACCCGCAGCGGGGCCAATAGGGCGACCTGCGGATTCAGGTCGGCCAGGCCCCGGCCCAGCGGGGTATCGGCGTCCTGGGCGGCGTGATAGCGAATCACCTCGCCGCGCTCCATCAGCGCCGCGTAGCTGACTGGCCCCACACCAAGCTGGCGGGGGGCGGGAGCCCCTTCCCCGAAGCCGGTGCTCCAGATTTCCTGGAGCAGGCTGTAGCCGCGCTCACCGGGGGGGCCTTCCAGCAGTCCGGCAAAGGCCCGCCGGAACCCCAGCGCCTGCGCGGCCACCTCGGCCACCGAGGCCAGAATCTGTTCGTGGTCCAGGCTACCGTGGGTGCGCCGGACCAGGCGGTCTACCGCCGCAGCGGCCCGCCCCCGTCCGGCCTGGCGCTCACGCGATTGGGTGGCTTCCAGCGCCAGCCCCAGCGTGTGCGCCAGCGCCGGCCACTCCTGGGTCAGGCCGCTGCGGCCCGCCACCACCTCCAGCACCCCATAAGCGTAGGGTGCCAGTCCGAACGGCAGCGCGCACAGCAGGCCTTCCTCCTGGGGGCGGCTCAGGCCAGGCCGGACCAGTTCGCCGCCGGCCAGGGTCAGGCCGTGTCCGTTCTCGGCGCGGCGTTCCAGCCCGCCGCTTCCCTGAACCCAGACCGCTGCTCCGTGCGCCTCCGCCCACTGACAGGCCCATTCGGCCAGCGCAGCGGCAAAAGCGGCCACACTGGTCTGTTCCAGCAGCTGGGGCGGCAGGTCAGCCACCTACAGCTCCCGGGGGTCCACCCAACCCCGGCGGATGCCGGCCAGCACGGCTTCGGTGCGGCTGCCCACGTTCAGCTTGGAAAAGACGTTGCCCAGGTGGACCTGCACCGTGCGCGGCGAGATGCCCAGGGCGCGGGCGATTTCTTTGTTGCTGCCGCCGCGTGCCGCTGCTCGCAGCACTTCCAGCTCACGTGGGCTGAGGTCCTCGGTCAGGTCCATCTCGGCCGGGGCCTGGGCACTGAAGCGGGCCATCACCTTGCGGGCGATGCTGGGGTGCAGCACACTTTCGCCGGCCGCCACCGCCCGCACCGCCCGCAGCAGTTCGTCCTCGCTGGCTTCCTTGAGCAGGTAGCCTGCCGCGCCCGCTTCCAGCGCGGCGAACACGTAGGCGTCGTCGTCGTAGCTGCTCAGCACCAGCACCGAGACGCGGCCCTGCCCGGCCTTGATGCGGCGGGTGGCTTCCACGCCGGTCATATCGGGCATGGACATGTCCATCAGCACGATGTCGGGGCGCAGCTGCGCGGCCAGCGCCACCACCTCGGCGCCGCTGCTGGCCTCGCCCAGCACGCGCAGGTCCGCTTCCGCCTCCAGCAGCTCACGGGTGCCCTTGCGCACCACCGGATGGTCGTCGGCCAGCAGCAGGGTGATGGGGTCTTGCATGTCTTCCAGTGTAGGGCGCCTGCCGCGGCCATGCCCTGTGCAGGGGAAGCGCTCAGGACTTGAGCGCTGCGGCGGCGACCCGGCGCGGCGGCTGAGCGAACATGGCGTGCAGTTCGGGTGCTGTGAGCGGCGGCGCAAGTGCGAAGCCCTGCCCCAGCGAGCAGCCCATTTCGTAGACCACCTCCACGTGTTCCTGGGTTTCGAGGCCCTCGGCCGTCAGGTCCAGGCTGTAATGGTAGGCCAGGGCGCTGACCGCCTCGGTAATCAGGTGGCTGAACTCGTCGCCGCTGGGCAGATGCTCGGTCAGCGAGCGGTCCAGCTTGATGCCCGAAAGCTGCAGCGAGCGCAGCCGCGTCAGGTTGGCGTAGCCGGCCCCGAAGTCGTCGATACTCAGCGCGACACCCAGCTCGTCCAGCGCGGCCAGATTCTGTTCTACGCGCTCATCGGTGTACAGCTGCGCGGTTTCGGTCAGTTCTATTTCCAGCGCAGCGCTGCTCAGGCCGCTGCGCGCCAGGATGTCCCTGACCTGCGCGGCGAAATCGGCGCGTGTCAGCTGGTAGGCGCTCACATTCACGCTGACCCGCAGACCCGCCGGCCAGCGGCAGGCCTCGTGGCAGGCCTCTTCCAGCACCCACAGGCCCAGGCGCGGCATCTGACCAATCTGCTCAGCCACCGGCACGAATTCGGCTGGTGACAGCTGGCCCAGCTCGGCGTGGGTCCAGCGCAGCAGCGCCTCCGCTTTCACGATGCGCCCGGTGCGCAGGTCATAAATAGGCTGATACAGCAGATAAAAGCCGTCCTGCTGCGGCGCGTGGCCCTGACCGATGGCCTGCGCGATGTGCTGGAAGCGTTCGGTGGCCTGGTCCTGCTCGGGCTGATAGGGCTTGATTTGTCCCCGGCCCTCCCGCTTGACGGCGTACATGGCGCTGTCGGCGTGCCGCAGCAGTTCGTGGGCCGCCGCGCCGTCGTCCGGAAAGCAGCTGATCCCGATGCTGAGGCTGATGTTCAGGCCCAGCTCACGGTCGCTGCGTTCTGCGATGTCGTGCTGAAGCTGCCGGGCCAGCTCCGAGGCCTGCTCACCCCCAGCCTGCGGCAGCACCATCACGAACTCGTCGCCGCTCAGCCGAAAGGCCTGCGCTGGAGCCGCTGCGCTCAGGCTCTCCGAAACCAGTTGCAGCAGCCGGTCGCCCTGGTCGTGGCCCATGGTGTCGTTCACCACCTTGAACGAGTCCACGTCAATAAACAGCAGGGCGAAGGCCGGGCTGCTGGGGGCAGTCAGGCGCGCCAGCTCGTCTTCCAGACTGCGGCGGTTGGGCAGGCTGGTCAGCAGGTCGTGGTAGGCCATGCGCGACAGCACCTTGCGTTCGCCCTCGTGGAAGCGCAGCTGATGCATGCGCTCGGTGAAATACTGCATGCCCAGGTAAGCCAGCAGGGACGCAAGCAGCAGCTGGCTGAGGCTGGCTGTCATTTCGGGGGTCACACCCACGTGGTAGGACCAGTAGGCGCCGCCCAGCACGCTGGTCAGGGTCAGCAGGGTCACCACGGCGCCGGGCCACGTCGGCTTGGTGTAGCTGTTGGCACTGACCAGCAGGCTCCAGCCCAGCAGTGTAGGCAGCCAGATGAGGCTTTCGTTTATCTCGCGCAGCAGCACCTGGGGGTTGGTGTTGAGGGTCAGCAGCAAGACCAGTTTGGTCATGAGCCATACGACCGCGCCCAGCAGCAGCCAGGAGGTCAGCGGCACCAGTGTCACCTGGGCCCAGCGGCTGGTCAGCGTCAGCATCGCTGCCACCAATGCGGCTATCAGCACCCCGTACATGGGCAGGTCTACGGTTTGGTCCCACTGGTCGCCGGTAGACCAGATCAGGCTCAGTACAGACGCCAGCAGAACAATCATTGCCCCCTGTATTACCAGCTTCGACCAACCCCGCATCAGTTCAGGAGAGCCAGGCTCCGGCTCCACGCCCAGCGCTGGTGGCGTGGTGTCCGGCAACGTGGCGGAAGGGTCGGACTCGTACATTGGGGGTCACTTTAGGACCCGGACAATAACCCAACCCTCACAGCCAGGGCCTACGGAAACAAAAAAAACAGTTCCGTCTGTGTCAGAACTCCGCGTCTATCGCCAGGGCCGCTGGCAGCATGGCTGCGAACTCCGCGCCGGAGATTTCGTACACTCCCAGCCGGGCAATGTGGTCGTTTTGAATCTGGGCGTCCAGCACCGTGAAGCCCTGCGCGTGCAGGTGCTGGGCCAGCCGGACCAGGGCCACTTTGGAAGCGTCAGTGACGCGGTGGAACTTGCTTTCGGCAAAGAACACTCCGCCCAGGGCCAGGCCCATCACGCCGCCGGCCAGCTCGCCGCCTTGCCAGACCTCAAAGGAATGCGCCAGGCCCGCCGCGTGCAGGTGTTCGTACAGCTCGACCATCTCACCACTGATCCACTCGCCGTCTTCCCGTTCGGGGCTGCCCGGCAGCCGGCCCCGGCAGCCTTCAAGCACCTCGCGGTAGGCCGCGTTGCGCCTGACCTCGAAGTGGCCCAGCTTGCGCCGCAGCCGCCGGGACACGTGCAGGCCCGCGTCTTCGGTCAGCGGAACCAGGGCGCGGGTGTCCACCGTGAACCACTGAGGCCCGGCGTCCATATCCATCAGGAAGCCGCCCTGCGCGTAGCCGGCCGCCACCGCGGCCACCACGGGATCGGGGTGATTCAGAAACTGCAGTGCGGTAGGCATCCCGCTTACGCCCGGCGCGCCCGCGTGCGGATGGTCTGCTCGGAGTCCAGCATGCGCTTGAGGGCCACCTCGGAACGGGTCAGGCCTTCCAGCGCCGCCGGGGTGCGGCCGGCGCGCGGCTCGTAGTCGTCCAGCACCTTGCCCTCCAGGTAGCGGTCGAAGATGACCGGGCAGATGTAGTGGGCGCGGGTCACGGCCGGGGTGTTGCCGAGGTCCTCCGCTACCGTCTGCACGCACTCCACCAGCACCTTTTTGGCGCCGCGTTCGGTGTCCACGGTGCCGGACTCGGCCAGGAATTCGGCGGCCAGCAGCGTGCCGCCCCAGGTGCGGAAATCCTTGGCGGTAAAGGGGCCGATCTGTTCCCGCAGATAGGCGTTCAGCTCGGCGGCCTTGACCCGGCGGCGGGTGCCCTCTTCCACCGTCTGAAACAGGTGCGGCCCCGGCAGCTCCAGCAGCTTTTCGATGTTGGCGGCCAGGGTGCGGTCCACCAGCGCCTTGCTCTGCTGGATGCCGTGCTTTCCCCTGAAATTGAAAGTCACGGTGGTGCCCTCGACCGACACGTGCCGCTGGCGCAGCGTGCTGAGGCCGTAGGTCTTGTGGGCGCGGGCGTAGGTGTCGCTGCCCACCCGGAAGTGGGCCACATGCAGCAGCCGGGTCATCAGGGCCAGCACCTTGCGTGGGGGCAGCTCAGCGCGGCGCAGGTCGGCGGTGGTGAGTGCTCTCAGGTCGGCCAGGGTGCCGGCAAAGCGCGAGAGCCGCCGCCACTTTTTCAGCGCCCGGCCCTGCACGAAGTCCGCGTGATAGCGGTACTGCAGCCGCCCCGCCGTGTCGCGCCCAAACGCCTGCAACTCGGTGTCGGCGTCGGGCGAGACATACACGTCCTTGTAGCCGGGCGGCACCGCCAGCGCGGCGATGCGCTCCAGGCCCGCCCTGTCGGTGTAGCGCTTGCCGTCTGGATAGAAATACTTGAACTTGCCGGCCTCCTGGCCTTCGCGGCGCAGGTACTCGTCTTGCAGGGCTTCGGTGCGGCTGGGCATAGGCCTCTAAGCTAAACAAAACCCCCCGCCGCTGCGAGAGCCGGGGTCTTGAGCTGGGGTTGGGAGAAGTGGGCGCGCCGGGTGGGCGGCCCTACGCTCAGGGCAGCTGCTGCCCCACCCAGCGTGCCGGGTCCACCGCCTCGCCGCGCAGGCGCAGTTCCAGGTGCAGGTGCGGGCCGGTGGAGTAGCCGGTGGAGCCGACCTCGCCGATTTTCTGGCCCCGGTCCACGCTCTGGCCGGGTTTCACGTCAATCTTGGAGAGGTGAAAATACATGCTGAGCAGCCCCGCGCCGTGGTCGATGACCACCAGACCGCCGCGCACCGGGTAGTTGCCGGCCAGCACCACCCGGCCCAGGTTCACGGCCTGCACGCGGGTGCCTTTGGGAGCCGAGTAGTCCATGCCGTAGTGGTAGTTGATCTTGGCGCCGGCCCGCTCGCGCCGGGGCTGCCCGAAGCCGGACGAGCGCCGCCCGCTGGCGATGGCGTTGGCGAATGGCTCGGTCCACATGGGTGCGCCGCGCAGCTCGTAGGCTTTTTCGACGGCGGCCGTCTCCTCGGCGCGGCGCGGGTCTTGTAGCACAGCCGCGATGCTGGCGGGCATGTTCAGGTTCTGCACCGGCTGGCCCAGCGGCCCTACCGGGAACTGCCCGGCCGCGCTCTGGCCGTCCAGCTCCAGTTCGTAGCGGACCGGCGCACTTTGTCCCAGCACCACCCGGCCCAGCACGGCCCACTGCCCGCCAAGCTGCACCGGGCTGAGCCACTCGTTCGGGCGGCGCACGTCTTCATTCAGCTCCGAGGGAAAGCGCACCCGCACGCGGCCTGCCTGCTCGCCACTCAGCCGCAGCACAAAGGGGTCGCCCTCCTTCACGCGGGCCGGAGCCTGCACGCTGACGCCGGGCAGGCTGGCGGCGACAGTTGGCACAGCGGGGGCCAGCGCGGCAGCTCCGCCGGGCAGCTGCAGCACTTGACCCACTTCCAGCGCGGCGCTGCTCAGGCCATTGGCGGACTGGAGGGCCTGCACGGTGGTGCCGCTCCTCTGGGCAATACCCCACAGCGTGTCGCCAGGCTGCACGGTGTAGCTGGCGGCCAGGGCAGGGGAGAACAGCAGCAGGACGGTCAGGGCGGCGGCTTGTTTCATGCCGGCCAGTGTAGCGGGCGGGGATGAAGGCGGGCTGACCGGGCCAGGGAGGGGAGAGGCCAGAACAAGGGCCAAAGCAGAGGTTGCACGAAGAGCGGAGAGTGAGGCCGCTTCCGCCTGAGCGTCTCCCGGTCATGCCAGACTGCTGCATGCTGACAAAACAATTGGGTGCCTTCCTGGCTGCCGTGGGCGGGCTGCTGTTCGTGCTGCTGAATGCCGGCGGCCTGCCGGCTCCCTGGCCGTGGCTGCTGCGTGGGCTGGGAGCCCTGGCCTTCGCCTGGGCACTGTTCAGGCTGTCCCAGCCAGGCACCCTGCCTTCAGGGCGCCGTCCGGATGCCCGCAGCTGGCGGACGTACCTGCTCAGTGTGGGTCTGATGACGCTGGCGATTCCGCTGGGGGCGCGGGCGCTGAACCTCTCCGGCCACGGCAGATATACGGTGCTGTGGGTGGTACTGGTGGTGGGGCTGCACTTCTTCCCGTTCGCGTCGGCGTTCGGTGCGCCAGTGTTCCGCAGCGTGGCCGCAGGGCTGGTCGCTGCCGCCCTGCTGGGGGCCGGGCTGACTGCACTGGGCCTGCCGTGGGGACCGGCAGCGGGGGCAGTCGCCGCCGGATTTGTGCTGCTGGCCTACAGCGGCGGGCTGGGGCAGCCCAAATCGCTTCTCTCCTAAATCACCTGCCTCCTAAATCACCTCCCTGAACGCCACGCTCTGACTGCGGTTTTGCAGCTCGGAGCGCAGATATTGCAGCCGTGGGTGCTCCAGCCGGGGGTCGTTGGACAGGATGTGCTTGGCAAGCTGGCGGGCCTGCTCAATCACTTCGGCGTCGTTGGCGAGGTCGCCCAGGCGCAGGTCCGGAATGCCGCTCTGA
This sequence comes from Deinococcus proteolyticus MRP, assembly GCF_000190555.1. Taxonomy (GTDB): domain Bacteria; phylum Deinococcota; class Deinococci; order Deinococcales; family Deinococcaceae; genus Deinococcus; species Deinococcus proteolyticus. Next base: position 849,252 of record NC_015161.1, read on the forward strand.
CGGGTGCCGCGAATCTCACCGGGGCCGCGCAGTTTCAGGTCGGCTTCGGCAATCACGAAGCCGTCGGTGCTGCCCTCGATAATCCGCAGGCGCTGCTCGGTCTTTTTGCTCATCTCGCCCGCAATCAGCACGCAGTAGCTCTGCAAGCTGCCGCGCCCTACCCGCCCGCGCAGCTGGTGCAACTGGCTGAGGCCGAAGCGCTCGGCGTTCTCAATTACCATGACCGTGGCGTTGGGCACGTCCACGCCCACCTCAATCACGGTGGTGCTGACGAGCAGGTCGAAGTCGTGGCGGCGGAACGAAGCCATGATGTCGTCCTTCTCCGCCGCCGTCATCTTGCCGTGCAGCAGGCCGATACGGGCCTCGGGCAGCATTTCGGCCAGGTTCTCGGCCAGCTCGGTGGCGGCCAGCAGCTCCAGATTTTCATTTTCTTCAATCAGGGCCGTGACCACGTAGGCTTGCCGTCCCTGACGAATCTGGCCCATCACGAAGCCGTAGGCCTGGGCGCGGTAGCCGTCCTGAATCAGCTTGGTTTCAATCGGGGTGCGGCCTGGGGGCAGTTCGTCAATGACGCTCAGTTCCAGGTCACCATAAGCCGTCAGTGCCAGGCTGCGCGGAATCGGGGTGGCGGACATCACCAGCACGTCGGGGCGGCTTGCCAGCAGTTTGCGGCGCTGCATCACGCCGAAGCGGTGTTCTTCGTCAATCACCGCCAAGCCCAGATTGTCCCACTGCACATTTTCCTGAATCAGCGCTTGGGTGCCCACCACGATATCCACCTCACCCAGCGCAATCCGGCCCTGCATGTCCAGCTTGGCCTTGGGGGTCATGGCCCCAATCAGCAGGCCCACCCGTACGTCCAGCGGTTCGAGATACTTGCAGAGGTTGGCGTAGTGCTGCCGCGCCAGAATCTCGGTGGGGGCCATCAGTGCGCCCTGGTAGCCGTCGCGCACGGCGAGGTAGAGGGCGCAGGCGGCCACGGCGGTCTTGCCGCTGCCCACGTCGCCCTGCACCAGCCGCGCCATCTGGCGGTCCGAGCGCATTTCCTCCACAATTTCCCCCAGCACCCGCCGCTGCGCTCCGGTGAAGTTGAAGGGCAGGTTGCCCTCAAATCGGTCGATGTCCTCGGGGTGCGCCTCGAATCTCTTGCCTTGCAGCACGGCTTCCTCGCCTTGCAGCAGCATCCGCAGTTCCAGAAACAGGTATTCGTCAAAGCGCAGCCGCGCCATCGCCCGCGAGAGCTGCCCCTCGTCGGCCGGAAAGTGAATGCCCTGTAGGGCGTCGGCCAGCGGGGTCAGGCCGTACTCGCGCCGCCAGTGCGCGGGCAGGTAATCGTCCAGCGGCGCCGCCTGAAGTGCCCGCCACGCCGCCCGCCGCAGGAACTCCTGGCTGATGCCTTCTTTGGCGTCGTACACGCCCACGATGCGCCCGGTGCTGAGGCTGCCTTCGGCACTGTCCAGGCTCTCCAGGTGTTCGGCGGCCAGCTGCGCGGTGCGCCCGAAGCGCTTGACCCGCCCGGTCACGATGACGCGGGCTCCCTCACGCAGCTGCCGCTCCATCCAGGGTTGGTTGAACCAGGTCGCCTTGACCCGGCCGCCTCCGGTTTCCAGAGTGGCTTCCAGAATGGTCATACGCGGCTTGGGCGTGCGCTTGAAGCGGCTGACCACCACCCCCTGCACGGTGACTTTCTGGCCCTCTTCCACATGGTCCAGGCTGGGCAGGGCGCGGCGGTCCTCGTGGCGATGCGGGTAGTAGTGCAGCAGGTCGCGCAGCTGGTGCAGGCCCAGCGATTTGAGCTTGCGCTCGCCGCCGCGCCCACTGTCCAGCCGTTCGATGGGAGCGTCGATGGGCAGCTGAGCGCCGGCCGGGGCAGGCGGCACGGTTTCCTTGATGGTTGCTTTGGGGACGCTGCGCCTGGTCTGCGCGGAAGGTGCTTTGCCGGCAGCCTTGGCGGCCAGCGCCTCCAGTGCCCGGCCCAGCGCCTGCTCGCGTTCGGGCACGCTCCAGCCTGCGTAGCCTTCCAGCATCTCGCGCACCTGCGGAAAAGGGTTTGCCAGTGGTCCGCGCAGCAGCCCCTCCAGCCCCCCGGCCACCACCCGGTTCTGACACCCGGATTTCAGTTCCAGGGTCAGGGGTTTGGTCAGGCGGTCGGCGAGTTCGGCAACGGTCGGCACGCGCAGCAGGCTAGCAAATGCGCCCGCGCCCGAAGGTGCTTTCCCGCCCAGGGCACGGCTCTGCAGCCAGCGGGCCGCCGCTCGGCTGCCCGGAAGCGGAGCCTGGCCGGAAGCGGGGCCTGGAAATGAGGATGAGGCCGGCGCCCCCGAGCCTTAGAATGCGGGCCTGAGAATTCGGGCCTTAGAATCGGACCTGGTGAGCGTGGCCGGTTCCACTCCGCCGCAGGTGCCCCCATGTCCCAGATTTTTCTCCGTTCCATCTGCACTTTCCCCGTCGAGCGCGGCCACGACCCCCTGGACGTGGAGCTGTGGGCGCAGATGTTCGAAGGCTGGTACCTGGAATATCTGCCCGAAGACCCGGCCAGCCGTGACGCCGCCGAGGCCATCGAGCTGGTGAGCCGCGAGGACCGCGACGAGGTGCGTAAAGGCGCGCTGATCTTCGCCCGCTGGCCGCAGTCCAGCCACCCGGTGCTGGCGCTGGTGAACCTCTCGCGGGACCGGCGGCTGGTCACGGTGCGGATTTTCGGTGCGCAGCTGACCGAGGTGCAGCAGCAGGCCGAGGCCGTGACTGCCCGCATGGTGAACGATGCCAGCCTCAAGGTGGGGCCGGGCACCCGCGTGAACATCGCTCTGGATGTGAACGGCCAGCGCATCGAGCTGACCAGTGGCCGGGTACGGGGGCGGCGGGGTGGGGCCGCCCGCAACTTTTACGAGAACAACAAGTACCCGCTGACCGTGACCCTGCTGATTCTGACCCTGGCGCTGTCGTTCGTGGTACTGACCATTCCTACCGGCCCCTACACGCCGGTGGGCAAGCTGTACGACCTCTCGGGCCGACTGCTCTCGGCGGTGATGTTCAACGCGCTGCTGCTGCTTTCGCAGTTCGTGTACTTCGCCCGGCACCGCCACGTGATCGAGTGGGAGCGGGCCTAGAGCCGCTATCTCAGCCCTGCTCAATGTCTTGCACTCGCTTCACTCGCCAAAAGATATATATCTTTTTGTCCAATGCTCCAGAAATCACAGCCCCAGGCGGCGTAGATAGTCCTCGCAGGTCTCCCACAGGTCCAGCGCCAAGCCGTCGTCCAGGGCGCCGGGTGCAGGAGCAGTCAGGCGGGACTGGGCCCAGTAGCCGCCGCTCTGCGGAAGCTCCGGAGCGCCCGCCAAAAAGACGCTGGTCCGGGCACCCTGCTCGGGGGTCAGGGCGAACAGGTCCACCACTTTCCACAGCGCCGCTTGCAGGCCGGCATTGTTGCTGTTAAAGCCGCTGCGGACCACGCCGGGATGCAGCGTGGCGGCCGTCAGCCAGGGCTCGCGGCGGGCCAGTTCGCGGGCAAACAGCACGTTTGCCAGCTTGGAAGCGTTGTAGGCGGGCCAGGACCGGTAGTTGCGCTTGTGTTCGGGGTCGCTCAGGTCCAGCCGGGCCATGCGGTGCGCGTCCGACGCCACCGTAATCACGCGGGGGTCGGCTGACCCGCGCAGCGTGGGCAGCAGCTCGCGGGTCAGCAAGAAGGGCGACAGGACGTTCAGCGCCCAGGTCATCTCCAGCCCCTCGCGGGTCTCCTGCCGGGGGGCGAAGATACCGCCGGCATTGTTGACCAGCACGTCGATGCGGGGTTCACGGCGGCGAATCTCGGCAGCGATGGCCGCCACCTCCCGCAGTTCGCTGAGGTCGGCGCGGTAGGCGGCCGCCGCCCCCACCTGACGCGCAGTGGCGGCCAGCTTCTGCCGGTTGCGGCCCAGCAGCAGCACGCGGGCGCCGCGCCCGGCCAGCTCGGCGGCGGTGGCCCGGCCGATGCCCTCGGTGGCGCCGGTAATCAGAATGGTCCGGCCGTTCAGGGGAGTGTGTCTGGTCATACCCCGCAGCATAGAGGTCCGCTGCGCCCGGCGGCCGTGACGCCCGTTATGCTGAGCCGGTGACCCCCCGCTTCCCCACGTCGGCGTATCTCCGTCCCCTGGCTTTTGGCCTGCTGGCCGGCGTGCTGCTGGCGGCGGCGGGGGTAGGCATCGGCTACCGGGGGTTTGGGGGGCTGGGCGCGCTGCTGCTGGTGGCGCTCAGCCCGCTGCTGGCGCTCTGGCGTCCGGGCCGCGCAGCGCTGTGGGCTGGGCTGGGGACAGTCGCGCTGCTGTACGGCGCGGCCCTGTTCACGCCGCTGGTGCCCCGTGCCCTGACAGCCCTGACCGAAGCCCAGGCCCCAGCTCCGGCCGACGCCATCATCGTGCTGGGTGGGGGCCTGAGCTGCGCCGAAGGTTCGCTGGAACCGGCCAGCGCGGCCCGCCTGAGCCGGGGCACCGACCTGTGGCGGGCCGGGTATGCGGACACGCTGGTGTTCAGCTCGCAGTCGGACGCGCTGACCCCGCCGGAATGCCCGCGCATGTCGGACCTGCAGGCCGCGCAGCTGCGCCGCTGGTTCGACCGGCCCCCGCGTATCCTGACCCTACGCGGCGTGACCGACACTGCCGACGAGGCCCGCCAGGCTGCCCGGCTGGAGGCCGAGTACGGCTGGCGGCGGGTGCTGCTGGTCACCAGTCCCTCGCACTCGGCCCGCGCCGCCGCGCTGTTTCGCCGCGAACTGTCGGCCGAAGTGCTGAGTGTGCCTGCCGAGGAGTGGCGCTTTTCGCTGAGTGGCGAAACGGCCCAGAGCCGCCTCGCAGGCCTGAACGTGGTGCTGTACGAGGCCCTGTCGCGGGTCAAGGCGCGGCTGCTGCGCTGAGCCGGCCAGGCCATGTCGGTTCGGCCGCCGCCCCCTTGGCCGGAGTGAAAATGGGTAAAAAGGTATGGCCCGGCGCTGCCGCCAGCAGTAGGAGGAGTGGCCTGCAGGTGGCTAGACTGCAGCATGGACCTAGACTGCAGCATGGACACTGTACCGACGGCCGCCGCTGGTCTAGGCCAGCTATATCTGGACGACCTGCGTGAGCGTTCGGCGCAGACCCGCCGCCTGGGTGAGCAGGCCCTGGCCCAGTTGGAGCCGGAAGATTGGCACCGCGTCTATATGCCGGGCGACAACTCGGCCGCCGTGCTGGTGCAGCACCTGGCCGGGAACATGCAGTCCCGCTGGGGCCTGCTGCGCAGCGGCTACCGCCCCGGCGTGGACGGTGAAGCCCCAGGCCGCGACCGGGACGCCGAATTTGTGGACCAGGGCCTTAGCCCGGCGCAGCTGTGGGAACGCTGGGACACGGCCTGGGCCACCTTCGAGGCGGCGCTCGCGGCCCTGGACCCGCAGGATCTTACCCGCTCGCTCGCCATTCGCAGCGAGCCGCACACTGTCCTGGGAGCCTTGCAGCGCCAGGCCATTCACAACAGCGGTCACGTCTATCAGCTGGTGATGCTGGCCAAATCTCTGCGGGGCAGCGACTGGCAGACGGCCAGCATCCCGCGTGGCGGTTCGCAGGCCCACAACCGCGAGCTGGCGCGCCGCTTTGAGGCAGGCGGTAGAGCAGAGGAGCCAGCGAGCTGAAAAAGGCGGGCAGCACTGCGCTCTGCCGTGCCGCCCGCTTTGCCAGGGTGTGCCTGCCGTGCTGCTCAGCCGGCCGCGCCGCCCCGCGTCCTCACCACACCGGCCAGCCGCTCGGCCACGTCCATAATCTCGGCCTGGTCGGGGCCTTCCACCATCACGCGAATCAGCTGCTCGGTGCCCGAGGGCCGCAGGTTCACCCGGCCACGTCCCGACAGGGCCGCTTCGGCTTCGCTCACGGCGGCCTGCACCTGGGCGTCGCTGGCAATCGCCTTTTTATCGGCCACCGGCACGTTGATCAGCGTCTGGGGGAACATCACCAGTTCGTCGTGCAGGTCATCCAGAGTGGTGCCGAGCGCCTTCATGCTGCTCAGGGTCAGCAGAGCCGTCAGCACGCCGTCGCCGGTAGGGGCCACATCCAGAAACAGCATGTGGCCGCTTTGCTCGCCGCCCAGGCTCAGGCCCTTGGACTTGAGGCGCTCATGCACGTAGCGGTCACCTACGGCGGTGCGTTCCAGGGCTTTGGCTTCCTCACGCAGCTTCACTTCCAGCGCCATGTTGGTCATGATGGTGGCTACCACGCTCTCCTCACGGCGGGCACGGGCGTTCAGCAGCAGCATGTGGTCGCCGTGAATCAGGTTGCCGCGTGAATCGACCAGCAGGGCGCGGTCGGCGTCCCCGTCAAAGGCAATGCCCAGGTCGTATTCGCCCTCGGCCACAATCAGGCGCAGGTGGTCCATGTGGGTGGAGCCGCAGCCCCGGTTGATGTTGCGGCCGTCGGGAGTGGTGTAGACGGCGAACACATCGGCCCCTGCCGCCTGAAACACTTTGGGCGCGATGCGGTATGCGGCACCGTTCGCGCAGTCCAGCGCAATTTTGAGGCCCGAGAGGTCCGGGGCATGTTCGCGCAGGAAGTTCAGGTAGATGCGCTCGGCCTCGGCATAGTTGGTGACGCTGCCCAGGTCCACGCCGGTCACGGGTGCCAGGCCGCCCACCTCGTCAATCATGGCCTCGATTTCCAGCTCGGTGGCGTCCAGCAACTTCTCGCCGTCAAAGCCGAAGAACTTGATGCCGTTATCGGCGGCTGGGTTGTGCGAGGCGCTGATGACCACGCCCGCGTCGGCGTTCAGGTAACGGGTCAGGTAGCTTACGCCGGGCGTGGGCAGCACGCCGAGGTGAATCACGCTGACCCCCCGGCTGGTCAGGCCGGCAGCCAGTGCAGCAGCCAGCATGTCACCACTCTGGCGGGTGTCCTTGCCGATGACCACGCTGGCGCGCTTGCCGGCGCGGCGGTTCAGCACTTCGCCGGCCGCCTGGCCCAGTTTGAGAACCCAGTCGGCCGTCAGTGGGGCCAGGCCGGCCACCGAACGCACTCCATCGGTGCCGAAATATTTCCGTTCACTCATGGGGGAGATGATACCTGCTTGCCGGCTGACCCCGCCGGAGGTCCGGATGAACTCCGCTTGTGAATTGTGCTCCCTGGCCCTGTTACAGGTCCGGCGCCCCCACGGCCAGCTCCATACTGGGCACCCCCGGCGATACCCAGGGGTTCCCGCGCACCACAAAGCGCCAGGGCAGATTGCGCCCTTCTTTGATGCCCACCCGCGCCGTGACCTGCACCTGCTCTGGCGGCAGCGGGCCGGTCCAGTCCAGGTACAGGTCTGGGCGGTTCACCGGGGTGTGGGCGACCACCTGCGGGTTCAGGCCCAGCGCGTATACCAGCTTGGCGGGGCCGTTGGTCAGGTCGCGTTCGCGGGTCACGGGCCGGTGCAGCAGCATCTGGCCTCTGCCTTCCAGCGGTTCCAGCGCCCGAATCAGCACGCTGGCGCTGACGCCCTGTTCGCGGCAGCTGACCTGCAGCAGCGGGTGGCCGTGCGCCGCCCAGAACAGCCAGTGCCCCGGCGCGATGCTCATCTCGGCGCTGCGGGCGGCGTGAAAGCGCCCGGCGGTACAGGCCGGGTCACGCAGGCAGTCGTAGGCCTCGGTCTCCACAATCCGGCCGGTCATGCGCTCGCCGTAGCGGTCCGTACAGACCAGCACGGCGCCCAGCAGTTCGCGGGCCACGGCGACCGGGTCGCGGGCGAAAAAGTCGGGGGCAAGGGCGGGCAGAAGCTTCAACCCTCGGTGCTGGCCCCAGGGCGCACCGTCCACTGCGGCTCAGGCTGAATCTCCTCGCTGATGGCCTTGCCACGCTCCAGGCCGCTGCTCGTTTCGGTTTGCAGCACGCGCAGGCTCATGCCCTCGGCGCAGTGAATCTGGCACGAGAGCCGGGCCACATTCAGCAACTCTTTTTCGGTCAACTTGTCGTATTCCGCAACCGTCATTTCGTCCGGTTCGCCTTCCAGAAACTCCACCCGGCAGGTGGTGCACTTCGCGACCCCACCGCAGCGGTGAAGGATGTCCACGCCGCCGCGTTCCAAAGCTGTGGTCAGACGCTCGCCTGACTTGGCTTCAATCTCGCCAAATCCTTCTACGGTCAGGGTGATGGGCTGCGCTTCCTGTTGAGCGATGACGGATTCAGTCATGAGGTTAAGATACGGCTTTCGCGCTCCGTAACCGCGTCAGGTGGTAGATATTGACCGCTGCACCGAACAGGTTCATGGCCGCAACCGGGTAGGCCCCGATTATCAGCCCGTACACCGTAAACAGCACGCAGCCGATCAGGTTGATGACCCGCAGCCGGCGCATGTCGCCCATCAGCAGCGAGATACCCACGAAGACGGAAGCGGCGTACCCCAGCCACTCGGAGAAGGGCAGATTCAAAAACACTCCGGTACTGTACGGCACGGCGCTGGGGCCTGCCAGAGGGACATCGCCGGTAAAGGAACCCCAAAAAAAGCACCCCGCAGGGTGCCCGGCTTGCCGGTAATGAACCGGTGCTGCCTATCAGAAGCTCAGTTGCCAGGGGTTCAGTCGGCCACGCTGACGCTGGTCTGCATGTTGCCCTTGGTGGCGCGGGAGTAGGGGCACACTTCCAGGGTTTCTTCCATCAGCTTTTGGGCCTGCTCGCGGTCCATGCCGGGGAAGCGGCCGACCAGGTGGGCGTTCAGCAGGAAGGACACGTCGTCTTTCTCCATGCCTACCGTGGCGGTGATGGAGCTGCCTTCGGGCAGCTGAATACCCTGGCGGCGGGCCACCAGGCCCATGGCGCCCTGAAAGCAGGCGCCGTAGCCGGCGGCGAACAGCTGCTCGGGGTTGGTGCCCTGTCCATCGTCGCCGCCCAGTGCTTTCGGCACGCTGAGGTCCAGCTGCAAGCGGCCGTCTTCGCTCTGAATAGTGCCGCCACGGGCGCCCTGGGTTTTGACCGTCGTCTCGTAAAGGTTAGCCATGAGCCGAGTCTAGCCGCTGCACCAGGCTGAGAGGGTGACAGAACCCCGAAGGAATGGGCAAAGAAAGGGAACCGGCTGATGGACCGGCGCGGGGCGGAGCACCCGCAGGGCCGGCACCAGAACAGCAAAACCGCCCCCGGAGCTGGGAGCGGTTAGGGGCTGCGGCTGGGGCTTCAGCCGGCGCTGACGCTGATCTCGGCTCCCTGTGTAGCGCGGGTGATAGGGCAGACCTTCAGGGTTTCGTCCAGCAGCGGTTGCAGCTGAGCAGCGTCCACGTCGCTGCCGCTCACGGTGAGGTACACCTTGAAATCGTAGGCGTCGCCGTTCTCGTAGAGTTCCAGCCGAGTCTGGACCTGGATGTCGGGCGACAGGCTCACTTCCCGGCGCTTGCTGACGATCCCCAGCGCAGCCAGAAAGCAGCTGGAGTAGCCGGCGGCCAGCAGCTGCTCGGGGTTGGTGCCGTCGCCGCCCTCGCCGCCCAGTTCAGTGGGCAGGCTCAGCGGCAGGTCAATGCGGCGGTCGTCGGTGGCAACCTGCTGACCAGGAGCGCCGTGGGCGGTAGCGGTGGCGGTATAGAGTTTTTGCATGTCTTCAGCCTAGGCCGCTGCTTGCGTACTGGGATACCGCCGAGCTTGCCCACTTCTTTACCAACTGCACCTCACCAACTGCATGCCAGGCGTAAAAAAACTGCCCGGCGTTCAGACCGGGCGGTGGGGGAGTGGCTAGGGGTGCTGAAATCAGCTGGCTGCGATTTCGGCCAGAGCGTCTTCGTCTTTGAGGGTAATCTTGCCGTAGCCAGCACTGATGACCCCGTCACGGCTGAGTTCACCGACCACTTTAGTCACCGTCTCGCGCACGCTGCCCACTGCGGCCGCCAGCTCGTCGTGGGTGGCATAGATCATGGTCTCGCCGCTGTCCAGTTCGGTGGCCAGGGCAGTGTCCTTGAGTTCCAGCAGCTCGGCGGCGATGCGGGCGCGCAGCCGCTTGCCCACCAGACGGAAGATGCTTTCATAAGCACGTTCCAGGGTGCGGACCAGGTGGCCGGTCACCATCAGGTTGTCTTCGCTGCTCATCAGGGCAGGGTTGATCACGTCCACGGCCGAGTCGGTCACGGCTTCGGCGAAGTAAGCGCGCTCGGTGCCGCTCAGGGCTTCTTCCCCGAAGTACTCGCCAGGCTTCACGTAGCGCAGGGTCAGGCCGTTGCCGTCGTCATCCATGGTGTGAATCCGGATCAGGCCGCTCTGAACGCGGTACAGCATGTCGCTGGGGCCGGGGTACAGAATGACGGAGCCGGGACGGTGGGTCACGGTATCCACGTAGTTGTCGCTCAGGGACTTGGTTTCGGACTCTTGGTTGTGGGTGAGTTGCGTCATGGGATGCCTCCTGCGACACCGCTTGAGAGAAGGAGTTAAAGGAAGTGGGACGCTCCCCGGCAGCCATTACTGCCAAACAGGAATCATTCCTATCACTGACCACAGTGTACACCTACATCACATTTTTGTAAACACTTTTGTTGTGCGAATAGAGCTTCATGGCACATTAACTATGTGTGATGAAGAATGTTTGGGGTCTCTCCATGTTAGATGACAGAACCGGCGCAATGTGATTCTCTGAACGTTTATCAAGGCCGTCTCTGCCCGCGGTGAAGGTTGCAGAGACTTGTCTGATGGGCTCGCGGCCTATTCTGCCGGACCTTCCTGGCAAGGTGACAGAGGCCACACAACGAAGCAGCCAGCCTAGCAAAAGCCCTGACAACAAATAAGGCCCCGGTATGCGGGGCCCTTTGCAGGTGGTGCTTCGTATGGGTGCCACGTATGGCGACAGACCAACTGGGGAACAGGGTGGGGCTGGCTGGGCCGCCCGGTTTACAGCTCGTCTTCCTTGCGGATAGGGAAGGCGCTGATGACCCGGTCCTTGTCGGACAGGTTGATGACCTTCACGCCCTGGGCATTGCGGCCGGTGACGCGCACTTCTTCTACGCGGGTGCGAATCACCAGGCCGCCCTGGGTCAGCACCATCAGTTCCTCGCCGCCGTCTACGCGGGCCAGGGTCACCAGCCGCCCGGTCTTTTCGGTCACGTCCAGCGTAATCACGCCCTGGCCGCCGCGTCCCTTGCTGGGGTAATCGCTGACAGGGGTGCGCTTGCCCAGGCCGTGCTCACTGATGGCGAGCAGTTCGCTTTCGGTGTCGGCGGGCACCAGTGCCATGCTGACCACCCGGTCGTCGCCCTTCAGGCGAATCCCGATGACGCCCTGGGTGGCGCGGCCGGTGTCGCGCACCTCGTCGGCCGCAAAGCGCATGGCCTTACCGCCACGGGTCGCCAGCACGATATCGCTGCCGTTCTTGACGATACCCACCGAAATCAGCTCGTCGTCCTCCTGCAGGTTGATGGCAATCAGCCCGGCCGAAGTGATGTTGCCGTAGTCGGTGATCAGGGTGCGCTTGACCATGCCGTTCTTGGTGGCAAAGACAAAGGAGCCTTCTTCCTCGAAGCCGCGGATGCTCTGCACCGAAGCGATGTTCTCGTCGTCGCGCAGTGAGGGCAGCAGGTTGCGAATATGCGAGCCTTTGGCGTCACGGGCGGCTTCGGGCAGGTCGTAGATTTTCTCGTGGAACAGCCGGCCCTGGTCCGTAAAGAACAGCATGTAGTCGTGTGTGGAGCCCACGAATACGCGGGTATTCACGTCTTCCTCGCGCAGCTTGCCGCCGCGTGAGCCGCGTCCTCCGCGCGACTGGGCACGGTAGGCGTCCAGCGTGGTGCGCTTAAGGTATCCGGCTTCGGTCATGGTGATCACCATGTCCTCCACAGCAATCAGGTCTTCCTTGGAGATGTCCTCTTCCAGCGCCGAGATGGTCGAGCGCCGCTCGTCGCCGTAGCGGTCACGAATCTCGCGGATTTCCTTTTTGATCTCGCGCCACAGCAGTTTTTCGTCGCCCAGGATGGCGCGCAGCTTGCCGATCAGGGTCTGCAGCTCGTCGAATTCGCTCATCAGCTTCTCGCGCTCCAGGCCCACCAGGCGCTGCAGGCGCATGTCCAGAATCGCCTGGGCCTGCGGTTCGCTCAGCTCGAAACGGGCCATCAGCGCGTCGCGGGCCTCGGCACCGGTGTTGCTGCCGCGAATCAGAGCAATCACCTCGTCGATGTGTCCCAGCGCCTTGATTAGACCTTCCAGGATGTGGGCGCGCTCCTCGGCCTTGCGCAGCTCGTACTGGGTCCGGCGGGTCACCACGTCGCGGCGGTGGTCCAGGAAGTAGCGCATGGTGTCGATCAGGGGCAGCACCCGTGGCTCACCATTCACGATGCTGAGGTTGATGACCGTAAAGGTGCTTTGCAGCTGGGTGTACTTGTACAGCTGGTTCAGGACCAGGGTAGGAATCGCGCCGCGCTTGAGCTCGATCACGATGCGCACCGGCTCTTTGCGGTCCGATTCGTCACGCAGGGCCGAGATGTCGGGAATCTTGCCCGCCTTGTACATGGCCGAGATGGTCTGAATCAGGTTGGTCTTGTTCACCTGATAAGGAATCTCGGAGATGATGATTTGCGAGCGGTTGTTCTTCTCTTCGATGCGGGCCTTGCCGCGCACCTTGAGGCTGGCGTGCCCGGTGGTGTAGGCGTCCTGAATGCCCTGCTTGGAGATACGCCCGCCGGTTGGGAAGTCCGGTCCCTGCACGTGCTCCATCATGTCCAGCAGGGTCATGTTCGGCTGGTCAATCAGGGCCAGCAGACCGTTGCAGATTTCAGTGAGGTTGTGCGGGGGGATGTTGGTCGCCATGCCCACGGCGATGCCCGAGGCCCCGTTGATCAGCAGGTTCGGCACGGCGGCCGGCAGCACGCTGGGCTCCTCGGTGGTCTCGTCATAGTTGGGCTTCATGACGATGGTTTCTTTTTCCAAGTCGGCCAGCAGTTCTTCGGCCAGTCGGGTCATGCGGGCTTCGGTGTAGCGCATGGCGGCGGGCGGGTCGCCGTCAATGGACCCGAAGTTGCCCTGCGGATGCACCATCGGGTAGCGCATGTTCCACCACTGGCCCAGGCGCACCATCGCGTCGTAAATCGAGGAGTCGCCGTGGGGGTGATACTTTTTCATCACTTCGCCCACCACGCTGGCCGACTTGGCGTGCTTGTGGTTGGCGTAGAGGCCTTCAAGCATCATCGCGTACATGATGCGGCGCTGCACGGGCTTGAGGCCGTCGCGCACGTCGGGCAGTGCGCGGTCCACAATCACGTTCATGGCGTAGTTGATGAAATTGGTCTTGACTTCGGACGTAATGTCCACAGGTTGGATTCCGGTCATGCAAACTCCAATTCTGGGCCAGGCCACTGGGCTCTAGGAGAGGTGGCCGGGCAGGAAAAGCGGGAAGGCGGTACCAGGCGCAGCTCCGGCAACTCCGGAGGCGTTGGTTATTCCGTAAAATTCTAACAGAATCCTATGAATTATGCTAGTAGCGTAATCGGCCGCCTTCAAAAAGTAGGCTGATTCTAGCGCACTTTGCCCCCTGCTGGGCGTGGACCGGGCCTCCGCAGGCCTGGCCCTGGGCGTACGGGGTGGGGGACGTGGGCGGGGCCGAGCAGCCCAGCTCCTGGTGGGTCAAGGCCCCCTGCCCGGCAGACGCAGACGTGACAACCATGACAGCTCCAGTTCACTATGATGAAAAGCAATGTTGAACGAACTCACACAACTGGTAGCGGATGTGGACGGTGCCTGGGCAGCCGCCATCGGGGGGTTGGACGGCCTGCTGGTTGAGGGGCACAGCGTCACCGAGGTGAGCCTGGACCTGCTGGTAGCCGAGCATGCGGGGCTGATGCGTGCCGTGAGCGACGCTTACGGCATGGTGGGCGGGGGTCAGCCCCGCGAACTGTACATTCGCGGCGAGACGCTGAGCGTGTTTGTGCAGCCCATCAATGCGGAGTTCTTCGTGCTGCTGGCGCTGGACGGCCGCGCCAATCTGGGACAGGCCCGGCTGTATGCCCGCGCGGCGGCAGGTCAGCTGGCAGGTGAGCTGTAATGGCTCCGCGTCTGGACGGCCTGCGTGAACTGCCTGGTGTCTCGGCCGCCGCGCTGGTGGGCCGCGACGGCCTGCCGCTGGCCGCGCTGGGTGAGGGAGCCGACCTGCTGGCCGCCGAGCTGACGGCGCTGCGCGGTTCGCTGGACCGCCTGGGCCGCCGCCTGGGCGTGGATGAGGTCTCGCGGCTGGCCCTGACCACCCCCACCCTGGAAGTGGTCGCGCTCGCTCAGGGCGACTACGTTCTGGGGGCCGCCCTGGTCCGCGGCATAGACACCTCCGCCGCTCTGCAGCGCCTGGCCGCGCTGATGGACGAGGTGCAGCGCAGTCTGCCGGCCGCTGAAGCCGGTGCAGACCAAGCAGGCAGCGTCAGTGCGAATGCTGGGGCCGCGCTGTGAGCGCCGCGCTGAACACCCTGCTGGAAGGGCGCGGTGTGCGCTCGGCAGTGCTGTACGGCGCACAGGGCGAGGTGCTGGGCTCGGCCGGCGGTGAGGATGCCACCGCCGGCCTGCTGACCCCGGCCCGCGCCATCGTGCAGACGCTGGAACAGACCCTGGGTGCCCAGGGCTGGAACGACCTGCTGCTGGACCTGGACACCGGCCCGGTGTTGCTGACTCCAGGACAGGACGGGCAGGTGCTGGCGGTGGCGTTCGACGATCTGTCCAGCCTGGGCCGTGTGCGCCTGAGCGTGCGGCGGGCGCTGGAAAGCCTGGCAGGCTGAGGTGCAATAGCAGATACGGTAGATACGCAGTAGAAGAGGGGCGGCCCGCAGGTCGCCCCCTTTCTCTATGCTCTTCCGGCTTCAGCGGCTCAGGTCAACGCCGCTGAGCAGTTCTGGTAGGGGAAAGGCCGCGATAGGCGTGCGGGTGCCACCCAGCGAGAACCACTCCTGGTCCACCATCTGCGCCTCAAACTGTTCGCGGTGCTCGGGCGAGAGGCGGCCCAGGGCACTGCTCGGTCCCATCTGGGTGCCGTGAGCGGCCAGCGCCGCTTTTTTCTGCGCGGCGTAAGCCGACACGTCCAGCCGCACGGCCGCCGTGCCTTCGCTGATGCCGTAGCGCTCGGGTTCCAGCTCGCGGGCCGAATCCATCATGTTCAGGTGGCGGGCCACCTCGCTGGAAAATACGGTGTAGTACAGCCGCTGCGGGCCGCCGTAGGGCAGGTGTCCGGTCGAGAAAAAGGCGCCTACAGCAGCGCGGTGCATTTGCAGGTGGTCCACGTGGCCGTAGCCGCCGTGCGGGTCGAAGGTGATGAGGACGTGGGGCCTGTGCTCCTCGATCAGGGCGCGCAGTTTGTCTTCGATATCCAGCACGTCCACATTCATCAGCGCCTGCGGGTCGTCATGCCGGGTGCGCTCGAAGCGGCCCGAGTCGTGGTAATTCAGCATGACCGGCGCCGGAATGCCGATGGCGGCGCAGGCGGCCCGCAGTTCGGCCTCGCGCTGCTGGCCCAGGTCGCTGACCGTCATGCTGGGGTCGGTGATTTTGCCCGCTTCGCCGCGTGTGGCGCAGACCAGGGTAATTTCGGCGCCGGCCTGGGCGTAGGCGGCCAGGGTGCCGGCCACGGCAAAGGCTTCGTCGTCGGGATGGGCAAAAATGGCCATGATGCGTGCGCCGGCGGCATTCAGATTGGAAAGGCCAGAAAAGGTCATGCCGGGCAGTGTACTGCCGATGCGGCCCAATTTCCCGGTGAAGCGGGCCTGCTTTCGGGTAAATTGCCCTTATGCCCAGAATTATTGCCATCACCTCGGAAAAAGGAGGCGTGGGGAAAAGCACGCTGGCCGTTCATCTGGCCGGGGCGCTCAGCGAGCGTGGTCTGGAAACGGTCCTGATTGACGAGGACGGCCGGGTAGGCAGTTCCCTGCGCTGGAGTCAGCGTGGGCCGGGACTGCCGTTTGCGGTGCTGGACCCGGACGACGTCAAGCCCAAGCGGCTGGCACGGCTGGACGCCGTCATCATCGACACCGAGGGCCGCCCGCGCCGCCGCGACCTGCGCGAGCTGGCCGGCCGCGCCGACCTGATTCTGGTGCCCAGTGGGGTTTCGCCGCTGGAGCTGGACGCCACCCAGGAACTGATGGGCTTCCTGGGGTCCGAGCCGGGAGCTGCCCGCCGCAGCATGGCTGTGCTGACCCGCGTGCCGCCAGTCGGCCACGCAGCCGACACCGCCCGCGAGGACCTGCGCGAGCTGGGAATTCGGGTGGCGAACACGGCGGTGCGCCAGTACGCGGCCTACCAGAAAGCCGCTGAGCAGGGCGTGCTGTGCCGCGACGTGCGTGATGAGCGCGCCGCCGCCGCCTGGGCCGACCTGTTGGCCCTGTCGCGAGAGGTGATTTGATGGCGCGGTTCGGGTATCTGGAAGGCAAGGACGCGAAAAAGGCTGCCAAGAAAGCCAGGAAACTGGAAAAGGCCGCCAGCGCGGGCAAAAAGGCGGACGAACGCCGCCGCAGCCACGCCGAAGAGGGTTCCGGCAAGGTGGAAGTGGTCTATGTGCGCCGCGAGACCATCCGGGCCGCCTGGCGAGAGCTGAAGGCCGAAGGCGGCGAGAGCCTGAGTGAGCTGGTGGACGACCTGTTGCTGGGTTGGCTGCAGGAGCGCCAGGTCGAGCGTGCCGGAAGCGCCGCGCCGCTGGAGGACAGCGACTAGATGGGGCCTGCCCCTGCTGCGGGGATTCCCCCGGTGGGCCGCTACGCCCCCAGTCCCACCGGAGCGCTGCACCTGGGCAATATCCGCACCGCGCTGCTGGCCTGGCTGCACAGCCGCGCTCTGGGCGGGCGGCACCTGCTGCGCTTCGAGGACCTGGACACGGGCCGGGTGCGCCCCTGGGGTTACGACGTGACCCGCCGTGACTTGGAATGGCTGGGCCTGGACTGGGACGCCGAATACCGCCAGTCGGAGCGGCTGCCCCTATATGCGGCAGCACTGGCGCAGCTGGACACCTACCCCTGCACCTGTACCCGGCGCGAGATTCAGGTGGCCGTGCAGGAGGCGGCCGGGGCGCCGCACGGAGCCGAGCCGGTGTATCCCGGCACCTGCCGGCCCACCTCCGACCGGAGGCCCTCTGGTGCTCCGCCCCCCGGACGACCCGCTGCCGAGCGCTGGCGGGTGCCGCCGGAGCGGGTCTGCGTGCAGGATTGCCTGACCCATGAGCTGCTGTGCCAGTCGCTGCCAGGCGAGGTGGGTGATTTCGTGCTGCGGCGGGGCGACGGCGCGTATGCCTACCACCTGGCCGTAGTGGTGGACGACGCGGCAATGGGCGTCACCGACGTGGTGCGCGGCGCGGACCTGTGGCCCGCCACCCCCCGGCAGGTGGCCTTGCAGCAGGCCCTGGGCTATCCGCAGCCCGCCTACTGGCACGTGCCGCTGATGACCGACTACCGGGGCGAGCGCCTGGCCAAGCGGGGAGGGGCGCCCTCGCTGCGTGACCTGCGTGAAGCAGGCGCGGCGACGCCCGGCCGCGTGCTGGCCGACCTGGCCCGCTCACTGAGCTGGGCCACGCCGCCGGAGGTGAGCGCTGCCGAGCTATTGCCGCTGTGGCGCACTTATGCAGGGCCAAGCAGACAGGGAGCAGAGCAAGCCGGCGCTATGCTGCGCCCATGAACTTCCTGCTGAACCTGTTCGTAAGTGCGCTGGCGCTGTACGCCGTCAGCCAGCTGTACAGCGGGGTGCACTTCGCGCCCGGGGCCGGGGCGCTGGACATCGCCCTAGCGGCGCTGGTGCTGGGCCTGGTCAACGCCCTGATTCGCCCGGTGCTGGGCCTACTGTCGCTGCCCATCACATTGCTGACGCTGGGACTGTTCGCGCTGGTCCTGAATGGGTTGATGCTGTGGCTGACCGCCCAGTTCACCGCGCTGGATGTGGACGGGCTGGGTGCAGCCGTGGTGGGTGCCCTGCTGCTGAGTGCCGTGACCTGGGTGCTGAATGCCGTGACCGGCGCGCTCGGCGCAGGCAGGGAGCACCGCTGATGCCCGCTCTGCAGACTGTGACCACTCCCGCCGAACTGCGCTCCGCTCTGGCTGAAGCGCGCCGCCAGGGCCAGAGCGTGGGGCTGGTGCCCACCATGGGCTTCCTGCACGAGGGGCACGCCACGCTTATCCGCCGCTCGGCCGCCGAGAACGCTCTGACCGTGGTCAGCGTATTCGTGAACCCCACCCAGTTCGCCCCCACCGAGGACCTGGCGGCCTATCCCCGTGACCTGGCCCGCGACCAAACGGTGGCGCAGGAAGCCGGCGCAGCGCTGCTGTTTCATCCGCAGCCGCAGGACATGTACCCCCCAGGCCACGCCACCTCGGTCAGTGTGGCGGGGCTCAGTACACGGGTAGAGGGTGCTTCGCGGCCCGGCCACTTTGACGGGGTGGCAACCGTGGTGCTCAAGCTGCTGAATCTGGTGCAGCCCACCCGCGCCTATTTCGGGGAAAAGGACTGGCAGCAACTGGCGGTGGTGCGCCGCATGGCTGCCGACCTTTTTCTGAATACGGAAGTGGTGGGTGTGCCCACCGTGCGGGCGCAGAGCGGACTGGCACTCAGCAGCCGCAACAGCTACCTCAGCGCTGAGAGGCAGGCTCAGGCGGCTGTCGTTTCGCGGGCGCTGCGGGCCGTTCAGGCCGCCTATGCGGGCGGTGAACAGGACGCGCAGGCGCTGCTCGCGGCCGGCCACGCCGTGCTGGCGCAGGAGCCGGTGGACCTTGACTATCTGCACCTGCTGGACGCCGAACTGCAGCCGCTGCAAGGCCAGCTGACCCCCCAGCAGGCGGCCCAGGCCCGGCTGGTGTTTGCAGGGCGCCTGCACGCGGTCCGCCTGATTGACAATATGCCGCTGGTGCCGGGGGAACAGGTGCAGCAGGGGCCGACTCCAGGTGCTCCTCTTTGAGGTTGCTGCTGCGGCATACTGAATGGTGACCGCCTCCACATACGCTGTTGGCGGCCTTTCAAGGAGTCCCATGATTCGAATTGATGAGCTGCTGATAGAGATGATCAATGCCGGTGCCAGCGATGTGCACCTGCAAGCCGGAAGCCCCCCGATGGGCCGCATTCATGGGGAACTGGTTCAGTTTGGGTCCAAGGTGCTGCGCCCTGACGACACCGCCGCCTACGCCCAGGCCCTGCTCAGCGCAGTGCAGTGGGAAGATTTCGAGTTCCGCAACGAGCTGGACTCGGCCTACAGCCTGGCGGGGCACGGGCGCTTCCGGGTCAACGTCTTCCGGCAGCGCGGCTCGGTGGGCATCGTGATGCGGGTGGTGCGCGACCAGATTCCCGACTTCGAGACGCTGGGCCTGCCCGAAACGGTGATGCGGGCGATGGCCGAGTCTCCGCGTGGCCTGATTCTGGTGACCGGCCCCACCGGCTCTGGCAAGAGCACCACCCTGGCCAGCGTGGTGGACCACATCAACCGCACCTACGCCAAGCACATCATCACGGTGGAAGACCCTATCGAAATCATGCACCGCAACCGCAAATCCATCGTGGTGCAGCGTGAAGTGGGCGTGGATACCCGCGATTTCCGCACCGCGCTCAAGTACGCCATGCGCCAGGACCCCGACGTCATCATGATTGGCGAGATGCGCGACAAGGAAACGGTCGAAGCGGCCCTGACAGCGGCCCAGACCGGGCACCTGGTCCTCAGTACGCTGCATACCCAAGACGCCCTACGCACCATCAACCGCATCATCGACTTTTTCCAGCCGCATGAGCGCGGCGAAATCCGTACCCTGTTCGCCGAGTCGCTGGTGGGCATCGTGTCGCAGCGCCTGCTGCGCCGCGCAGACGGCAAAGGCCGCGCACTGGGCACCGAAATTTTGCTGAGCACGCCGCTGGTGGTCGAATCCATCAAGGACGAGGACAAGACTCCGCTGATCAAGGACGCCATGCTGGAAGACAACCTGCGCGGCATGGTGACCTTCGACAAGCATCTGGCGCAGCTGTACATGCAGGGCATCATCAGTATGGAAGAGGGCCTGGAAGCGGCCACCAGCCCGCACGAATTCAAGCTGCTGATCACCAAGGCCGACTACGAGGCCGAGCAGGCCGGCGGAGAAGAGCCTATGCAGGTGCGGAGCAGCAGTTTCGGCCGCCAGGGGGGCGCCTCCACTTCCTCCACTTCCTTTGGCCGGCGCTGAGGGCCGCCAGCCGCGCCAGCTGTATTCCGGTTTCATCGGTGTTGTTTCATCTGTGTTCCGGAGCCAAGGGTCCGCCCGCTATAGTGGAGTGCTATGACAGGACCCAAAATTTCGATTACCCAGCGCGGTTACGACCGCCTCAAAGAAACCCTGCACCACCTCAAGACCACCCGCCGTGAGCAGATCAGCGAGAACATGGGCCGCGCCATTGAGGACGGAGACCTGCGTGAAAGTGCCGCCTACGACGAGGCCCGCATGGAGCAGAGCGAAAACGAGGCCCGTATCCGCGACCTGGAAGACCAGCTGGAACGCGCCGTCATCGTGGAAGAAGATGCCGGCGGCGGTGCCGGCCTGGGTGCCAAGGTCAAGGTCCGCAGCGGCAAGACCGAGCGCACCTTCGAGCTGGTGGGCACTTTCGAGGCCGACGTGCGGGCCGGCAAGGTCAGCGACGCCAGCCCCATCGGCCAGGCGCTGCTGGGAGCCCGTGAAGGTGCCAAGGTGAAAGTGCCCGGCCCCAAGGGCGACATGGAATTCGAGGTGCTGGAAGTCACCTACGAGTAACACCAGTGCTCTCCGCCCTGCCCGCCGCCGGCTCAGCTGTGGCGGGCGGCTTTTTATTTGCCTGCGCCGCTGAGCCGATGCCCAGAGTTGCCCAGAGAAAGCCGAGTCGGGCGGTGCGGCTGAGGGGCGGTCGTTCCCCGCTGCCGCACGGTGACAGCCCTTTGAGGCACCTGTAGAAGTGTCCAGGTGACCGACCTGCCCGACCTGCTGTGGTGGAGCCGTGGAGCCGGCACTACTGGCCGGGTTTGTCCCGGCAAAGGGGAGGGGAGGCGCAGAGGGGGCACGCCAGCGCAAGCAGGCCGGTCCAGAGGTCCGTATGCCCTGAGACCGACCTGCGGCGTCTGCCGTCTGCGGGCTGTCTGCCGCCTGTGGCCTGTCTGCTGGCTGCGGCCTGTGCCCTGCCTGACAGTGAATGCTCTAAGCTGTCCCGCAGGTTCGCTGCGCCGGACCACATTTTGCTTTCCTTTACCGCCCAGTTTGCCCTGCATGGAGTGACCCCGCATGACCCAGACCCCTGCCCCCGACAACCTCACAGACCGCTCCCTGTCCGAGTGGCCGCGTTCTAGCGGCGTGCTGCTGCACCCCACCTCTTTGCCCGGTCCTTATGGCACCGGCGAACTGGGCCAGGAAGCCCGGCAGTGGGTGGACTGGCTGCAGCAGGCTGGACAGACCTACTGGCAGATTCTGCCGCTGGGGCCAACTGGGCACGGCAACAGCCCCTACCAGACGCTGGGCGCGTTCGCCGGCAACCCGCTGATGGTCAGTCTGGGCGAGCTGCTGGAGTGGGGCCTGCTCACTGCTGAGGACCTGCAAGGCGCGCCACATCATCCCGAGCGGGTGGATTTCGATGCCCAGACCGTTTGGCGCAGCGAGCTGCTGTGGACCGCTTACCGCCGCTTTCAGGCGGGAGAGGGACAGGTGGACGCCGGGGAATTCGTAGCCTACAAGGCGGCCCAGGCCGGCTGGCTGGACAACTACGCGCTGTTCCGGGCCCTCAAGGAAGTGCACGGTGGAGCGGCCTGGTTCCAGTGGCCGGCCGAGTACCGCCGCCGTGACCAAGCCGCGCTGACCCGCTTTCAGCAGGAGAACTTCGGTGTGGTGGAGCACATCCGCTTTATCCAGTTCCTGTTTGAAAAGCAGTGGCAGGCGCTGCGGGCCTACGCCGGTGAGCGGGGCGTGCAGATTGTGGGCGACCTGCCCATTTTCGTGGCGCTGGATTCGTCCGATGTCTGGGCGCACCAGGACCTGTTCGCGCTGGACGAGCAGGGCAGCCCCGAGGTGCAGGCCGGCGTGCCGCCCGACTACTTTGCCGAAGAGGGTCAGCTGTGGGGCAATCCCCTTTACCGCTGGGACCGCATGCAGGCGCAGGGCTTCGACTGGTGGGTGGCGCGCTTTGCCCGCAGCCGCGAGCTGTACGACCTAATTCGGGTGGACCACTTCCGGGGCTTCGAGGCCTACTGGGAAGTGCCGTATCCGGCCGAAAACGCGATGGGTGGCCACTGGGTGCCCGCCCCGGGCCGCGAACTGCTGGCCGAGGTGCGCCGCCGCCTGGGCGACCTGCCTATCATCGCCGAGGACCTGGGCGTGATTACCCCCGAGGTGGAGGAGCTGCGTGACGAATTCGAGCTGCCGGGCATGGTGGTGCTGCAGTTCGCCTTTTCCGACGAGGACTTCTGGAACAGCCCCTTTTATCCGGCCAATATTGTACGCAACCGGGTGGTGTACACCGGCACCCACGACAACGACACCACGCTGGGCTGGTGGCGCACGGCTACTGAGCTGGAACGGCACCATTTCCGCTCCTTTACCAGCTCCGACCCTACCGAGGACGAGGTGACCTGGCGGATGCTGGGCATCGCCTGGCACAGCCGCGCCCACGTGGCCATCGCCCCCCTGCAGGACCTGCTGAACCTGGGCACCGACGCCCGCATGAACGTGCCAGGGAGCGCCACCGGTCACTGGGGCTGGCGGACAGAGGCCGCTGCACTGACGCCGGAGCTGGCGGCACGCCTGCGCGAACTGACCGAGGAATCCGGACGCCTGGCTGGGCGGGCACAGGCGGCTGACTGACCCACCGGCCATCTGTGGCTGGACTGACCCCTGGGCTGCCCGGCCACAGATTTACGTAGCCGCGGGTGAGTAGGCTGGGACCGCCTTCTCCTGGCCGGCGCAGTGGACTACTCTGGTCCTTATGCGCCTGCCTTCTGCCCGCCGCGCCGCCCCCTATCTGCTTGGTTTCCTGACCGTGCAGCGCCTGCTGGAACTGCGTCTCGCCCGCCGCAACGAAGCCTGGGCGCGGGCGCAGGGAGCGCGGGAATACGGGCGGGAACACTACCCCGCCTTTTTCGTGCTGCACCCCACCTGGATGCTCTCGGCGTTGCTGGAAGGCCGCCGCAGCCGGGGCCGGGTCAGCCTGCCCGCGCTGCTGCTGTTCGTGCTGGCACAGCCACTACGCTACTGGGTGATTCGCACGCTGGGCCGTTACTGGAACACGCGCATCCTGATTGTGCCGGGCGGCGAACGGGTACGGCGCGGGCCGTTTCGGTATCTACGGCACCCCAATTACGCCGTGGTGGCGCTGGAAATCGCCGCCGCCCCGCTCGCCGTGGGAGCCTGGCGCACCGCGCTGGCCTACAGCGTGCTGAACGCTGCGCTGCTGCTGCTGGTCCGCATTCCGGCCGAGGAAGCCGCGCTGCGTGCCTACGGCCAGCAGGGCGAACACGCTACACTGACCGGCTGATGTCCACTTCCGCCACTGCCCGCATTTCCCAGCAGACTGCCGCTGTCGCCGTGGCAGTCACGGCCGGGCACTTTATCAACGATGCCTACGGCGCCATGCTGACTCCGCTGCTGCCGGAGCTGCAAAGCCGCTTTGCGGTGAGCACGGCCGCTGCCACCTTTCTGGTCAGTGCCCACAGCCTGACCGGCAGTGTCCTGCAGCCGCTGCTGGGCGTGATAGGCGAGCGGGTCGACCGGCGCGTCACGGCGGCGTTGGGGCCGCTGCTGACCGCTGTGGGCCTGTGCTTCATGGGGTTCGTGCCCTGGTTTGGCGCCCTGGTGCTGCTGGTGGCGGTGGCCGGGCTGGGCAGCGGGTTCTTTCATCCCAGCGGGGCCGCCTACATCGCCACCAATTCGCCGCGTGACCGGCGGGGTCTGTGGGCTTCCATCTTTAGCGCAGGTGGCACGGGTGGGGCGGCGCTGGGGCCAGTCTTTGCGGCGCAGGGGCTGGATACCCTGCCGTATTTCGCCGCCTTCGGTCTGCTGACAGCGGCTCTGACCTACGCCGTGACGCCGCCCTCCTTTCCCCAGGCCAAAAAGGCCATGCGGCTGGCCGACTACCTCGCCATTTTCCGGGGACCCATTGTGCCGCTGTGGGGCATGGCGGTGCTGCGCTCACTGGCCTCGATGGGCTACAACACCATGCTGCCGTTTATCCTGCTGGGCCGGGGGTTCACCATGCGTGAGGTGGGCCTGGCACTGGGGCTGTATGCAGTGGCGAGCGCTCTAGGCGGCATCGTGGGTGGGCGCATCAGCGACCGCATCGGGCGCACGCCGGTGCTGCGGGCCGCCATCGGAACGACCATTCCCTTTTTCGTCGTGCTGATTCTGAGCGACCCCGGCGACCTGTGGTTTTATCCACTCACCTTCCTGATGGGCGCTTTCGTGAATGCCAGCGTGCCGGTGGGCGTGGTGACAGCGCAGGAGTATCAGCCGGGGCACGTCGCCGTGGCCAGCTCCATCATGATGGGCTTTTCCTGGGGCTTTGCCGGCCTGCTGATGTTCCTGGTGGGCGCCCTGGCCGACCTGACCACGCCCACAGCGGCGGCCATCGCGGCCGTGCTGCTGCTGCTGCCCAGCGTGTGGCTGGCCTTCCGCCTGCCGGAACCTGAGCGGACCGAGCTGGTGTAAGCGGCGGCCCACCCGCGAGAGCCTAAGAGTGGGGCCGCCTGTCCCGGGTGGCAGCAGGCGGCCCTATTCTTGGCGGCTCAGACTTGTTGGCTCAGGCTGGGCCGCCGGTGGTGCGGCCAGCGACGCCGTGGCTGTGTTCAGCCGCAGCCGCTGCCAGACTGATTCGCTCGCCGCGTCCGCCCAGCCCCCAGCCCAGGGCCAGACCGCCCAGCATAAACGGCAGCCATTCCAGCGACTGCGCCCGCAGAGGCAGCGCCTCTACCCAGGGCAAGGCCAGCCAGCCGTTGCTGTGGGCCGACGACAGCAGGCTGATCCCCGTCACGGCGGCCACTGCCAGCTGCCAGCCCAGGCGCGGGGTGGGCACGAAGCGGGCCAGCAGCATTAGCAAAATCACGCAGATGGTGATGGGGTACAGGATGACCAGCGCCGGTACGCTGACGCTGATGATGGCGTTGAGGCCCTGATTGGCAATCAGCAGGCTGAACAGGGTCAGCCCAATCACGGTGGGGCGGTACTTCAGTCTGGGGAAGGTGGCGACCAAGTACTCGCCCACCGCCACCAGCAGGCCTACGGTGGTGGTCAGACAGGCCAGCGTCACGATGACGCCCAGCAGGGTGCGCCCGAAAGGACCGAAAGCGTCGTTGGCGATGGTGGTCAGCAGGTAGGTGCCCAGGTAGGTGCCGCTGGCTTGCAGCGCGGCCAGGGTGTCGCTGCTCGGCAGCATATGGGCGCCGGTCCAGCCCAGCGCCAGATAGACCAGCCCCAGGAAGAAAGCTGCGATGACGCCGGCGGTGGCTGTTTGCCGCAGCAGCGCCGGGCCGGAGGCTACGCCCTTGCTCTGGATGGCCCCCAGCACCACCACCGAAAAGGCCACGGCGGCCAGCGCGTCCAGCGTCTGGTAGCCGGCGGTAAAGCCTGCGAAAAAAGCCTGACCGCCGGCGTAAGCGGCTGCCGGGGCGGCGGGAGCTTGGCCGCTGAGCAGCATAAAAGCCCGCACGATAAGCGCCAGCAGCGACAGCAGCAGCGCCGGCGTGAGCCACTCACCGATGCGGTCCACCATCCGCGAGGGGTTGAGGCTGAGCCACAGCGCCAGCCCGAAGTAGCCCAGAGTCCACAGCAGCAGCGACAGGCCGCCGGCGCTTCCCAGGAAGGGCACCAGCGCCATCTGGTAGGCGGTAGCCCCGGTGCGGGGAATGGCGAACAGTGGGCCGATGGCCAGGTAGATGGCGGTCAGGAACACCAGGCTGAAGGCGGGATGGATGCGGCGCAGCGCGTCGGCGTACCCGCCGGGAGCCAGCGCCCCGACCACGATCCCCAGCAGCGGCAAGCCCACGCCGGTCAGCAGAAAACCGAGCATGGCCGGAGCGTAGGCTGCGCCGCTCTCGGCGCCCAGCTGCGGCGGGAAAATCAGGTTGCCGGCGCCGAAGAAGATGGCGAACAGCATAAATCCGACAGTGAGGGAAGTTCTGAACATAAGCGGTCCTGACGAGAGAAAGCGGAAAGAGCAAAAAACGGAAGTCGGTCCCAGCCCCGTCGCTGCCTCGGCGCTGTGGGCAGCGGCAGCCAGACCGGGACGGCCGGGAACGTGAGGTGGAGACCAGGCGATAAGGAAGACCCCCGGCCGTGGAACAGGCCGGAGGATACCGGATAACGACGAAAAATGGCAACTCCAGCACTGCTTTTTGGAGGTCCTGCAGCTACCGCTAGAGGGGCGCAGCGTTACAAACGTAAGCCGGGGAGGGGGAGTGTAGGGAAGGCAGGGTCTATCAGCGCTCGCGGCGGTACCAGGCAATCAGCGCGTTGGTGGACGAGTCATGGCGCAACTCCTGCTGGCTGCCCAGTTCCGGGGCAATCCGCTGCGCCAGCACCTTGCCCAGCTCCACGCCCCACTGGTCGAAGGAATTGATGTTCCACACCGCCCCCTGCACAAAGACCTTGTGCTCGTACAGGGCAATCAGTGCGCCCAGGCTGCGCGGGGTCAGGTCGCGGGCCAGCAGGGTGGAGGAGGGGCGGTTGCCTGCGAAGGTCTTGTGCGGCACCAGCGCTTCAGGGACGCCGTCCGCCCGCACCTGTTCGGGGGTCTTGCCGAACGCCAGCGCCTCGCTCTGGGCAAAGACGTTGGCCATCAGCAGGTCCTGGTGGGTCTGGCCTTCTTCGCCGGCAGGCAGCGGGTTGAGGCTGCGGGCGAACCCGATAAAGTCACATGGAATCAGCCGGGTGCCCTGGTGAATCAGCTGATAAAAGGCGTGCTGGCCGTTGGTGCCGGCCTGTCCCCACACGATGGGACCGGTGTCGTAGCCGACCTCCGCGCCGCTCAGGGTCACGTGCTTGCCGTTGCTTTCCATGTCCAGCTGCTGCAGGTAGGCCGCAAAAGAGCGCAGGTACTGCGAGTAGGGCAGCACCGCCAGCGAGCAGGCCCCCAGGAAATTCTGGTTCCAGATGCCGGTCAGGGCCATCAGCACCGGCAGGTTTTCTTCCAGCGGCGCCCCGGCAAAGTGCCGGTCCATGTCGTGCATGCCGTCCAGAAAGTCGCGGAACTGCTCTGGGCCCACCGCGATAGTTAGGCTCAGGCCGATGGCGCTGTCCAGGCTGTAGCGGCCGCCCACCCAGTCCCAGAACTCGAACATGTTGGCGGTGTCAATGCCGAACTTCTGCACCTCCTGCGCGTTGGTGCTCACAGCCACGAAGTGCCGTGCCACGGCGGCCTCGTCTCCCAGGGTATCCAGCAGCCAGCGGCGGGCGGTGCGGGCATTGGTCATGGTTTCCAGGGTGGTAAAGGTCTTGCTGGAGACGATGAACAGCGTCTCTGCGGGGTTGAGGTCCCGCACCTTTTCGGCAAAGTCGGTGCCGTCCACGTTGGACACGAAGCGCAGGGTCAGCTCCCGGTCGCTGTAGTGTTCCAGCGCTTCATACGCCATCACCGGTCCCAGGTCACTGCCCCCAATTCCGATGTTCACCACGGCGCGGATGCGCTCACCGGTAAAGCCGCGCCACTCGCCGGAGCGCACCTTCCGGGCAAAGTCGGCCATGCGGTCCAGCACCGCGTGAACCTGCGGCACCACGTTCTGCCCGTCCACGCGGATATCGGTCTCACGGGGCGCGCGCAGGGCGGTGTGCAGCACGGCGCGGTTCTCGGTGATATTGATTTTCTCGCCGCGCAGCATGGCGTCCCGGCGCTGCTCTACCCCGCACTCGCGGGCCAGGTCCAGCAGGGCGCTCAGGATGTCCCCGTCTATGCGCTGCTTGGAGTAGTCCAGGTACCAGCCGGCCCCTTCTGCGGCGAAGTTCCGGCCGCGCTGCGGGTCGGCGGCGAACAGCTCACGCAAGGTGGGCTGCGGCGCGGCGGCCAGCGCTTCCAACTTCTGCCAGGCGGCGGTTTCGGTGAGCGTGTGGGTGGGTTGCATGTGCTCAGCATAGGCGATGCGCTCCGGCTGGCCGGTCAGAACAAGGTGAAGCGGGGACCAGAAAAAGGCTCAGAGAAAGCTCAACTATAGAGAAGACCCAGAGAAGGAGCAGGCAATAAACGGCCGTCTGCCCCGGCCGGGACGTGGGCATGCCGGGCGGGGCAGTTCAGCCGGGCCGCTCGGCATGC
The DNA here is from genome assembly GCF_000190555.1 of Deinococcus proteolyticus MRP. Classification (GTDB taxonomy): domain Bacteria; phylum Deinococcota; class Deinococci; order Deinococcales; family Deinococcaceae; genus Deinococcus; species Deinococcus proteolyticus. Next base: position 877,382 of record NC_015161.1, read on the forward strand.
CGGAAGCAGGAAAGGGGAGCATAAACCGGAACGCGCCCCCACCTCCGGCTTCCTCTAATCCGAAGTTCGCAGTCCGAATTTGCCGGAGGCCAGCGGGCAGTCCCCGGCGTTGCCTGTAGGAGCCGGCCTTATTCTGCCGGGCTCAGGTCGAAATCCCACTCGAACGAGCGGCCCCAGGGGAGGTTCACCTGGTCCAGCCCGTACCTGCCACCCAGATTCAGCGGGAAATACTCGGCGGCCAGTTCCATCAGTTTTTCCTGGGCAGCGGGGGTGTTCATCTCCGCTTCGGGAATGGCGGCGCGTAAGGCGGCCCGCAGGCGGGTGGAATAAATCAGGTCGTTGGCGTACTCGCGGGCCAGCAGGGCCTGCTGGCGGGCGGGGTCCACGCCGTCCAGGGTCAGCTTGGCATGGGCCAGCGCCGAGCCCAGATTGTTGCCGGGGGTGCCCCAGGCGGCCAGCGCGGTGAGGTTCGCGTCGCGCTGCAGGGTGCCCAGGTCCTTCCACAGCCGGGTGTTGCCCAGGTTCACCTTTTCCACGTCTGCCACGGCCACCGGCCCCCGCCGCAGCAGGGCCGAGACGGCAAGCGCGGCGCGGCGCGGGTCGCCGCCGTTGAACACGTACAGGGTCAGGTCGGGCTGCTGGCCCTGAGAAGCCATGTGGAACCCGGCGGCCTCGGCGTGGTTCTGCACGCTGCGGGTAAGCGGTATGCCTTCGTACTTGATCACTTCCTGGGCCAGCTTGGGGTCCGAGTACACGGCCTGCACGGTTTTGGCTGCCGGCGAGAGTGCGCGGGCGCTCAGCAGGGCCAGCACCTCGTCGGCGCCGGGGTAGACCCGCACGTTGCCGGGGGCCACCTCGGCGGCGAACGCGGCCAGGCGCGCTCCTTCGGCGGGGGCGGGGCTGCCGGGCAGCGCATCGTCCCAGGCGATATGCAGTTCCTTGAACACGCCGGCGGCCGCCCAGCGGGTCAGCAGACGGGCCACCTCGAAGTTGCGCTCCCGGTCCACCGCGTCGGGATGGCGCGGAACGGTGATAAAGGCATAGATGGGCCGGCCCGTCTCGCGCTGCCACTCGCGCAGCGGCAAGAGGCGGCTGCGGACCCGCGCCGCCGAGTCGGTGCTTTTGCGCGACTGCACCAGTCCGCCGTAAGCCAGGGCGTCCAGCGCCACAATCAGCGGCTCATCCCGGCGTCCGGCACCCTCGGTCCGCAGCCACTCCAGCAGCCGCGCCGGGTCCGCGCCCTGCTGCGCCGTGCCCAGCAGCTCACGCGGAACCACTTTCAGGTCGCCGCTCCCCAGCCCAGCAATGGCCGCAGGTAGGCGGCTGGTAGCGGGACGCGAATCCAGCGGAATCAGGGTCTGGGCCCCGGCAGGCGCGGTCAGCAAGGCGGCGCTGAGGAACAGAGGGAAGATGCGGCTACTCATTCTTCCAGCCTAGGTGAGGTAGATGATACGCACCTGAAGGCGCCGCCTTGCGGCCGGAGCCAACTCCAGGGCCTCCGCCGCAAGGCCAAAAAAGAGTGCCCCGGCAGGGGCACGTGCAGGCACTCAGTTTTTCTGGACCAAGCTCTGGTCGTCGCGGAGCCAGAAATGACGTCCGGCGCTGTCTTGCAGCCGCACCACCACCTGCACATTCTCGCCGGGGCGCAGGCCCTGGGCGGGGCCCCGGCCTTCTATGACCCGGCAGCCTGCGCCGCAGCTGCTGGCCTCCCAGCGGCCTTCCGCCTGCCACACGCCGCCCTGCGTCACCAGGTAGACCGACTGCGCACTCAGCGGCAGCGAGCTGGCCGAGCTGCGCACCTGCACGCGGGCGCTTAGCTGCTCGCCGCTCAGCGTGGGGCGGGCCTCGGCACTCAGTGTGCGCCCGGCCAGGCTCAGCGTGGTGGGGGTGCGCAGTAGTTCGCCTGCGCTGGGGCCAGCTTGGCTTACACTGCCGCAGGCACTCAGCGGGAGCGCCAGCGCAGCGAGGAACAGGGCAGCCTTGGCCTTCATGTGAATCATCTTAGAGCAGTCTGGTTAAAACTCTCTGACAGAAGTCCTGCTTTATGAGAAAACGCAGCCCCAGTACCCAGTAGCCCATAAGCTGGTAGGCTACCAACCCGCAAGCTGTCCTTAAGGCCTACCGGACTGGCCCCGTCGGGCGCAGCCCTCAGAATGGAAACGATGCCTGCTCTCTGCTTGCCCTGCTCGCCTTGTCCACCCTGTCTGCCCAGTTGCGCCCGTTCCCGCCCCGGCCGGAGCCTGCTGTGACCGCCCATACCCAATCAGGGCTTCCCGCCCAGGAGGCGCTGGAAGCGGCGGTGCAGCGCACGGCCGACCGCTACGACGCCGTGATTATCGGGGCCGGGCCGGCCGGGCTCAATGCCGCTCTGGTGCTGGGCGGCGCCCGGCGGCGAGTGCTGCTGCTGGACGGCGGGCCGCCCCGCAATGTCCGCGCGCAGGCGGCCCACGGCGTGTTTACCCGCGACTGCACGCCACCCGCCGACCTCAAGCGTATCGGGCTGGAGCAGTTGGCGGCCTACGACGTGACTGTGTGCCAGGAAGCTGCCCGGCAGGTCCGCGAGTTCGGGGAAGGCTTCGGCGTGCAGCTGGCGACCGGGTGGGTGACGGCACGCCGGGTGCTGTTCGCCAGTGGCCTGCAGGACCTGCTGCCCCGGGTGAGCGGGCTGCGGGAGCGCTGGGGCCGCACTGTCCACCACTGCCCCTACTGCGACGGCTGGCCCAACCGGGAAGCGGCGCTGGCCGTGCTGGGCAGCCATCAAGAGGGGCACCACTTGGCCCTGAGCATGCGCAACTGGACTGACCACCTCACCCTGCTCACCGACGGCCCGGACGAGCTGACCCCGGAGCAGCGCCGCGACCTGCAGCGGCTGGACATCACCCTGGAGACGCGGCCCATCCTGCGGCTGTCGGGAGAAGACACGCTGACCGTTCACTTCCGAGATGGAGACGCGCTGGAGTTGGAAGGCATTTTCCTGAATCCCAGTCAGGGGCAGCGCAGCCATCTGCCGGCCGCCCTGGGCCTGGAACTGGACGACAAATCCCGCGTGGTGGTCAACGAACACGGCATGACCAGCCTGCGGGGCGTATGGGCGGCCGGCGACATGACCGGCGCGCCGCAGTACGTGATGAGTGCGGCGGCCAGCGGCATGGTGGCGGCCGTCAGCCTCAATTCCACCCTGATTCACGAGGACGTGCGCGAGTACGGCGCCGCCTTTCACGAGTCGCCGGATGAGGAACCCGGTGTGGGCGAGGCGTAAGCTGACCACATGACCACCGAGCGACCCCTGGCCGTTCAGCAAGCCTGGCAGCGGATAGAAGCCGGAGCCTACGATGAAGCCGCCGAACTCCTCGCCGCCGACCCTTCTCAGGAAGCGCGGCACGCCCTGGGCTACGCTTACACGTTCGCCCGGCGCTTTGACGAAGCCCGCGCCGTATACCGGGAACTGTGGGAGGGGGCGCAGGGCCAACCGGGAGCGCACCGCTTTTTGCATCAGCTGGGAATGGTGGAGCGGGAAGCGGGCGACCACGCTGCCGCACTGGCACTGTTTGAGCAGGAGCAGAAGCTGATAGAGCGTGAGGGCCTGGGGGCCCTGGAACGCGCCGTCAACGGCTATGAGCTGGCCGTCTGCCTTCATGCTCTGGGACAGGAGCGAGAAGCCCACGCTGCTCTGGCTGCGGCGTTTGCCGAAGCAGTCACGGCGGATGACCCTACCACGCTGGGCTGCCTATGGCGGGCGACGGGTGATTTTGCCCAGACCGAGGACCGCGCCGAAGCGGCCCGGGACGCGTACACCAACGCCCGAAGCTGTTTTGAGCGGGCGGAGTATGCCGCTGCCGTGCAGGAGATAGACGCCCGCCTGAGTGCGCTGGGCACGGCCACTCCCAAAGCGTGAAAGCCGCCTTGTTCGACCTGGACGGCACCCTGCACGACCGCACCGCCACGCTGAGGCGCTGGCTGCCGGGTCACCTGTGCCGCTTCGGGCTACCGCCAGAGTACGCGGCCCGCTTTTTGGAACTGGACGACTTCGGCTACCGTTCCAAGCGGGAGGTGTTTCCGCAGCTGGTGCGGGAGTTCGGCTTGAAATGCGACCCGCAGGTACTCTTTGATGACTTTGGGAATCATGTAAAGCAGGCCGTGCCGATGGTCTACGCAGTAGAAGTGCTGCGCGAATTAAGAAAAGATGGAGTGGCACTGGGACTGGTGACCAACGGCTGGCCGCAGCCGCAGCGGGCCGTCCTCGCCACCTGCGGGCTGGCCGAGTTCTTTGACGCGGTGGTGGTCAGCGGCGAAGTCGGCGTGGCCAAACCTGACCCGCGCAGCTACCGGCTGGCACTGGACGCCCTGGGCACTGCGCCGGCCGACGCCTGGTTCGTGGGCGACTCGCCGCGCAACGACATCTGGGGACCGCAGCAGCTGGGGATGCGTGCCGCCTGGCTCCCGACGGGTCACCCGCTGGCGGGAGAGCAGCCGGACGCCACCCTGCATGACCTGCGCGGCGTGCGGCACCTGCTTTAATGTTCCGCATGCCGGACGCCCCCAACGACACCGAAATTCTGCGCGACTTTACCCGGCTGGTACCGGTGGGCCGCAGTCTGGACGGGGTGCTGTGGCTGGAGGTCGCTGTGGTGTCCTGGCCTACGCCCCACACGCCCCAGCAGCACTGGGAGCCCCTGGTCTCACTGCCGGCCCATGCCAGTGCCGAAGCAGTGGCACAGGTCCAGCACGCGGCCCTGCACGACCCACGTTACTTTGCCTGCTGTGAGCGTTGCCGCCGGCGCTGCCCACAAGGCTGGATGCAGGGCGAACGGTGCCAGAGCTGCGCTGAACGTTGGCTGGGCGGCGTGCATTAGAGCCGCTCACAGCAAAGGGTCTGTCCCGCCTCCCGCCTGCGAGAGAAGCGAACCGTGCTGGGCCAGCACGCCGCTCGCAGACCCGCTACCGCCACAAGGAAGGCGACACGCCGCACAGGGCGGACTGGCAACAGGGCGGACTGGCAAAGAGCAGTGCAGCAGACAGCTGCTCCGTACCCTGGCCTGCGTTTGCCCGCGAGCCTGCGCGGACGGCAGAATATCCTTCCGCTGGCCGCGCTCCCTTTTCCCACCATGAAAGCCTCTGACCCTGTGACCGACACCCTGCCTGCCCTTCAGACCCTGCCCGACCTCCGCGCCGCCCTGGCCGAGCACCCGCTGGTGCTGCTTCAGGCTCCGCCGGGGGCCGGCAAATCCACCGCACTGCCGCTGCAGCTGCTGGACGAACCCTGGCTGGCCGGTCAGCGGGTGCTGCTGCTCCAACCGCGCCGGGTGGCCGTGCGCGGTGTGGCGGCGCGGCTGGCCGCCTCGCTGGGCGAAGCGGTGGGGGAGACGGTGGGCAGCCGAGTACGTTTCGAGACCAAGGTGTCGGATGCGACCCGGCTGGAAGTGGTCACCGAAGGCATCCTGACCCGCCGCCTCCAGCGTGACCCGGAGCTGAGTGGGGTGGGATTGGTCATCCTGGACGAATTTCACGAGCGCTCGCTCAATGCCGACCTGGCCCTGGCCCTGCTGCGCGAAGTGCAGGGGGCCCTGCGGGACGACCTGCGCGTGCTGCTGATGTCGGCCACCCTGGACGAATCTCTGCCCGCCCGCCTGGGGGCACCGCTCGTCCGCTCGGAAGGCCGGGCTTACCCTGTGGAGCTGCGCTACGCCGCCCAGGAACCGGCAGGCCGCACCGGGCCAGCTGTGGCTGCGGCCGTGCGCCGCGCCCTTGCCGAAGAGGCGGGCGACGTACTGGCCTTCCTCCCTGGCGTGGCCGAAATCCGCGAGGCCCAGGCTGCGCTGAGCGGGGTGGAAGCGGTGGTCCGTCCGCTCTACGGCGACTTGCCCCCCGCCGAGCAGTCCCGCGCCATCTTGCCGGACCCGGCAGGGCGGCGGCGGGTCATCCTGGCCACCTCAATTGCCGAGACGTCGCTCACCATTGAGGGCGTGCGGGTGGTGGTGGACAGCGGGCAGCGCCGCTCGCAGGCCTACGACCCCAGCACCGGGCTGAGCGGCCTGCGCACCGGGCGGGTCACCCGCGCCGAGGCCGAGCAGCGGGCTGGCCGCGCCGGGCGAACGGCTCCGGGGGTGGCTTACCGCCTGTGGCCCGAGCGCACCCAGGCGCTGCTGGCCGCCGACCGCCCGCCCGAAATCCTTGCCGCCGACCTCGCTCCGCTGCGGCTGGAGCTGGCTGCCTGGGGCGTGACCGAGGCGGGCGGTCTGGAGTGGCTGGATGCTCCGCCGGCTTCCGCCTGGGCCGCTGCGGGCGAGCTGCTGCGCGGCCTCGGCGCGTTGGATGCGGAGGGCCGCATCACCCCGGCTGGGCAGGCGCTGCTGCGCTTTCCCACCCACCCCCGACTGGCGCACCTGCTGGCCGCGGCGGCCGACCCGGCGCTGGCCGCAGACGTGGCCGCCCTGCTGGAAGAGCGCGGTCCCCGCCTGGACGGTGCGGACCTGACGGAGCGCGTCAACCGCCTGCGCCAGGCCCGCGCCGCCGGCCGGCTGGACGCCTGGGCCGGTGCCGAGCGCCTCTCGCGGCAGTGGCGCCAGCTGCTGGACACGTCCGCCACCGACAGCCCCGCCGACCCCTACGCGGTGGGCCGGCTGCTGGCGCTGGCCTATCCGGAGCGGGTGGCGCTGGCCCGTGCGGGAGGCGGTGGCCGTTTCCTGCTGGCCGGGGGGCAGGGGGCCGAGCTGCCCCCCGGCGGTGACTTGAGCCACGCGGGGGCCCTGGCGGTGGCCCACCTGGACGGGGTGGCGGAAGGCCGCCGGGGGCCGGAAGGCCGCATTTTCCTGGCGGCGCCGCTGCACCGCCGTGACCTGGCTGCCGGGGCCAGCTGGCAGCCGCGCACCGAGTGGGACCCCCGCACGGGCCGGCTGCTGGCGCAGGAGGAGCTGCGCTGCGGCGCACTGGTGCTGGACACCCGGCCGCTCACCGCCAGCGACCCTGCCGCCGAGGCTGCCGCCGTGGCTGCTGCGGTCGCCCGCGAGGGCCTGCACCTGCTGACCTTTTCCCCGGAGGCCCAGGCGCTGCGTGACCGGGTGGGGTCACTGCGGGCCTGGCGGCCGGACGAGGGCTGGCCCGACCTTTCAGACGCGGCCCTGCTCAGCACGGCCGCAGACTGGCTGGCCCCGTTCCTGGGCGGTGTCCGCAGCCGCGAGGCCCTGGCCAGGCTGGACCTGCTTCCGGCGCTGACAGCGCTGTTGCCCTGGGAATTGCAGACCCAGCTGGACGAGCTGGCCCCCACCCACCTCACCGTGCCCAGCGGCAGCCGCGTCCGGCTGGACTATGCTCCGGACGGCTCTCCACCCGTGCTGGCGGTCAAGTTGCAGGAGCTGTTCGGTCTGGAGGACACGCCCACAGTGAACCGAGGCCGCACTGCGGTGCTGCTGCATTTGCTCTCGCCCGCCCGCCGACCGGTGCAGGTCACGCAGGACCTGCGCTCCTTCTGGGCCAGCGGCTACTTCGAGGTTCGCAAGGACCTGCGGGGCCGTTACCCCAAGCACCCCTGGCCGGACGACCCGGCGGCCCATGTCCCGACCGCCAAGACCAAGCGGGCGCTGGAGCGGGGTAGTTAAACCAGGAGAAGGCGGCTTAGCGTTCCCAGCTCCAGCGCTGTCCGTCGTGCAGCAGAACCGGCTCGGAAGCGTCACCGCTGTACCCCAGTTCCGTCCCGGCCCCGAAAAAGTACAGGCGCTCTCCCTGGCGGTACATGGAGTGGTGCTGCTCCGCCTGAATCGCGTCCACTCCTTTCAGCAGGAGAACGGGTTTCGCCGCGTTGCCCCCGTTCAGAAGCTGCCCTTTGTCGTTCGACCCGGCCCCGTACATCTGACCGTCCTTGGTCAGCAGCAGCAGGTGCTGCGACCCTGCCGAAATATCCCTGACATTGTTCAGAAGCTGGCTGGGCGGCATCACCGGACTGCCAGGCTGCCATTTGCCCGTGACCCAGGCGGTTCCCTCTGGGGTCAGCCAGGCGGTGAAGGAGTCGCCCGCCACCACTCGGCTGACTGCCGGAGCGATGGGCTGCCACTCGTCTACCCCGGCCACTTCGTCCATCTCCTGCACGGGGCCGATTTGGCCGTCCTCATTCCAGCCGTAGCCCAGCAGTTTGCCGCTGTCGGTCAGGGCGGCGACGTGGCTCTCGCCCATGGCCATCGCCTTGACGCCGCCGAGCAGCAGCTGTGGGCCGGGTTCCAGCGGCTCGTTACCAGCAGGCAGGGCTGCCGGGTTGTGCTGCTGGTACAGTTCCCCTGCCTGAGTCAGAAAAAAGTCGGTGGCGTGCCGGGTGGCGAGGTCGCGCAGCTGCTGCCACTCTGGTCCCACACCGTCCCGGCGTCCCTTGCCGAGGGGCACAGTGCTGGTTGGGCGGTCAAAGCGGACAGGGTAACTGTGTTCCAGTAGTAGCAGGCCCCCGGTAGAAGAACTGACCTTCGTCACCCGGCTGGTCGTATCGGTCGGAGTGATGCGCTGGTCATAGGTGGTGATGCGCCCTTCCGATAGGCCCAGGCGGGCGCTGAGGTCTGGCTGATTCCAGACCCACAGGCTCGCCGGTGACTTATCGTTTGTGCCGTTCCCGGCACTCGTTGTAGGCAGCAGTGCCTGGTCCAGAGCCGCGCCGTATCCCCAGCTCCAGCGGGTGCCGTCGGTCTGTACGGCGTGCAGGAGTTGCCCGTCACGCCAAACCCGTTCCGCGTTTTGCAGCAGGCGCTGCGCTGGCTCCGTCGGTCCTCCGACCGCGCCCATGCCCGGCGTCCAGCGCATCAGGTCGCCGTTTTCCAGCAGGGCCAGTTCGCCGGGGCCGACCGACCGTACGCCCTGTAGCAGCCGGGTGGGGCGGGGGTAGTGCCACTGCGGGCCGAACCAGGGCAGCTCATCGGCGCCCCAGGCCCACAGCTCGCCCGCCTGCGTCACGGCGTACACTGCGTAGCCGCTCAGGGTAGCCGAGCGCGTGTCGTACTCGCTGGGCTGCTCCGGCGTGAATTCGGTCGCAAAGCCGGTCATGGAGCCTATCTCGTTGTTGCCCATCATCAGGGTCCGGCCACTGTGCTGGCGGATGAGGGTGAGTTGCCCGGACTCCTCCACCGACGCCACATTCTTGAAGCGCACCTGTGGTTGTGGGGCAGCAACTCCTGAGTCGCCCAGTTCGCCAAGGTCGAATTCCAGCAGAGTGCCGTCGTCTTTGAGGGCCAGCAGCCCCTCAAGGCCAGTGGGGACCACCCTGACAATGCCGCGCCCCAGGGTGAGGGCCTGCGCTGCGCTGAGGCGGGGGGCGCCCATTGGGGCCTTTCCCCACATCACGAAGGTGCCGTCCTGGCGGCGGGCATAAAATTCCTGCCGCACTGCAAAGAGTGCTTCTGCCCCCTGCATCACGCGCGTCATCTGCTCGCCCTGGCGCTCACGTTGCCACACGCTACCGTCACGCCCAAGGGCCAGTAGCAGCGACAGGTCCTCCGAGTCCGTTAAGTTACCTGACCCCTGGACTATTTGCCGCACATCCTCCAGCAGCAGCCGGGTCACGATACGGCCTTGCCCATTGGCCCGCCACTCCCACAGCTTGCCGTCCTCGGTGAGAAAGGCGTCTGATGTGGCTTGCAGCACGCGGCTGCGCCTCGGAACGCTGACGTTCAGGTCGGCTTTCTGGTCGTCGTCCGCAGCCTCAGTCCGCTGCCACAGCCGCAGTTGTTGGGGCGCGGATTCGCTTTCCTGCGTGGCGGGCGGGGCCAGAAAGACGATGCCTTCAAAGTCCTCGTATTCGCTCTGGAGCGGCAGAAAAGTGGGAAAGGCGGGCGGGGTTACCCCAGCGCTGGCATCGGCATGGGTTGGGGCCAACAGCAGGGCAGCCAGCAGGTAAACGGCAGGGCGGTGCAGGAGAGCTGACATCAGATCACAGTATGCCCAGGTTGGGAAGGCTCCTCTCCCCAGTGCTCTTATTTGGCGTCGTTACCGTCTCTACTCCCTGCGCTCTCCTGACGGGCGGCCCGCTTTCCACGCAGGCTCTGCCACCGGCGGCGTTTCCAGCGCAGGGTATTGGCGCTCTCTTCAGGCTCTTCACGGCTCTGGTTGGTCAGGGTCATGCCGGCACTCGCCACCATCACGGCAATCAGTGCCAGCCACTGCACCGGCGTCAGGCTCTCGTTCAGCAGCAGCAGGCCTGCTACCGCCGCAATGGCCGGCTCCAGGCTGCTCAGCACGCCGAACACCTTGGCAGGGATAAATTTCATTGCCTGCATTTCCAGGGTGTAGGGTACGGCGCTGCTCAGCAGGGCCACCCCCAGGCCCGCCAGCAGCACGCTGGGCGCAAGCAAGGCCGCGCCTGCACCGGCCAGTGCAAACGGCAGGGTCACGGCGGCCGCCACCCACATGCCGGCCGTCACGCTCAGGGTGCCCGACAGCTCGCGGCTAACCCGGCTGCCGGCCAGGATGTACAGCGCCCAGAAGGTGCCGGCCAGCAGTGCGAAGCCCACGCCGACCGGGTCCAGGCCGCCGGCGCTCAGTTCGCCGCGTGGGGCCATCAGGCCGATACCGGCAGCCGCCAGCAGCACCCACAGGAAATCGGCTGGCCGGCGTGAGAGCAGCAGCGACAGCACCAGCGGCCCGGTAAACTCGATGGTCACGGCCACGCCCAGCGGCAGCCGCGACAGCGCAGCGTAAAAAGCCAGGTTCATCAGGCCCAGCGCCAGGCCGTAGGGCACAATCAGCCGCCACTGCGCCGGCGTGATGGCCCGCCAGTTGGGTCGGAACAGCGCGGTCAGTAGCACGGCGGCCAGCACCACCCGCAGCCCCGAAGTGCCCATCGGCCCCACCTGCGCGAACAGCCCCTTGGCAATCGCCGCGCCCCCCTGAATGGTCAGCATGCCGGCCAGCAGCATCAGGAGCGGGGGGAAACGGGGCGGCGCCGGAGGGGTCATAGCCGCGATGCTAGAGCATTTGCCGCCGCTGCCCTCTCACCTGCGCGGGAACTGTGGCCTCTCCCACTTGGTATAAGATGCGGGGCAGTGAAAGAGGCCATGCATGACTGATTCTCAGGGGCAGCCCCCCCAATCCCATCCCCAGGCGTATCCGCAGAGCGTGACCGGAGAGCGGCACCTGCAAGCCGCGCCTGCTGGGCCGGCACGCCGCACTGGGTTGGCCCGCTTGTGGAAAGACTGGCTGGAGCCCATCGTCTTCGCGCTGCTGATTACGCAGTTCATCGTCACGATGGTGGCGGTAGACGGGGTCAGCATGATGCCCAACCTGCGCGACGGTGAGCGGGTCATCGTGCCCAAATATGAAGGCTGGCTGCACCGCGCCGGCATCGGTGAGTTCGGGCGCGGCGACATCGTGGTGTTCAAGCCGCCTCAGGCCGCTTCCGAAGTGGTGCCTACCCTGCGGCGCGATGTCGCTGGGCTGTGGACCTACCGTCCTTACCTCATCAAGCGCATCATCGGCGTGGAGGGAGACCGCATCCGCATCCAGGGCGGCGACGTGTGGATCAACGACAAGCCGCTGGATTCCAGCTTCACCACCGCCTACTGGCAGGAGCAGGGCTGCTGGGACCGCGACAGCGCCATCGCCAACCAGGCCACCTCGGCGCAGCAGGGCATGATGCCCGACCAGCTGGAGCTGACCGTGCCCGAGGGCCACTACTTCGTGATGGGTGACAACCGCACCGCCAACGGCTCGGAAGATTCGCGTGCGTTCGGCACCGTCCCGCTCTCCGATATCGCCGGCCGCGCCGCCTTTGTGGTGTGGCCTATTCAGCGGCCGACCGAGCTGGCCTACGACTGCCAGAACAGCCGCGCTGGGCAGGCCAGCCCTGAAAAGGAATCGGCGCTGCGGAGCCTGCCTGCACCTGCCGGCTTCGGTGAGCTGAGCCGCCAGCTGGGCGAGTAGGCAGGAGAGAGTAGGGCAAAGAGAGGGGCGGGGGCGTGCGGGGCTGCTGGGAAGGAGGAAGAACTTTTCAGTGGCCCCGGCCGTAGGGAGCACGCCACTGTTGCGGACGCCCCCTGCCCCCTATGAGCAGGAGCGTTCGTGACCGGCATGGCCCCCATTACTCCCGGTCTATTCCAGCGCGGTGATATCCACCCACTCTTCGGTCACCTGGTAGTCGCCGGCCGCCACGAAGTCGGCGGCCAGGCGCAGGGTTTCTTCGACCCAGGCGTAGTCGTTGCTGACCGTGACCACGGCAATCACTTCCCAGTCGTGGGCATCCAGGCCGTCCAGCCGGGCGGCCGTGACCGGAAAGCGCACCTTCAGCTTTTCCACCACCGGCTTGACCAGTGACCGCTTTTCCTTGAGGGACCGCACCCAGGGCATTTCCAGCCGCAGGGTCAGCGTGCCCACGTATCCCAGGGTACCCATTGCCCTACAGCATAGCGGGGAAGGGCGGACCGGGTCAGGCCAGGGTCACAGCATGCCGGCCAGGAAGCCCTGCGAACGCACCTGCCGCACCAGGTCCATCACGGTGTGGTAGCTGGGGTCGTAGTGCACTTCGATCTGGCCGGTGTCGGGGGTGGCTTTACTGACGCCAGGCAGCGACAGCAAATGTGCAGCAACGCGTTCTCCAGCTTCGCGGTCCATGCCGCGAACGCCCAGCAGGACTCGGGTCGGGTTCGTCATAGGGCGAGTATAGGGGGGCAGACTTGCGAGGTTCTGTCAAAAGTGTGTGCGTGCACTCTCGTCTACTCCCGGCCCGCCTGCCCCTGGCCTGCCTGCTCACTGCCAGGCCAGCTCAGCCCGGCAGTGCCGTCTCCTCACGGCTGCCCAGATAGCGCACCCCGTAGTCGCCCAGCCGGCGGACATCCCCCAGGTCAGCGGCCAGCGGCCAGCGGCGGTGCGGCACAAAGTGGACCTCATACACGGCAGTGTCGTAGGCGCTCTTGAACAGGGCCCGCAGCAGGCCGCTGTAGACCTCGGCCCGCAGGGCTTCGGGTAGCGCCGGGTCGGTCAGCAGGGTGCGGACCAGCACGATGGGTTTGTCGCCCTGCCACACACTCTGGGCCAGCACCATGCCGGCCACGGCTCCGTCCCGCACGGCCACGAAGGAGTGGTCGGTGCGCTCGTAGAACTTCAGGGCGCCCAGGCTGGTGCTCAGGCGGCCCTCGCGTTCACGTTCCGGCAGCCCGCCGAAGCCGGGGTCCAGTTCGTGCTGGGCAGCCAGGTCCAGTTCGGCCAGGGCGGCGTAGTCGTCGGGAAGCAGCAGGCGGTAAGCGGCGGCAGGCGTAGAGTCGGTCATGTTGCCGAGCGTAGTTCATCTGGCCCGGTCTGCGCCAGCAGCAGCAGACCGCAAATGACAATTTGTCAAATTTGAGAATGTGCTTATACTGAGTTCAACTAGACTCATAAAAAACTGTGCCCAAGCATGTGGCTGGCCCTGCCGACGCCGCAATGAAAAAGCCGCTGCAGTACACGCGGGCGGCATTTTCCGAAAGGAAGAACATGACCCGAGACTACGCCCAAACAGACCCTGCCCAGACAGACCACGCCCAGACTTACCTGTCCCGCCCCTGGACCGCTCGCTACGAGCCTGGTGTCCCGCACGATTTCACCGCGTCCAACCGGGTGCTGCCTGACCTGCTGCGGGACCACGCCCGCAACTACGCCGGGCGCCCGGCAGTGTCGTTTCTGGGTGCCACGCTGACCTACGCCCAGCTGTGGCAGCAGGTGCAGCAGCTGGCGGCGGCCCTGCAAAAATCGGGAGTGAAGCCCGGTGACCGGGTGGCCGTGATGATGCCCAACCTGCCGCAGTTCGTGGTGTCGTTCTACGGGTCGCTGCTGGCCGGCGCGGTGGTGGTGAACACCAGCCCGCTGTACGTGGCCGATGAACTCAAGCATCAGCTGGTCGACTCCGGAGCCACCACGCTGATTATTCTGGACTCGCTGCTGCCCCGCTACTTCGACGTGCGCTTCGAGGTGCCGGTGGAGCGGGTGTTTGTGGCCCGCGTACAGGACGCTTTGCCCTTTCCCAAGAACCTGCTGTATCCCATCAAGCAGCGCATCGACGGTGACTATGTGCCGATTCGCTGGACCGACAAGATTCTGCCGCTCAAAGACGTAATCGCCTCGCAGCCGCCTGCCCCGGCCCCCGTGACTCTGCGCCCCGACGACACTGCGCTGCTGCAGTACACCGGCGGCACCACCGGCGTGCCCAAGGGGGCGATGCTGACCCACCGCAACCTGATTGCCAACGCCGAGCAGGCCTGGTCCTGGCTGAGCGACCTGAAGATGGGCCAGGAAATCGGGCTGGGAGCCATTCCCTATTTCCACGTGTACGGCATGACCGCTTCGATGAACTTGAACGTCCTGGGCGCGGGCCACACGGTGCTAATTCCCAACCCCCGCGACCTGGGGATGGTGCTGTCCGAAATCGACCGGGTCAGGCCCACGCTGTTTCCGGCAGTGCCCACGCTGTACAACGCTATCAACCACCACCCCGACACCTCCAAGCACGACCTGACCTCTATCCGGGCGTGCATCAGCGGCAGTGCGCCGCTTCCGATTGAAACGGCCCGCGCTTTCAAGGACATCACGCGCGGCGCCAACCTGGTGGAAGGCTACGGCCTGACCGAGTCCAGCCCCATTACCCACGTGAACCCGGTGTCCAGCGGGCAGCGTGAAGGGTCTATCGGCCTGCCGCTGCCGGGTGTGGACGCGCTGGTGATGGGCGAGGGCAACCAGCCTGCCGCGCTGGGCGAAGTGGGCGAGCTGTGGGTGAGTGGCCCGATGGTCATGAAGGGCTACTGGCAGCGCCCCGATGAAACCGCTAAGGCGCTGCGCGAGTACGCCGGGCGGACCTGGCTGCTGACCGGCGACGTGGCCCGGATGGACCAGGACGGCTTCTTTTACATCGTGGACCGCAAAAAGGACCTGATTATCGCCAGCGGCTACAACATCTATCCCCGCGAAGTGGAGGAGGTGCTGTACGCGCACCCGGCGGTGCTGGAGGCGGCCGTGGTCGGCGTGCCCGACGAGTACCGGGGCGAGACGGTCCACGCGGCCGTGGTGTTCAAGGAAGGCCAGAGCGCCAGCGAAAAGGACCTGATTCAGTACTGCCGCCGGCATCTCAGCCCCTACAAGGCGCCGCGCTCGGTGGAGGTCCGCACCGAACTGCCCAAGACGGCCGTGGGCAAGGTGCTGCGCCGTGAACTGCGCGAGCAGACCCTGGCCGCCCGCGCCGAGGCAAAGCGTGCGCAGGCCGCTTCCCAGAATGAGCCGACTCACAGTGGGCCGACTCAGAGTGAGTCGAAAAGCGGCGAACGCAGCCAAAGCTGACGGTTTCCCCCGGCAGGGGCCTGAGGGGGGGCAGCCTCTCAGGCCCCTGTCCGCTTTATTTCCGGGCTCCAGCCAGGCTCAGTCCTAAGCCTGGCTGAAGTGGGCCTGGCTGAAGTGGGCCGAGCTGGGCCAGTTTAGGTTGGGCCGCTGGCCCTCTAACCTGCCGTACAGCGCGGAAGGGTAGACTGCACTGAGCCACTACGCTGTCAGAAGCTGGCGCCCGCTGAACCTGGCCTGCTGAAACCTGCTGCGCTGCTTACACCCGGAGACTGCCCAGGCAGCCCGCCCACTGCGGCGAGACACACAAACGGATGCACGTGGGCAGTGGGCGACGGGGCAGCGAAACAAGGGAGAGAACACTTGATACTGTTGGGCAAATTTCTGAAATTCTTCTTTTCGTTGGTGCTGGCGCTGGTGCTGGCCGGTGCCGGCCTGGCCGGTGCGTTTGCCATGAAGTGGGCGGGCGAGCTGCCCGACTACCGCGAGCTCGACAGCTTGACTCTGGGCGCCGAGACCCGCGTGTTTGCCCGCGACGGCACCGCGCTGGGCAGTTTGATTCCCCGCATCGGGGAGCAGAAGGTCAGCCGGACGCTGGTGCGCCTGAACGAAGTGAGCCCCTTCATGACCGCTGCTGTCATCTCCAACGAGGACCGGCGCTTTTTCGAGCACTACGGCCTGGACCCCATCGGTATCGGCCGTCAGGTGCAGCGCATCGCCCAGGGCAAGGACGTGCAGGGTGGCTCTACGCTGACCAACCAGCTGATCAAGAACACGCTGCTGTGGGACGAGTTCGGCGGCGCTGTGACCGCCGACCGCAAGGCCAAGGAATGGATGCTCAGCGTGCAGGTGGAGCGCTCCTTTACCAAGGAAGAGGTGCTGCAGAACTACCTCAACGCCATCTACTGGGGCGACGGCGGCCCGGTGGAGCTGTACGGCGTGTATTCGGCGGCGCAGGCCTATTTCGGCAAGGCTCCCCGCGACCTGACGCTGGCTGAAAGCGCTTACCTGACCGTGATTATTCCCAACCCGGCCAAGCGCTATAAGGATTTCGAGCTGTCATACGGCCTGATGAAGGTGCTGCTGAGCCGCATGGAGCAAGACGGCTGGATTACCTCGCAGCAGCACCAGGCTGCGCTGGCCGAGAAGGTGCAGCCCAAGGGCTGGAAGGTGCAGTACGGCGCCCCCGGCGAAGTCAAGAGTGCCCAGCTGGTCAACCCCAAAGCCAAAGAGCTGCGTGACGTGACCACCAACCGCGCCCCCCACTTCACGCAGCAGGTGGAGCAGGAGCTTACCCAGCTGCTGGGCCGCGACAAGGTGTACGGCTCGGGCGGTCTGCGGGTCTATACCACCCTGGACATGAACGTGCAGAACGCCGTGGAAATTGCCAGCCGTGAGGCCCGTGGGCTGCCGTACGGCGCCACCCTGGGAGCGGTCATCGTCAATCCCTATACCGGCGAGGTGCTGGGCATGATCGGGCAGAAGATCCGCGAAGGCGAGCCGGTGCCTGACTGGAACAATGCCGCGCAGGGCCAGCGACAGATCGGCTCGACCATCAAGCCGCTGCTGTACACGGTGGCGCTGCAATCTGGGCTGCGTCAGGACCACCGCGAGGAAGACCGCCCGGTATCCTTCCCGTGTGACACCTGTAAGGGTGGGGTGTACAGCCCGCAGAATTTCGAGGGCGCGACCACCTTCCGTAACATGACCATCCGCGAAGCGCTGGACCGCTCGCTGAACCTGGTCACGGTGCGCCTGGCCGACCGGGTGGGCCTGGAGAAGTTCTTCGGCAAGCTGGGTGAACTGGGAATTCCGCCCGGCGACGGCACCGGGCTGGCCGCTGCGCTGGGCGCCATCGAAACCACGCCGGTCAATATGGCGGCGGCCTACGCGCCCTTCGTGAACGGCGGCGTGTACTACAAGCCGCGCTACATCACCAAGGTCACCACGGCCCGCGGCGAGGTTCTCTACGACGCCAACACCGAGAACATCAAGCCGGTACGGGTATGGTCGCCGCAGGTGGCCTACCTCGGCCTGGACATGATCCGGGGTGTGGTGAACGACCTCAAGCCCGAGCAGGGCGGTCTGGCGGGCGGTGCCAAGTTCGGGGAGTGGTCCGTGGCCGGCAAGACCGGAACCAGTAACGGCCCCAAGGACCTGTGGTTCGTGGGCACCACCCCGCTGTACACCGGCGCGGTGTGGGTCGGCAAGCAAGAAGGCGGCGACATGCCCATCAACTCGTACTCGGGCGTGGTGAATACCCCCATCTGGAAGCGGATGATGGAAGTGGCGCACGCCGGCAAGACCAAGACCGAGTACCAGCAGCCGCCGGGCATTCTGTTCGCGCCGCACCCCGACCAGCAGTGGATGCCGGGCGTCAAGTTCGCCTACATCGACCCCAGCTATCAGGACGCCGCCACCGATGTGGAGGGCCAGACCCTGCCCGCCCAGGGTGCCCGTTACCGCGAGACCGAGTGGACTCCGTCCGACCCCAATTCCACCGAGCTGGTGGGCCTGGACCAGCGCACCGGCAAACTGGCGACCGAGTTCACCCCGCCCGAGCAGGTCATCATGCGGCGCATCAACACCGCCGACCTGCCCTCGTACTCGCCGGACCTGCCGGGAACTCCGGCCCAGGGGCAAGCGGGACAGACTGACCCGGCTGCCGCCAGCGGAGCGGCCACCAGCCCGGCTCCGGCCAGCAGCGGCCAGTGAGCGTGGAACACCCCGCAGGAGGGGAGGGCGGGCGCGCTCTCCCGCGCCGGTTGGGGCTGACCGGCAGCATCGGCGCCGGCAAAAGCACGGTGGCGGCGCTGCTGCGTGAGGCGGGCCTTACCGTGATTGACGCCGACGCCCTGGCCCGGCAAGTCACCGCCGACCCGGCAGTGCTGGCCGAACTGGCAGCGCTGTGGCCGGAAGTGGTCAGCGGACAGGGGGCGCACGCGCAGCTGGACCGCGCCGCGCTGGCCACCCGCGTGTTTGCCGACCCCACCCAGTTGGCGCAGCTGGAAGCGGTGACCCACCCGCATATCCGCGTGGCTACAGGGCAGGCTCTGCGGGCTGCTGCTGAACGCGGCGAACGCTGGGTGGTTCAGGACATCCCGCTGCTGTTTGAAAAGGGACTGGACAGCGATATGGACGCGGTCTGGGTGGTGGACGCTCCGCTGGAGCTGCGGCTGCGCCGCTTGGCCGAACGCAGCGGCCTTAGCCGTGAACAGGCGCTGGCCCGCGAAGCTGCGCAGTGGCCTCCTGAGCGCAAGCGTGCCCTGGCCGGAGCGGTGATTGAGAATGCCGGCAGCCTGGACGAACTGCGGGGGCAGGTGACCGGTCAGCTGGCCGCGCTGCTGGCGCCGCCGCAAGGGTCGGGCCGGGAGGACGCGGTAAAACGGTAGAGCGGTCTCTAGGCGGAGTGTCTAGGGAAAGTGTCCAGAAGGTCTTTCAGTGTAGCAGTCTCCACGCTGGGCGACCGTACCCCGGCCCGCTTCCCGGGTTTTTATGCACCCCTATACTGTGGCCTTGAATCTCGCCGGCCTATTTCGCAGAGCCAGCGATTTCAAAAGCAACGCTGTCCGGCAGCCTCCCTGGGCCATGGGAGGCCGGCCTCGCAGATGAAGAGGAGTCATCCATGGATAAAGATTTCAGTGTCATTTCCGCTTCCCGCCAGACCAGCGTGCGCGACCTGCCCTCGCCCCGGCAACTGATTGACGAGGTCTACGCCAGCGACGTGCTGACGCTGGATGACCTGCGTAGCCGCCTGAGCAAGCCGGTGTTCAAGAGCTTGCAGGCCACCTTCGAGCGCGGCGCAGACCTGGACGCGGGCATTGCCGATACCGTGGCGCTGGCGATGAAGAACTGGGCCATGGAACGCGGCGCGACCCACTACACCCACTGGTTCCAGCCGCTGACCGGTTCTACCGCCGAGAAGCACGACTCCTTCCTGACGCCGATGGGCGACGGTAAGGTGATTTCCACGTTCAGCGGCGGTGAACTGATTCAGGCCGAACCGGACGCCTCTTCCTTTCCCTCAGGCGGTCTGCGGGCCACCTTCGAGGCCCGTGGCTACACGGTGTGGGACCCCACCAGCCCGGCCTTTATCCTGCGCCACTCGGCCGGGGCCACGCTGTGCATTCCGGCCATCTTCGCCTCGTGGAACGGCGAAGCCCTGGACCAGAAGACCCCGCTGCTGCGCTCCAGCGAGGCGCTCAACCGCGCTGTGGTGCCAGCGCTGCAACTGTTCGGTGCGTCGGCGGGCACCCGCGTCAGTTCCACCCTGGGCGCCGAGCAGGAGTATTTCCTGATTGCCGAGGAGTTCTACTACCAGCGCCCGGACCTGATGATGGCCGGCCGCACCCTGTTCGGGGCCAAGCCACCACGCGGACAGGAGCTGGAAGACCACTACTTCGGGCACATTCCCGACCGGGTGCTGACTTTTATGAGCGACGTGGAAGCGCAACTTTATGCACTGGGGATTCCGGTCAAGACCCGCCACAAGGAAGTGGCGCCGGGCCAGTTTGAGCTGGCTCCGATCTTCGAGGATTCCAACGTGGCCGCCGATCACCAGCAGCTGAGCATGCAGGTGGTGCAGAGCACGGCCCGCCGTCACGGCCTGGTGGCCCTGCTGCATGAAAAACCATTTGCCGGCATGAACGGTTCGGGCAAGCACTGCAACTGGAGCATGTCCACCAACGCTGGGGAGAACCTGTTCGAGCCGGGCGACACCCCGCACGAGAACCTGCAGTTCCTGTTCTTCTGCGCCGCAGCCATCAAGGCGGTTGACGAGCACCAGGACCTGCTGCGTATCAGCGTGGCGAGTGCCAGCAACGACCACCGCCTGGGCGCTCAGGAAGCCCCGCCCGCCATTATCTCCATGTTCTTCGGCAGCGAACTGACTGAGATTTTCGAGCGTATCGAGAGTGGCGAGGGCGGACGCGGTGAGAAAAAGGGCCTGTTGGGCATGGGCAGCGCCGTGCTGCCCGACATTCCTCGCCACGCCGGCGACCGCAACCGCACCAGCCCCTTCGCCTTTACCGGCAACAAGTTCGAGTTCCGTGCCCCCGGCTCGTCGCAGAGCATCTCGCTGCCCATCACGGTGATGAACCTGATTATGGCCGACGGAGTGGCGCAGCTGACAGGGCGCCTGCGGGCCATGCTGGACGCAGGCACCGACCTGGACAAGGCGGTGGGGGACATCTTCCGTGAAGTGTACGCCCAGCACAAGCGGGTGCTGTTCGACGGCGACGGCTACAACGAAGCCTGGCACCACGAGGCCGAAATGCAGCGCGGCCTGCTGAACCTGCGGACCAGCTTGGACGCCTTCCCGCACCTGACCAGCCCCAAGAACATCGAGCTGTTCACGCGCCACGGCGTGCTGAACGAGCGCGAGCTGGAAGCCCGTCAGGAAATCATGTTCGACATCTATTTCAAGACGGTCAACATTGAAGGCGAGCTGACCGAGGCCATCGCCCAGACGGTGCTGCTGCCCGACACCCTCAACTACCTGCGCGACCTGTACGCTTCGGGCGAAAGCCGCGCCGTCAAGGGCCTGATTGCCGAAGTGGAGGGCCTGACCGACGAGCTGTACGAGGCGCTGCAGGGCCTGCGCCAGCAAAACGCCGAGCTGGGCGGGGAGGAAGTCCACGACAAGGCCTTCCACGTCCGCGACCAGGTGCTGCCGGCCATGCTGAAGGTGCGTCAGGTGGCCGACCAGCTGGAGCGGCTGGTCAGCGACGAGCGCTGGACGCTGCCCACCTACCGCCAGATGCTGTTCGTGAAGTAGGCCGTCCCCAGCAGCCCGGCGGCCTCTCCCGCGCCGCATGCCTTAAGATTGGATTCTGTGTTTAGCATGATGAACAAATCTGCGGTCAGCCCAGCCGAACTGGACGCCGGTCTGGCCGCGCTGGGGCTGGACGGCACGCAACACGTGCTCGCCCACGCTTCGCTGCGGTCGTTCGGCCGGCTGGAAGGTGGCTCCCGTACCCTGGTGGATACCCTACTGGGACGTACCGCCACGCTGGCTGCGCCGGCCTTTACCTACGCCACCATGCTGTACCGGGCCACGGACCCGGTGCATGCCCGCTTCAGCCGCGACCGGCGGGTGAGCCGCGAGCTGGGCCGGCTGCCGCAGGAAATGGTCGAGCGCGCGGCGGCCCAGCGCTCGTTTCACCCCACCCTGAGCTTCGTGTCGCTGGGCGAGGAGGCCCAGTACGTGACCCGGCGGCAGTCGCTGGCGCAGCCGTATGGCCCAGTCGGTGCCCTGTACGAACTGGGCGGCTACTCGCTGATGATTGGCACCGACTGGGACAGCAATACGGCCGTGCACTACGGCGAGTATCTGGCCGGGGTGCCCTACCTGAGCCGCTGGGCAGAGCTGAACGGCGAAGTGACCGAGATGGCTTTTCCCAACTGCTCAGCGGATTTCGGAAATCTGGCGCCGCAGGTGCAGGACCTGGGCCGCCGGGTGCAGGTGGGCCGCTCCACCTTGCAGCTTTATCCGCTGCGGGCGCTGGTGGACCGGGCGGTGGACATGCTCCGGCACGACCCCAAGGCGCTGCTGTGCCGCTCGCGTTCCTGCCGCTGCCAGCAGGTGGCGGCGCTGATTGACCGGGAGGGACTGCACCCCCGGCCGCACCAGGCTGAGCTGGGCTGAGGTTGCTGCACCAAGCAGAGCGGGCCGCTGGGTTATTGCCCAGTGGCCCTCTCTCTTTGTCTGGTTTCCTCTTATGGCCCAGTCCTATTGGGCTCCAGCGGCTCAGCCCCGGCGGTGGCCCAGCATCTCCTCAAGGCGAACCACCTTGGCGCGGGGACGGCCGGCAGCGCTGCCACTGCTCTGCTCGTGCTGGTCCAGCACCTGCCAGTCCTCGAAAGTGTAGACCGGGTGCGCGGCCAGATGGGTGTCCAGCGCCTCGCGGCTGCCGGCGCGGGGGGCGAGGGTGCCGCTGTTCACGTCTTCCAGCAGCAGGGCCACCGTGTCGGCGGCGCACTTGCGGTTGGTGCCGATCACGCCGCTGGGGCCACGCTTGATCCAGCCGGCAGTGTACTCACCCTGGCCGCCGGTCACGCGCCCGCCCTCATTGGCGATGGTGCCCGCCTTTTCGTCGAACGGGACGCCGGGCAGCGGGACGCCCCGGTAGCCCACCGAGCGCAGCACCAGCTGCACGGGGATCTCCTCGTATTCGCCGGTGCCTTCCGCGCCGCCGCTTTCCGTCAGGCGGTTCTTCTCGATACGGATGGCCCGCACGCGGCCCTGCTCATCGCCCAGAATCTCGGTGGGGGATACCAGAAAGCGGAAATGTACGGTGCGCGGCACGTCCCGCCGTTCCAGTTCCCCGAAGCCGCGCAGCACCTCCAGATTTTTCTTGACCACGTTGTCGGTAATGGCCGCTTCCTCGGCCTCGCTCACCTGCATCTCTTCGGGGCGCAGCGCCACGTTGGCGGCTTCCAGCTCTCCGAACTCGCGCAGCTCCTTGGTGGTGAACTTGGCCTGCACCGGACCGCGCCGGCCCATCACGTACACGTCTTTCACGCCGCTGCCGCGCAGCACGTCCAGGGCATGCCCGGCGATGTCGGAAGTGTGCAGCTCGTCGGCCGTCTTGGCGAGAATGCGGCTCACGTCGAGCGCCACGTTGCCCACGCCAATCACGGCTACGCCCGTCACTCCGCTCAGGTCCAGGTCGCGGGTGGCGGCGTCGGGGTGGCCGTTGTACCAGGCCACGAACTCGGTGGCGCTGAGAGACCCCGTGAGGTCCTCGCCGGGAATTCCTAGGCGGCGGTCGCTGCTGGCCCCCACCGCGTAAATGACGGCGTCGTAGTGCTCCAGCAGCTGCTCACGGCTGAGGTCGCGCCCAAATTCCACGTTCCCCAAGAAGCGCACCCGGTCGTCGTTGAGGGTCTTTTCAAAGGCTTTGGTCACGCTCTTGATGGTCAGGTGGTCCGGGGCCACACCGTAGCGCACCAGGCCGTAAGGCGTGGGCAGGCGGTCGAAGATGTCCACTTCCACCGGCACTTCGGCCTGCTTGATGAGGCTTTCGGCCGAGTAGATGCCGCTGGGGCCGGAGCCCACGACCGCCACCCGCAGCGGGCGCTCGGGGGTAAAGGACTGCGAATCTTGAGTCATATGGTCCAGTTTAGCCGCTCGGGCCGGACGTGCCTGTAACGTTGGACCGAGTGCAATCCGCCGGGCGCCCCGGTCAGGTGGCAGGGGCCAGCCGCCGGCTGACGGACGGCTGATGTGCAGCTTCAATACTGCCTTATGTCACGATTCATCCGTCCGCTGTTGTTGGTGTCCCTCTGTGCCGGAGTCTGCGCCTGTGCTCCGGTGGCGACTGGCCCGGCTTCCCCGCAGGCCCAGACAGGAGCGGGAGCGCTGCCGGTGGTGGAAGCCCGCGCCCAGACTGCGCCGGTGGGCGACCCCGCCGACTCGGACGACCCGGCCATCTGGGTGGATGCTGCCGAGCCGGCCCGCTCCTTTGTCATTGCGACCCGCAAGGAAGGTGGCCTGACGGTCTTTGACCTGAAGGGGCAAACCATTCAGGACCTGAACCCTGGCGGTGTGCGGTACAACAACGTGGACCTGGTGCGCGGCTTCCGGCTGGGCGGCGAAACGGTAGACCTGGCCGTGACCAGTGACCGCAAGGGCGACCGGGTGGCGGCGTTCGTAATTGACCCGCAGACGCGCACCCTGCGCGAGGTCACCAGCCCGGCCACGCCGCTGCTGTTCAGCCCTGGCCCGGGTACCGACGGCAAGCGCACCGCCTACGGCCTGGCCGCCTACCGTACCGCCGCCGGAGAAGACCGCGTGCTGGTCAGCCAGAACGGCTTTCCGGTGGTGGGCGAGTTCGAGCTGTACGATGACGGCCAGGGCGTGAGTGTGCGGCCCGTGCGCCGGCTGGAGCTGCCTGCAGCGCTACCGGGCCTGACCGTGGACGACCCGCAGTTCGAGGGCATGGTGGTGGACGCCGAGCAGGGCGTGGCCTTCCTGGGCCAGGAGCAGATTGGCGTATGGCGCTGGGACCTGGATGGCCGCCGCAGCGTGCTGCTGGACCAGGTGGCGCCGCTGGCCCCCCGCCTTCACGCCGACGTGGAAGGGCTGACGCTGGTGCGCGGCAGCGGAGGCCGGGGCTACCTGCTGGTCAGCAGCCAGGGCAGCAACGCCTACGCGGTGTACAGCCGCGACGGCAAGCGTTACTTCGGCTCATTTCAGGTGACGGCCGGCAGCGACCTGGTGCAGGACAGTGACGGGGCAGACGCAGTGCTCACCCCTCTGGGAAGCGATTATCCCGGCGGTCTGCTGGTGGTGCAGGACGGCGAGGCCGGCGGCGCAGAAGGCCAGACCAACTTCAAGCTGGTGTCCTGGGCCGATGTGGAGCGGGCGCTGAACTTGCCGGACGTGCGCTGAGGGCGGGCGGAGCAGACAAGACGGCAGCCGGCTGGATGAACTGGCCGGCTGCCTTTCCCTTACCGCTTCCTTTCTCTTGCTGCTTACTTCTTGGCGGGGCGGCTGGGGCGCACTTCCACCCGGCTGGGCAGGGTGCGGCGGGGCAGTTCCAGCAGGTCCACCGTCAGCTGGGCAATGTCCTCAGGCTGAATCTTCCAGGCGTCGGCGTCGCTGGGGGTGTGGCCGCCAAAGTAGGTCGCCACGCTGCCGGGCATGAACTGCGTCACCTTGATGTCGTCTTCGCGCAGGTCCAGCATCAGCACTTCGCTCAGGCCGTTCATGCCGAATTTGCTGGCGTTGTAGGCCGCGCCGCCGGCGAAGGGATTCTTGCCGGCCAGGCTGGACAGCAAGAAGATGTAACCGCCGCCGTTCTTGGCGCTCTCGGTCAGTGCGGGCAGGGCGGCCTTCACCGTGTAGAACGCGCCGCTGAGGTTGGTATCGAGCATGGTGTCCCAGTCCTCTATGCTCATGTCCTTGACGTTGGCGAACTTGCCCACGCCGGCGTTCACGAACAGCACGTCCAGCCCACCGAAGGCGGCCACGTGCCCATCCACCGCCCCTTGCAGCGCCTGCGCGTCGCGCACATCGCACACCACGCCGCGCACATTCTGGCCGATCTGCTCGGCAGCTCCGGTCACTTCCTGCTCGTTGCGGCTGGTGATGGTGACGCTGTAGCCCGCCTGTGCCAGCGCCTGCGCCACCGCGTAGCCGATGCCCTTGCTGGCTCCGGTCACGAACGCGCTTTTGCCTGCTCCGACTTTGTTCCGTTCCGCTTTCTGGTCTGTCATGGCTCCGACCCTAACGCGCCGGGGCCGGCTCAGGGTGGGAAATTGCCGAACTCTGGTTTAGAGGCGGCCGGCCGGTCGGCAAAAAAAAGCCCCCCGGTAGGGGAGCGGGCGGGTGGCTGACCGGATCAGGGCAGCTGTTTGGCCAGCTGGTCGAAGATGTAGTTGGCCGCGTCGGCGCGGTGGTTGTACACCTCCAGTACGCCGAAGTTCTGGCGCACGTTCACGGTGCGGCCGCTCGGCAGCTTGAGGCTCAGGGCAGCGGAGAACTTGGCCCAGGGCAGCAGGGCGCTGGGGGCCGTCAGGATGGGGGTCACCTGAATGGCTCCGGCCGTGTTGGGGTCGGTCGCGATGGTGGCGCCGGGGTAGCGGCGCTTGATGGCACCGGCCGAGTCGTTGGCGAGGGCCTTGACCACGGTCTGGTAGTCGCCGGCGCTAACCAGGCTGCGGTTGCCGTTCACCTGGGGGCTGAGAATCACGTAGGTGGCGGTGGCGGGGTTGACGCCGCCCCAGCTGTTGCCCTGAGCGTGGGCAGCGGGCAGGACGGACAGGGTGGCCAGGGCCACGGCAGACAGGGTCTTCTTCATGACTCCGAGTGTCGCACGCGCAACCTGACGGGGTATGAAAGCCCGCTGAACCGGCCCATTCTCCCTGCGGGCGGCACCATGCCGTATCTCCCGGCGCGGGCGTACCATGAGCAGATGCAAGAGTTGCTGACCACCATGCGCCGCCTGCGTGCTCCGGACGGTTGCCCCTGGGACCGCGAGCAGACCCACATGTCACTGCGTCCCTACCTGCTGGAAGAGGCCGCCGAGGCGGTGGACGCCGTAGCGCAGGGCCCCGCCGAGCTGTGCAGCGAACTGGGCGACGTACTGCTCCAGGTGGCCTTTCACGCCGTGATTGCCGAGGAGGAAGGAACCTTCTCTTACGCAGACGTCGAGCGCAGCATCGTGGACAAGATGGTGCGCCGGCATCCGCACGTGTTTGGCGGGCACCCGCAGCTGGCTGGGGCCGGCGAGGTGCTGGGCGTCTGGGAGCAGGTCAAGCGTGAGGAGCGCGGCGGCCGTGAGCAGACGCTGGCCGAGCAGATTCCTGCGGGCCTGGGCGCTCTGGAGCGTGAGCGGCAGGCTCAGAAGAAGAGTCATGCGGCCGCCGGCAGCCGTGAAGCTCTGCTGGCTGCCGCCCAGCAAGCCCCTGACACGGCCGAGGGCGTGGCCGAGGTGCTGGCCGCCGCGGTGGCCTGGGCACGGGCGGCGGGCGTGAGCCCCGAGCTGGCGCTGCGCGACCACACTGCCCGCACGCTGCGGGAGGTGGACGGTGACTGAGCCTGCTTCCGGTCCGGTGGCTGACCCGCTGGACGAATCGCTGCGGTACGACCCGGCCAGCGACCCCTGGGCCAGCTGGGCAGCAGGCCGCACCCGTCAGGCGCTGCGCTTGCCCGACTTTCGCCGGGCTGCCGTGCTGGCGGCCCTGTCGCTGGAGCCCCGGCCCCGGCTGCTGCTCACGGTGCGCTCGGCCGACCTGCCCACGCACCAGGGGCAGGTGGCTTTTGCAGGCGGCAAGCTGGAAGCGGGCGAGACGCCGACCCAGGCCGCGCTGCGTGAAGCGTGGGAAGAAGTGGGCCTGCCCCCGGGGAACGTCAAAGTGCTGGGCGAACTGGACGACGTGTTCACTCCGCTGGGCTTTCACGTGACCCCGGTGCTGGCCCGTTTCCAACCTCCGGCGGCCTGGACCCTGAGCGGCGAGGTGGACCGCCTGCTGCTCTGCACGCTGGACGAACTGCGCGGGACTGCTGCGCCGCCGAGCACCCGCCGCTTACCGGATGGCCGCGAGTACGCCATGTACGAGTATTTCCCGCAGGGCGTGCGCGTGTGGGGCATGACCGCCCGTATCCTGCACGACTTGCTGGAAGCGGGGGTAAGCGGCGGACGGTAGGGCGGTTGGTCCTGCACGGCCCTGTAAAGACAGCCCTGTAAAGACAGCCCTGTAAAGAGGACGTGGCCCTGGGGAGACGGCCCCGAGGCTGCCGCTGTGCCCAAATGACGTGAGGCGGAACACAGCGCCCCGCCCTACTTCGGCAGGCGTCCTGCTCAACGGTTTTGGCTCTCTTGCGGTTGTCAGAAAGCACGCATCTTTCCCTCAAATGCTCTAGGCTGAGCGATATGTCACTTCTGTCCTACGACCCCGCCAAGCACGCCGAGCTGCTGGTGGACTACTGCCTGTACGCCCAGCCTGGCGAGCGCCTGCAACTGGCCAGCTCCACTCTGGCGCTGCCGCTGATGCAGGAGCTGTACCGCACCGTGCTGCGCCGGGGTGCGCGTCCGGTGCTGAACCTGGAATACCCTGGGCAGCTGGACGACTTTGCTGAATTTGCTGCCGATGACGTGCTGGACCAGGTCCACGACGCCGACGTGCAGAACATGACCGCCATGGACGGCACCCTGCGCGTCAAGGCGCCCGAGCATCCCCAGGGCGGCGACCCCAAGCGGCAGGCCCGGCTGATTGCCAGCGGCGCCCGGCTGGCGGCAGCCCGCGCACAGAAAAAGTGGAGCCTGACCCTCTACCCGACCGAATTCGCTGCCGAGCAGGCGAACATGTCCCTGCCCGAGTTCGAGGATTTCGTGATGCGGGCGATGTTTCTGGACCGTGCCGACCCGGTGGCAGCCTGGGGCGAGGTGCGCGAGATGCAGGCCGGGCTGATTGAGCGGCTGCAAACGGCCGACCAGCTGCGTATCCAGAACGCGGGCACCGACCTGACTTTCAGCGTGAAGGGCCGCACCTGGGCCAACTCCGACGGCCGGCGCAACATGCCCAGCGGCGAGGTATTCACCGGCCCCGTCGAGGACAGTGCCAACGGATACGTGACCTTCAGCGTGCCCACCATCTACGGCGGCCAGTGGGTGCGCGGCGCCCGCCTGGAATTCAGGGACGGCGTGGTGGTCTCGGCCCGCGCCGACGAAGGCGAGGACGTGCTGCTGGCCGCGCTGGACACCGACCCCGGCGCCCGCCGCCTGGGCGAAATCGGCATCGGGTCCAACTTCGGGATTCAGCGTCCTACCGGCAACATCCTCTTTGACGAGAAGATGGGCGGCACGGTCCACCTGGCACTGGGCCGCTCCTATCCCGAAACCGGCGGCGTGAACGAGAGCGGGATTCACTGGGACCTGATTACCGACCTGCGCCCCGCCGCAGGTGGCGGCACCGTCAGCCTGGACGGCGAGGTCTGGCAGCAAGGCGGGCAGTTCGTGTAAGAGCAGCCTGGGCCAGTGCCGCTGATTTGGGCCGGCCCGGACGGCGCCGCCTTTGATAGGGCCTTCTGCAATGAGGCCAAGCAGGACAGGGGGCGGGAGGAAGTGGCTGGCTGAGGCCTCTTTACCCCGCCCCCCGCCGTCTTCCGGGCGGCCTTATTCTTCTGCTGGCTTCTTGCTGGCCGCGCTTTTTCTGCCTGCCGTCTTGCGGGGCACAGCTGGCGGTGTGGCCGGCTGAGTTGCAGCGGCTGGGCCTGCTTCCGGCCGAGCTGCCGCTTTTTCGGCTGCCGCCTTGCTGCCCGCCCTGCGTGTGGGCTTCGCTTTCGCTGCTGCACCCACCTCTGCGGCACCGGACTTGTCTGCCCGGGGCGGGTCCGTCTCGGCCTCCTGCAGGGTCCTGGCGGTCTTGGCGGTGTCTGCCGAGGCTGGAGCCGCATCCGCTGAAGAGTGGCCCGCCTGGGCAGTCATGGCGCGGCGGGCGGTGGGGCGCGGCCGCGCACTCCCGGCCTCTGCTGCGGGCAGAGCTGGGGCAAAGGAAGCGGCGTCCGACTGGCCGTCCTCCTCGCCGGCCAGCGGGGCCAGCAGCGCGTCCAGGTCGGCCTGGGTCAGCTGCGCGGCGCTGCTCAGGCCGCCGTCTAGCACACCGCTGGCCAGGGCAGCCTTGCGCGCCTGCAGGTCCAGAATGCGCTCCTCCACGCTGCCGGCAGCAATCAGCTTGTACACGAACACCGGCTGGTCCTGCCCGATGCGGTAGGCGCGGTCGGTGGCCTGCGCTTCGGCGGCGGGGTTCCACCAGGGGTCCAGGTGAATCACGGTGTCGGCGGCTGTCAGGTTCAGACCCACGCCCCCCGCCTTGAGACTGATCAGGAACACGTCGGCATGCCCGCTCTGGAACTGCTCGATGGCTTCGGCGCGCCGCCGCGTCTGCCCGGTCAGCTTGCTGTAGGAAATCCCCAGTTCCTTGAGGTCGGCTTCCAGCAGCCCCAGCAGCGACGCGAACTGACTGAAGACCAGCACCCGGTGTCCCTCCTGCACCAGCTCCGGCAGCTGTGAGCGCAGCCACTCGCGCTTGGCGTTGTTCTGCACGCTGGCAGCGGCGCTCAGGCGCACCAGCCGTGGGTCGGTCGCGGCCTGCCGCAGCCGCAGCAGGGCGTCCAGAATGGTGACACTGGAGCGGGCCAGGCCCCGCGCTTCCAGTTCGCGGCGCACCCGGCCTTCCAGGTTCGCGCGTACCGTTTCGTACAGGTCGCGCTGGTCGCCTGCCAACTCCAGGCGCACCACCACCTCGGTCTTGTCGGGCAGTTCGCGGGCCACCGAGCGTTTGTCGCGCCGCAGCACGAAAGGCCGAATGCGGGCCGCCAGGGCACGCTGCCGCGCCGCGTCGCCGCCCTTTTCAATGGGGGTGCGGTACAGCTCTCCGAACTGCCGCTCGCTGCCCAGCAGTCCGGGCATCAGGAAGTGGAACAGCGACCACAGCTCGCCCAGGTGGTTTTCCAGTGGGGTACCCGTCAGGGCCAGCCGGTGCCGGGCCTGGAGTGCCCGGGCCGCCCGGGCCGCCGCGCTGCGCGGGTTTTTGATGTTCTGCGCTTCGTCCAGAATCACCAGATGAAAGGACTGCTCACGCAGTTGCTCGATGTCACGCGGCAGCAGGGCGTAGCTGGTCAGGACCAGGTCGTAGTCCTGCAGCGCCCCGAAGTGCCGGTGCCGGCCAGGGCCATGCAGCGCCAGTACCCGCAGCGCAGGCGTGAAGCGCTCGGCTTCGGCGCGCCAGTTGCCCAGCACCGAGGTCGGCGCCACCACCAGGGTGGGCAGGTCGGCACGCCCCGCCCGCTTCTCGGTGAGGATATGGGCAAGGGTCTGAACCGTCTTGCCCAGCCCCATATCGTCAGCCAGCACGCCGCCCAGGCCGTACTCACGCAGAAATTGCAGCCAGCCCAGGCCCTGGCGCTGGTAGGGGCGCAGCTTGGCCTGCAGCCCGCGTGGGGCACGCACTGGAGCAATGCCCTCAAAGTCCTGCAGGCGCTGTCCCAGGTCCAGCAGGTCCTGGCGCCCCAGCCAGCGCAGGCCCAGCGCCCGGTCCAGCTCGGCCAGGCGGCTTGCGTCCAGCACCGACATCCGCAGCGGCCCACCGGAGCGCCCACCGAGGTGCAGCTCCACCAGCACGCTGAGGATGTCACGGACCCGCCCGGCCGGCAGGGCCAGCGTGCGGCCGTCGGGCAGCGCGGTCAGCAGGGGGCGGCTGCTCGGTAGGGCGGCCAGGGTGGCAGGGTCCAGCAGTTCCGGCTGGCGGTCCAGAAGCCCGGCCAGCAGTGGCAGCAGGCTGTGGCGCTGTCCGCCCACCGTGACCCCCAGCTCCAGGTCGAACCAGCCGCCGCCGCTTTCCTCCTCGGCCGAGCCGTACCAGTCCTCCACCTCAGCAAAGCGGTAGGGGAACGATGGGTCCAGGTCCACCCGGAACCCCGCCTCCTCCAGCCGCGGGCGCACCTCCTCCAAGAAGCGGTACCACTCGGCCGGGTCGGTCACGCTGTACAGGCGGTCCAGGTCAGGGTGCTGCGGCCCAGTGGCGGCAGGAAACAGCCCGGCCAGCGGCTGCAGACCAGTGCCCGTCAGCTGCCGCTCTGCCTGTGCCTCGGCGTCCGGGTCGCGGCGGTACAGGGTCTGGGCAGCTCCCTCGCTGCCGTCCAGCCGCTGCCCGGCGTACTCGTGGTGCAGCTCGGCTGCGGCCACCTGCTGCAGCTGGCGGTGCTTGCCCCGGCCCGCCAGCACTCCGGTTTCCAGCAGCGTCAGCACCGGCTGGTGCGCGGCCACCTCGGCGTGTTCCTGCATGGCCTGGGGCAGGGGAATGCGGCCCGCCTGCTCACCCAGCAGGTCGTGCATCTGCGCGGCGATGAGGGTACGGGTGGCCGCCGCCTGCTCGGGCGGCACCGGGGGCAGGGCCAGCAGCGCGGCTTCCACTTCGGGTGGGAGCAGGCTCAGCACCTCGCCCAGCTGTCCACCTTCCCGGTCCAGATACCAGCGGCTGTGCAGCCCGAACAGCTGCTCGTCGCTCAGGCCGCTGGGCGCCCGCAGCCCGAACTGCTGCACCCCGCCCCGGCGCTGGGTCCAGGTGTAGCGCAGCTGCCGGGCCGGGCCTGGGGCCAGTGGCTGTGGGTCAGCTCCGGCATGCAGCCGCCCGGTGGCCAGCAGCGCAGCCAACAGGTGGTCGGTGAGCGGCTCGCGCCGCAGCAGCTGCACCGGCTGGTCGTTCAGGGTGGCGGGGTCGCCATATTCGCTGAGTCCGCGCAGCAGTTCGCGGTCGTTGTCGGCGCCGGGGGGCAGGGTGTCCAGCCAGCCGCGCCGCCACTCCAGACTGCTGGCCGGCGGCAGCTCCAGCGGCTGCTCGGGCAGCAGGGTGCCGGAGCGGGTGTAGCGGGCCTGCTCGGCACCCACGCTGACCAGCACGGGACCGCCGTCCGGGTCGGGAATCAGGTTCAGGCGGTAGCGCAGGGCCTGACCGCGCCGGGGTGTTTCGGGGCGGCGCAGGCCACGCAGCAGCGGGCCGTACTGTTCTGCCGCCCGTGCCCGCGACACCCGGCCGCCTTCCGGACGGGAGCCGGCGGGGCGCATGGCCTGGGCGTCCTGCGCCGGCTCAGCTGCCGGGTCCGCTGCCGCAGTGCGCTTTTTCTTTTTCTTCTTGCGGCGGCCGGGTTCAGGGTCCTGGGCTGCCCCGCTCAGCGGCTGGCTGGCCGGCGCTGCAGAGTCCAGCTCCGAGGATTCCGGCCCCGAGGAGTCCAGCACTGAAGGGTCCGGCACTGCAACCGCTGCGGCGGAGTCGGCCTGCGCAGCTTCTGCCAGTGCTTGCTGCGCCCGTTCCAGCGGTGTGCCGCTCAGCACCCGTGCCAGGTGGGGGCAGCGGTTTTCACCGCAGGAGCAGCGGCTGTCCAGCAGCTGGCCGCCCATGTCCAGCACGAAGCGCTGTGCGAACCAGCGCTTGCCGGCCCGCACCCGCGCATTGCCCTTGACCCCCTGCGGGACACGGCGCAGCTTCAGACCCTTGACCGCCCCTTCAGGCAGGTCGTGGGCAGCCTGCAACGTGGCCGGGCCGAATACGCCGAGGTCCGGTGAAATCAGTTCCGGTGCAGTCATCCGACGCGTGTCAGGTCCTTGGGCAGCGGCAGGAACTCGATTTCGGGGTGCTGCTCGGCGGTGTAGTCGAGGTCGTATTTGGACCGGAACAGCATCACCGGGCGGCCCTGGTCGTCTTCCATGCTGCGGGCGAAGCGGGCCACGCTGCCCTCGTCGCCGGCCAGCCAGCGCACCAGCGAGTAGCTCGTGACGCTCATTTCCACCTCCACCTTGTACTCCTCTTCCATGCGGGCCTGGAACACCTCGAACTGCAGCGGCCCCACCGCTCCCAGGAACGGTTCCCGCGCTCCGTCGGTGGGGTAGAAGACCTGCACCACGCCTTCTTCGGCCAGTTGGGTCAGGCCCTTCATGAACGCTTTGCGCTTGCCCACGTCCTTGAGGTACACGCTGGCAAAAGTCTCGGGGGTAAAGCGCGGGAAGCTGGGCAGCGACACCTTGCCGCTGAGGCTCACCACGTCGCCAATCTGGAACACGCCGGGGTTCACCAGCCCCACGATATCGCCGGGGTACGCTTCTTCCACCTTCTCGCGGTCCTGCGCGAACAGGGTGTGCGCCTGCGACAGCCGCAGCTTGCGCCCGGTGCGCCCGTGAATCACGTCCATGCCGCGGTCGAACTCGCCCGACATCACCCGCATGTAGGCGGTGCGGTCACGGTGGGCTTTGCTCATGTTGGCCTGCAATTTGAAGATGAAGCCTGCGAATTCGTCGGTGGGCTGGCGCAGACCGGCGCTGGTTTCCACTGGGCCGGGCGCGGGAGCCAGCTCCACGAAGTTGCTCAGGAAGTGCTCTACCCCGAAGTTGTTCATGGCCGAGCCGAAAAACACCGGGGTCATCTCGCCGCGCAGGAAGGTCTCCAGGTCAAACTCGGGCAGTGCGCCTTCAATCAGTTCCACCGCTTCGGCCAGGGCTGCGGCCAGGTCGCTGCCCACCAGCTCGGCCAGTTGCGGGTCGTCCAGGCCCGCCGTCTGCACGGGAGCGCGGTGCTTGCCGCCCGACGTGCGCTCAAAGGCCAGCACCCGCTTGGTCTGCAGGTCGTACACGCCCTTGAAATCAGGGCCGTCGCCAATCGGCCAGGTGAGCGGCACGGCGGTGATGCCCAGCGATTCTTCTACCTGATTGAGCAGCTCAAAGGGGTCAAGCGCGGGGCGGTCCATCTTGTTCACGAAAGTCAGGATGGGAATGCCCCGGTTGCGGCACACCGCGAACAGCTTCTCGGTCTGCGCCTGCACGCCACGTGCCGCGTCCAGCACCATCAGCGCGGAGTCGGCGGCGGTCAGGGTGCGGTAGGTATCCTCGCTGAAATCCTGGTGCCCAGGGGTGTCGAGCAGGTTGATGTGGCGGCCCTCGTACTCGAAGGTGAGCGCCGAGCTGGAAATAGAAATCCCGCGCTGCTGCTCGATGCTCATCCAGTCGGACTGGGTATGCGAGCGGCCCTGCTTGGCGGTCACGCTGCCCGCCTCCTGAATCGCGCCTCCGTACAGCAGCAGCTTTTCGGTGATGGTCGTCTTGCCCGCGTCGGGGTGGCTGATGATGGCGAAGGTGCGGCGGCGGTCAATTTCGCCCTGCAACTGGGCGCTGGGTTGTTGGGTCATAGATACTCCTGGCGTCACGGCTTCGCCCCGCCCCCTGCGGACAGGGGACAAGTGAAGCGGGGGTGCTCCAAACTCTGCGGCTGAACGGGCCCCCGGCTTCCCTGCGGCAGACGCAGGGAGAGGAGGGGGCGGGTAAAGACTCCAGGCCAGGGGCTCAGGGTGGACCGGGGCGCAGCCGGCGTGGAGCGGCAGACATGGGGAGCATGATAGCAAGCGTGCGGGAAAAAAAGCGGCGGCACTGCTGGGCGGCGGTGGGACGCCGGGTCAGGGTTTCCGGGCCATCTGCTCGCGGCCCTCTACTCCCGGCTCTCTACGCGGTGGCCTGCCTGCTCCAGCGCACTCAGGGCGCCTGTCAGCCGCTCCTGGGGCACCAGCACATAATCCGTATCGAAGGTGCTCACGGCGAAAATACCGATGTCCGCTTGCCGCAGCGGCTCCAGCACGCTGACCAGGATGCCGGTCACGTCGAAAGGGAAGGGGCCTTGCAGTTTCAGGGCGGCCCATCCCGCCTGGCACTGCACCGCGTCCGGCACCTGCTCCGCCGCGCACAGTACCGACAGTTCTTCGGCGGTCCGGCTCACGGTCCAGAACTCGCCCTCGGTGGCCCAGTGGGGCAGAGGTTCGGCGGGGCTCAGGCGGCACACGGCATATTCGCCGTTCAGCAGGCTGAGGGTGAGGGCCGGGCGCGGTGCGGGCATAGGCCCAGTCTAGGCGGTGCGCCGGCCGGAGCAAGGTACGCTGAATCCATGACCTCTGCCCCCGCTCCCCGTCCCCTGACCCTCATCACCGGCGCCACCGGCGGTATCGGCCGGGCCACCGCCTTTGCCCTGGCCCCCGACCACGACCTGATTCTGCAGGGCCGCAGCCGCGCCGCGCTGGAGGACTTGCAGCGTGAGGTCCAGCTCCAGCACCCCCACACGCGGACAGAGCTGCTGGAGCTGGACCTGCTGCGCCCTGATACCTTTGCCGCCGCCGCCGACCTGCGCCCCACCCATCTGGTCCACAACGCGGGCGTGGCCGAGCTGGGCGCAGTCGCCAAGCAGACCCACGACCGCTGGACCTGGACCCTGGCGGTCAATGTGGTCGCCCCCGCCGAGCTGACCCGGCTGCTGCTGCCCTCGGTGCAGGCGGCGCGGGGCACCATCGTCTTTATCAACTCGGGCGCGGGCCTGCGGGCGAATGCCGGCTGGGCCAGCTACGCGGCCAGCAAGCATGCGCTCAAGGCCCTGGCCGACGCCCTGCGCCAGGAAGTGGCCGACTCCGGGGTGCGGGTGGCCAGCCTGTACCCTGGCCGCACGGCCACGCCGATGCAGCAGGCCATTCGGGAGCAGGAGGAAGCCGCGTACGACCCCGCCGCCTTTATCCAGCCGGCTACCGTGGCCGACGTGGTGCGTTACGTGCTGGCCGCCCCGCGTGACGTGTCGCTGGACGACGTGGCTGTGCGCCCTGGCCCGCGCTGAAGCTGGCCCGACCTGTTCTTGGTCCGGCAACCCTGGTCCGGCCGCCCTGGGCTAAGCTGTGAGGCATGAATATTCTCGGCAAAGTGACGGTGCTGCCCAAGTTGCCGGCGGCCATCGGGCGGCTTTCGGAGCTGGCCTACAACCTCTACTGGAGCTGGGAGCCACGGGCCTGCAGCCTCTACCGCGACCTGAACCCGGACATCTGGGAAACCTACGGCCACAACCCGGTCCGTACCCTGCTGGAAGTGGGCAGCGAAGATATGGACCGCGCTGCCACCGACCCCGAGTTCGTGCGCCGCTACGGCGAGGTGATGGCCGAATTCGACGCCTACATGGGTAAACAGGACACCTGGGCCAGCCGCCACGCCGCCGACCTCAAGCCAGTGGCCTACTTCAGCATGGAGTACGCCCTGCACGAGTCGCTGCCCATCTACTCGGGGGGCCTGGGCGTGCTGGCCGGCGACCACTGCAAGAGCGCGTCCGACCTGGGCCTGCCCTTTACCCCGGTGGGGCTGCTGTTCCACGACGGCTATTTCCGCCAGACCCTGGGCCGCGACGGCTGGCAGGAAGAGAAGTACGACCGCCTGGACCTGACCACCTTGCCCATTCGTCCCATCCGTACCCCTGAGCACGACGAACTGCGCATTTCGCTGGAGATCGGTGGGCGCACGGTGACGGCGCGGGTGTGGCAGCTGAACGTGGGCCGTATCCGTATGCTGCTGCTGGACACCGACGTGCCCGAGAACCACCCCGACGACCGCCTGCTCACCTCGCGGCTGTACGGCGGCGACCAGGAAATGCGCCTCAAGCAGTACATGCTGCTGGGCATCGGTGGCGTGCGGGCGCTGCGGGCTGCGGGCGCTCCGGCCGAGGTCTGGCACATGAACGAGGGCCACGCCGGGCTGCTGAACTTGGAGCGTATCCGTGAGCGGGTGGAGCAGGGCCTGGACTTCCGCACCGCCCACGAGCTGACTGCCGGCAGCACGCTGTTTACCACCCATACCCCAGTTCCGGCCGGCAACGACGCCTTCTCCTGGGACCTGATGGACCGCTACCTGGGAAGCTGGCCCGCGCAGCTGCACACCACCCGCGAGCACCTCTACTCGCTGGCCCGGAGTGAAGCGATGGAAGACCACGGCCCGGCGTTCAACATGACCGTGTTCAGCCTGCGCATGAGCCGCATGGCGAACGGGGTCTCCAAGCTGCACGGTCAGGTCAGCCGCGACATGTGGAAGCACCTGTATCCCGGCCTCTACCCCGAGGAAGTGCCTATCGGCCACGTGACCAACGGGGCGCACAACCTCAGCTTCACCAGTCAGCGCATGCGCGACCTGCTGAGCACCGTGATGCCTGAAGACTGGACTGAGCGCCTGCACGAGCCGGAGATCTGGCAGAACGTCGAGCAGCTTTCGGGCGCCCAGCTGGCGGGCGTGCAGCGCGAGATGAAGGCCGAAATGATTGCCTTCGTGCGCCACCACCAGCGTGAAATGCTGCTGCGGAACGGGGCCGGCGCCGCCGAGCTGGCCTACACCGACACCCTGCTCAGCCCCGACGTGCTCACCATCGGCTTTGCCCGCCGCTTCGCCACCTACAAGCGGGCGACCCTGCTGCTGCGCGACCGCGAGCGCCTCAGCCGCATCGTGAACCACCCCGAGCGGCCGGTGCAGTTCGTGTTCGCCGGCAAGGCCCACCCCGCCGACAACCCCGGCAAA